>WRJA01000032.1 GCA_009782435.1 Oscillospiraceae bacterium
AAATATTTGGCCGGGCTGCCGGGATATGAAAAATGCCCGCGTTATGAGAGGGACACGGCGACCCCGCGCGCCATGCTCGCAAGGTACGACGCTCTCAAGGCCGCCAAAGACTCCGGCGGGAAACCGGAGAAGTGAGCGGTCGAAAAAACGTCAACTCAATCAGTTTATCCGGCCGGCATAAACGGTGTGAAAAGGCCGCGAATGACGGCCGGAAAATCAGAAAGGGAGTGCTTATTTATGGCAAACCGTCCCATTAAAATGCCTGTGTTTGACCTTTCGGGAAAGACCGCGATAATAACGGGCGGTTCAAAAGGGATAGGTTACGGCATAGCGGCAACCTTTGCCCGTTTCGGAGCAAATGTCGTCATAACCGCGCGCACGGCGTCGGCAGTGGAAGAGGCTGTCATTGAGATCAACGCGAAATACTGTACGACCGGCCTGTGTATGGGAGTTCCGGCCGATTCCTCAAAGCAAAAAGATATAGATCATGTGATCGACATGACGACAGAGACTTTCGGCAAACTTGATATACTTGTCAATAATGCGGGAGTTTCCGGCAAAACCGCAAAGGTGCTTACCGATGACTGTGACGAGGCAAATTTTCGTGCTGTCACAGACACAAACCTTCTGGGAGTGTTCCTCTTCAGCAAAGCCGCAGCCAAACGCTTTACGGAGCAGGGCACAGGTGGTAAAATAATAAATATCGCATCCGTCGGCGGTCTTGTGGGCGGACCGGGCGTTATAGCCTACGGAGCTTCGAAAGCAGGGGTCATAAGCCTTACAAAGACGCTTGCAAATGAACTCGGCCGAGACAACATCACTGTCATTGCGGTATGCCCCGGATATGTGGTCACTCCTCTGAATGAAGATGTTTTTCTGGATAAAGAAGGAAACCACACAAAAATCTACGACCTCTCCGTCAAGAGCACGGCCATTCGCCGGCTGGGTGAGATCGAAGAGATCGCGGGCCCCGTAACGGCCATTGCCTGCGACTGCTTCTCTTATATGACGGGAAGCGCCGTCGTAATAGACGGCGGTCAGACGATCGGGAGGTAACCGAAATATGTCCTTTAAGCTTATCCGGTACGAAAAACAAGACGGGATCGCCTCGATACGCATAAACCGTCCCGAGGCGCTCAACGCTCTGAACAGCGACGTCAATGCAGAGATAGCCGCGGTTCTGGAAGAGATCGATGCGGACAGATCGGTCCGTGTACTCATCATCACAGGCGACGCTCGCGCATTTGCGGCGGGAGCGGACATTACGGAAATGGCGCAGGCGAGTCCCAGACGCGCTCTGGAGGTTTCAAGCCTTGCCGTTAAAATCAACAACACGCTTGAGAACATGTCTGTTCCCACCATAGCGGCTGTCGCGGGATACGCATTCGGAGGCGGATGTGAAATGACGCTTGCCTGTGATTTCCGCGTCGGCGGATCTCGTACTCGGATGTCATTTCCCGAGGTGGGGCTCGGGATAATACCGGGCGCCAACGGCTGCGTTCGCGCCGTCGAACTGGTCGGCGCCGCAAAGGCGAGGGAACTGATCATGCTGACGCCTGTAATTACAGGCGAAGAAGCATACAAAATCGGTCTTTTAAACCGCTATGTCGGCCCCGGCGAACACGACGAACTCGAACGGGCGGCTTTGATCGCAAAACAAAATCTGTCGGACGCACAAAAAACAGGCGACGAGGCGGAGATCAGAGACGCAAAAAAGACTTATAAAGACGCCGAAGCCGCCGCCGCTCAAGAAGAATTCGATACGATATACGCGCTTGCGCTTGAAATCGCGCAAGCTCTTAAGGAAAAACCGGCCTGCGCCTTGGCCGCGGCAAAAGCCGCGATCAACAGAGCGGCGCTTGAAACGGTCGCCGCGGGCAAGGAAACCGAAAAAGCGGAATTCACTCTCCTTTTTGATACAAAAGACCAAAAAGAAGGTATGGCCGCGCTGACAGAAAAACGCAAACCCCTCTATACCGGTTGCTGAAGAAAATATATTCAGTTCTTGTCGCAAAGGAGCAAAAAGCAATGGAGATAAAAAAAATCGGCGTAGTCGGCGCCGGCCTTATGGGAGCGGGGATCGCCCAAATCGCCGCGTCATGCAAATATAAAGTTATACTGCGCGATGTAAACCTTGAATTTTGTGAAAAGGCAACAGCGAAAATGAAGTCGGGACTCGATAAACGCATTGCCGACGGAAAAACAACAAAAGAAAAAGTTGAGGAAACGCTCGGCAATATAATAACGACGGAAAAGGTCGGCGACCTCAAAGACTGCGATATGATCATCGAGGCGGCGTTTGAGCGTATGGATGTCAAACAAGGCGTCTTCAGGGAATTGAGCGGCGTTTGCCGTGATGACTGCGTCTTCTGCACAAACACCTCGTCGCTGCCGATAACCGATATAATGTCCGGGATCGTAAATCCCGGCCGCGGAATCGGCATGCACTTCTTTTTCCCCGTAACGGCCATGAAGCTCGTGGAGGTCATTCGGGGAGAAAAAACCTCCGACGACACGGTCAAAGCCGTGTTCGAGGTTGCTTCCGGCATGGGGAAAACAGCTGTTGAATGCAAGACCGATACGCCGGGTTTCATTGTCAACCGTTGCCTGTTCGCCTTTATGTTGGAGGCGGTACGCTGCTATGAGGCAGGCGTCGCTTCCGCTGAAGATATCGATACTGCGGTTAAGCTGGGCTTGAACCATCCGCTCGGCCCTTTTGAGATGATGGACCTCTCCGGGCTTGATTCTTTTCCGCATGTTTGCGAGAGCCTGAGCAGCTTGCCGGTTACGGATTGGTCAACGCCGAAATCGGTGGAAAAACTCATCGAACAGGGTGATCTCGGCAGAAAAACCGGTCGCGGCTGGCATGATTACAAAGCCGGCAAATGAATTATTAATTAGATTTTTCGGAGGATAACGGTATGAGAGAAGCCGTAATCGCGGCCTACGGCCGCAGTGCCTGCTGCCGCGCCCGCAAAGGCGGTTTCGCCGGAACGCACCCTTTGGACTACGCCGCCGCCACCCTTAAAGGCGTCCTTAACAAGCTTCCGCAGCTTGACCCTGAAAGAATAGACGATGTTATTACCGGCTGTGCGTTTCCGCTGAACGAAATGAACCTTAATCCCAGCCGCCTGATCGCGAACCGCGCCCAACTGCCTGAAAGCGTTCCGGCACAGACTATTCTGCGATTTTGCTCTTCCGGGCTGCAGTCCATCGCGACGGCGGCAAACGCGATCATGGCCGGACAATATGATTGCGCCGTCGCCGGCGGGGTCGAGTCAATGTCGAAATGCTTTGTTCCGCATCCCCCGGAATATCAAAACGAGTGGATAACAAACAACTATGAAGGCGGATACATGTCAATGGGCGAAACCGCCGAACGCCTGGCCGAGAAATACGGCATAAGCCGTGCTGAAATGGAGCTCTTTGCGCTGGAATCCCACACAAAAGCCGCCGCCGCGAGAAAAAACGGAAAATTTAAAAACTCTATCATACCCGTTGTCAATGCCGAAGGCCGGATCATTGACAGTGATGAAGGCATTTTGGCGGATGAAGACGGCAATCTGAAGACCGATCCGGAAAAAATGGCCGGCTTGAAACCCTGCTTTCGTGAGAACGGTATCGTGACCGCCGCAACATCCTCCCCCACGACCGACGCCGCGGCATACGCGGTCCTCATGTCGTCGGAAACGGCCCGTGAACTCGGTATCGAGCCGATAGCCAAATTCATCGGATTCTCGGTTGCCGGATGTGACGCAACACTGATGGGAATGGGTCCCGTCTACGCCATACCGAAAGTAATGAAACTCACCGGCATGTCCTTATCAGATATGGACGTCATAGAACTGAACGAGGCTTTTGCATCACAATTTCTGGTTTGCGTGCGTGAGCTCGGGCTCGATCGCTCGATCGTCAACCCCTACGGCGGAGCTTTGGCTCTCGGCCATCCCTTGGGCGCGACCGGCGCCGTACTCACCGCAAAGGCTGTCGATTACCTTCTCGATAACGGGGGACGCCGCGGCTTAGTGTCCATGTGTATCGGCGGCGGCATGGGCGCCGCCGGGATATTCGAGCTGTGCGGATGAATAAAGCTCTTCTTACAGCGAAGGGAACATAAAGGGTGGATCAAAAATGGCTGCACTCAATAGAATAATGATAGCGGGCGCCGGGACTATGGGCGCGGGTATCGCGCAGGCGGCGGCGGCGGCCGGTTTTAAGGTATACTTGGTCGATTTGACAGAAGAATTGCTTGATCGCGCGAGAAAAATACTCGCGGCAAACATTGACGTCATGATTTCGGCCGGGCTGTATACGGATCGGGAACGATACGGTTCCGAGAATAACATAGAATTTATACCGGACAGAGACATGGAAGCTGTTGCGGATTCAGTCGATCTTGTGTTTGAAACCGTATTCGAAAGACCTGATATAAAACAGTCGGTTTTCGCAAAGCTTGACCGGCATTGCCGGCCCGATTGCATTTTTTGCTCCGGCACTTCAGCGTCTGATGTATTCAGCTTTGTCAATATATCCCGCAAAGAAAGGTTTTTGATCACCCATTGGTTCAACCCCGCGTATCTGATGCGGCTCGTCGAAGTGGTGCGCGGACCGGAAACATCAAATGAGGTTGTTGAGACTGTCAAAGAGCTTCTCATACGTCTCGGCAAAAAGCCGTGCGTCATGAACCGGTATGTGCCGGGGTTCATTGTGAACAGGCTCGCAAATGCTTTGTGCCGCGAGGCGGGATATATGATCACTCAGGGATGGGTCACGGCTGAAGAAATAGATGAAGCGATCAAGGCAACAAACGGTATGCGTTATGCTTTTGAAGGACCGATGGCTCTTTTTGACATAGTCGGCTGGGACCTGATCTTAACCGGATGCCGCGATGTATTTCCGTCGCTTTGCAATGCTTCGGACACCTCGGAATTCGCGGAAACCCTTGTAAAGGAACAAAAGCTCGGGCTGAAAGCAGGAAGCGGAGTATACGACTACGATACGACGGAGCAAGAATTTCTTGCCGAGCGCTCGAAAAAAATCATTAAGATGCACGAATTCCTCCAAACATTACAGATAACATCCGACGCTTGTTATTGAAGGAGGTACACTGTGGGGAAGCTTTCGAGGCAGTCCGCGTCGCCGGCCGGCGGCGCTTCGGATCGTAAACGGGCAGATTGAAATCGTGGAACTGCATATTAATCAAGGCCGGATACAAACAATATCGCCCGTAATGGTCCAATCTATGGAAATCTTGAGCATGAACGCTCAGGAACTCAGAACTTATTTGGAAAAGATCGCTCAGGAGAATCCGGTCATCGAAGTTGACGACCCCGTCTCATCGGACGATTCTGTGGTCGCCCTCCGCAAATTGCAGTGGCTGGAAAGCAAAAACGTATTCAATAAATATTTTCAGGCGTCTGTTTCCCCCGAGCAAGACGAAGACCTGCCGGAAAACTACGGTCATCAATTTATGATCGATGAGACACTGAATTTTTTTCTTAAAGCTCAAATGCACGCCATGCGTCTGCCTCGGCATACAAAGCTCGCCGTTGATTGGATAATCGATAATCTGGACGAAAACGGGTGGTACCGGGAGCACGAAGGGAAATGCCCTTTCACACCGGAGGTCCTTGCGGACGCGCTTGAAGTTGTGCGCGGAATGGAACCTGCGGGCGTAGGCGCGTCCAATCTGTCGGAGAGCCTCCTTTTGCAGATCGAGCGAATGAAGGGCAGGCATGATCTTGAAAAGCGCATCGCACGGGAGTATTTGGACGAGATGGGGAAAACCCGCTATAATAATATCGCGAAGAAGTTGGGAGTTTCACAGGAAAAGGTGCGGCTCGCCTGCGATATTATAAGGACTTTAAATCCCCGGCCGGGAGCCGGATTTGATATCGGCGGCCGGCCTGACTATATCCGGGCGGATATTGTCGTCACAGATACCGCGGGTCGACTTGAGGCGCAGTTAACGGAACACGGCGTACCCGAACTTCACCTCAACTCATATTATTGCCGGCTCGTTAAGGAATCCGACGATCCGGAGGTCAGGGAGTACCTTGCCGGTAAGCTGAGACAGGCCGAATGGCTGCTTCGCAACATTGAACAGCGAAAAAACACCGTTATAAACTGTATTGAGTCGATTTTGAAGCTTCAGAGTGATTTTTTCCGGGAAGGAAAGAAACTTTCACCCATGACGCTGAAGGATGTGGCCGGGCTGACGGGCGTACACGAGTCGACAGTCAGCCGGGCGATGCGCGGAAAATATTTACAATGTATACACGGGGTTTTCCCTGTCAACGACCTCTTCTCAAGGAACTTGGGAGAGGGCGGAAAAAAATTCACGCAGAACGAAGTTAAGAACCTCCTGCGCAGTATCATCGACCGGGAGGATAAGCGCAATCCCTTATCGGACCGGATGCTGTGTGAGCGCATGGCGGCGGCGGAAATGAATATTTCCAGACGCGCCGTGGCAAAATACAGGCTTCAGCTTAACATACCGTCCGCCACGGGCCGCAGACGTATCTGAGCGGCACGCCGGTCTCGACCGGTTTTCCGACCGGTCGATCTTATATTAAACTTGATGCGCCGTGTTTATCCGAAATCGGCAACCCCTTTCGGCGCGGAAGGAGAACTGATATGCTTGTCTTCAAAAATGCTTTTCTTATTGACGGGACCGGAGCCGCGCCCTTGCCAAACGCTACGGTGATCATCAGCGGTAAAACCATAGACGCGGCCGGGCAAAACATAAAGCCTCCGGAGAATGCCCAAGTTATCGATCTGAAAGGGAAACCGCTTCTCCCCGGTTTCTCGGACGCTCATACGCATTTCGGCGGAAGCCCCTTGTTGGAACGCCCGGGCAGTGTGTCGCGTTTTACCTCATACGACTATGCCGAACACTGCGAAGCCGCGCTTTCTTGGGGTGTGACCGCAATGCGAAGCGCCGGGGATTTTACGCCGGATATCATCGAATTTCGCGATGAGGTAAATGCCGGCAAACACCGCTCACCGCGTGTTTTGGCTTGCGGACCTTTTCTTCAGGCAAAAGGAGGACATCCGCTCAGCACGGTTTATTTTGATGACCCTGTCATAGCAAAAGGCTCAATAGTATCGATAGATGAAAAAACCGACATCGACGCCGAGGTCGGCAAATTGGCCGATCTCGGCGTCGATTGGATAAAGGTCATGGCCGGCAGGAAAAACAAACTCAAATACCCCGACGACGAAGTACCCGGGCTGACAGAAAAGCAGCTGCGCCTTATCACAGACGCAGCGCATAAGCGCGGCTTGCCGGTCATGATGCACGCGGACGACGTCGGGGACTTGGTCCGCGCGGTCAAAGCCGGCGCGGATACAGTCGAGCATACGATAAATGTCGCGACCTCAGATCACGAGATGACCGATGAAGCGCTTCGCCTCTTGATCGACAATAAAGTGTGGGTCGTCCCGACTATGACAGCAACAAAATTGCACGACGGGAGCGCCGCCGAAGCGCCGCTTGTATGGCCCGCGCTGCTGACTGCCGTCAGGCGCATGATACAAGCGGGCGTTCGTATAGGCGTCGGCTGTGATTCAGGTATCCCTTTCCTCCCCCGCGGAGAATGTATCCACATTGAAACGGAACTGCTCACCGAAGCCGGATACACCCCTTTGCAAGCCGTTACGGCCGTGACAGGCAAAAATGCCGAAATGCTCCGCAGCAATGATGTATTCGGTACCGTCACTCCGGGCAAGGCGGCGGATATTGCGGTATTGGGCAGCAATCCTTTGGAGGACATCAGAAACACAAGAGATATCCTGATGGTGCTGCGAGACGGCGCTGTTGTTATCGATAAGCTGCTTTCAGTGTGATTTCTTAATACTGACCGATCATGACCGGTTGTCCGGGGAGAAATATTTAAATGGAACAATTCAGCATCGTATTGAATCAAACAGGAATATTTTTTATTATTATTTTAACAGGATTCGGCATTATAAGATTTAAGCTTGTTCCCGAGGATTCGCTTCCGGTCATCTCAAAGCTGTTTACCCGCGTCATACTCCCGTTCGTCATATTCATCAATAACGTAAACGGCGCTTCACGGGCGGATGTGATCAACTACTCCTACCTGCTGCTTGTCAGCATTTGTATGTACGCCGCCCTTACGATCATCGCAAGGATCATGCCGAAGGCACTGAAACTCAAGGGAAACAGGGCTTCCCTTTTTTCCCTTTCCAACACTTTCGGAAATGTCGGATTTATCGGGATACCGCTTTTGCTTGCGGTTTACGGTCAAAGATCGATGATCGTTGTCGCCATGTATTCCATCGCGGATCAATTCCTTTTATGGACATACGGTTTCTCACTGACTTTTCCGGAGGACAATAAGCTGAAATTCAGTGTCAAGACACTGAAAAACACACTGAATCCGGCGCTTACAGCGGTTATTTTATCCCTTGTCATAATAATGCTCGATATTGACCTTCCGAAAATAATCAACCAATCCTTTATTACCGTGGCAAACGCGGGGACAGCTCTGCCGTTTTTGTACATAGGCGGCATGGTCGCAACATCGAAAGTTCAAAAACTCTTGAAATTCAGGGAATTTTATGTCGGAATCGCGGTCAAAATGATCATATTGCCGATATGCGCTTTTTGCATTATGAGCGCGGCGGGCTTTGAAGCCGAAATCATCGGCACGACCGTGATACTGATAGGCCTGCCCGCTGTCGGAATGATGCCCATGCTCGCCGGCGCGAACGGCTCCGATGCGGAATACGCGACCGCTGCGGTCATAGTCACCACTTTGGCAAGCCTTGTTACACTGACATTGGTCTCATATATCACCGGGACCGTTATTCAAATATTCTGATCAAGGACAGCTTAAAACTCCCTCCGACCATAAACAGGCGCCGCAGGTCGGTTTACTGTTGCCGAAGCAGTCCGTCAGGTTTTCATCCCTGTTTTCGCAGCCTCCGCACCTGACGCAAGGTGAAAACTCAAAATTTTTGACGCGCTCCCTGAATCCTGCGTATTCAGGGCAGTCCCAAATATCATAAAGACTCGTTTGTCCGACGTTACCGAAAGAGTGACGCCGGACGTTGCGTTTTTTATCTTCAAAAAATGTCGCGCCGCTGTGTAGCAGGGCCATACAGGGCGCGACGTCGCCGTCGTGGCGTATGAACGCCGCGCCGTCTCCTATGAATTTACAATAACGCTGTCTGCGATACGCCGATTCTCCGCCCGGCGCTATGTTGAAATCCGTTTCAAAAAGACCGGCCAAGGCCTCTTTGACTTCGGCGGCGCGGTGGTCCATAAACGGCAGGCTGAGACGCGGGTAACCCGAATCCTCCGAGCTCAGCCCGAGACTCACGGTTCGTGAATAAAGGCACTCGTCCGAAGACGCGATATCCGCAGGCATAACGTTTGAGACGTTTATATCACCGGCTTTGTTTTCATATGCGAAACGGCAGAGACGGCTCAACTGCCGTATATTGCTTTTCATCGCGACAAAAGCAATGCCGAGCCCGGCGCAGCTTTCGCGTTTTTCCCTTTCCGCGTTAAAATCCGAAATGTTTTTCTTAACCGCTGCAAAGCCGGCGTTTTGCCTGATCTTCTCATATTCGCCGGCTTCGAGCGAGTCGAGCGATATCCAAAGCATATCAAGTCCCGAATCGAGAAGTCTCTCGGACATCTCTCGCGACAGAAGCGTACCGTTTGTCAACAGCTCCGTCCGTGTGCCCCGGGCACGGGCGCGCCGCACCATATAAATGATATCCCTGTGTATCAGCGGCTCGCCCATGCCGCCGAAAAAAACCGTGCGGACCCCGGCCGGCAAGGTATCCAGCGCTCTGTCAAAGAGCCGCGTGTCCATATCGGATCGCGCCTCGTCTGCTGCCCAGGCGTTGCGGAAACACATGGTACAGGCCAAATTGCACCTCGAGGTCGGCTCAATATATAATTTACGCAGCTGATCCGTCATTTTCCCGCTTACCTTTGATTTAACGCCCGGGCGCGCCCGGGCATATTTCTTGCTTTTTTATTTTTAATACTATATACTTATTGCTGCATAAAGAATCGGGCGATGTGCTTATATATCTTCACGGAAGAAAGGTGGAATTGTCTTGTACGGCTATAACGGCAAAATACTGATAGCTGATCTTACCGAAAAAACCTTTAAAACGCGGGATTTGGATCCTGACTGGGCATTTTTGTATATCGGCGGAGCGACGCTCGGAGCAAGATTTCTGTATGAAATGATGCCCGCGAAAACACCTGCTTTCGCGCCGGAGAGCGTTCTCGGCTTCGTTTGCGGTCCCACAAACGGCACAAAGGCGCTTTTGGGAGCGAGATTTTGCGTCGTCAGCAAATCGCCCGCGACAGACGGCTGGAACGATTCGAGCTGCGGCGGTTCTTTCGGTCCGGCTTTGCGGAAAACCGGATTTGACGCGGTGTTTGTAAAGGGCATTTCCGAAAAACCCGTGTACATTTTAATAGACGGCGGAAAACCGGAATTTCGCGACGCTTCCGCCTACTGGGGAAAAACCACATTCGAAGCCGAGAGCTTATTTAAAAAAGACTTGGGCGATAAGATCAGCGTGGCGCAGATAGGGCCGGGCGGCGAGAATATGTCATACATGGCCGCCGTGATAAACGACACTCACAGAGCGGCGGGCCGGGGCGGTCCCGGCGGCGTTATGGGTTCGAAAAAGCTGAAAGCCGTAGTGTGCCGGGGCGGAGACGCCGTTATCAGCGTCAAGGACGACGCGGCATTGGTCGAAAACAACAAGGAATGCGTCGCTCACGGCCAACCGGGCGGCAGAGGCGAGATGCCGGTCAAAGACCTGAAAACATACGGGACATCGGGCCATTACGACTCCTGCGTCATGATGGCCGACGCTCCGACCATGAACTGGGCCGGCGCTCCGGGAACGGATATATCCTTTGAAAAAGCCGAAGCCCTCGCCGGCAGGTCAACGGACCCGAAATACAAAATCAGGAGCTTGGGATGCAATAACTGCTACATAAAATGCGGCGCACAATACAGGCTGGATTCCGGAAAATACAAAACCGACCACGCAACGCGCCCCGAATATGAATCCCTCGGCGCGTTCGGCAGCAATCTGCTCAACGGAGACGCCGACACTGTGATCATACTTAACCGGCTCTGCAACCAATACGGCTATGACACGCTCTCCTTCGGCGGAACGATAGCTTGGCTGACGGAATGCTACAACAAAGGCATATTCAGCGCGGACGAACTCGACGGGACAGACTTGAAATGGGGCGACACTGACGCCATGATCGCAATAGCGGAAAAGATATGCGCCAACGAGGGCATAGGCGTCCCGCTCAATCTCGCTTCTCGCGGAGCGGCCCGCGCGCTCGGCAAAGGGGAAGAATGCCTTGTCACGGCAAACGGCATAGAGCTTCCGATGCACGGTTCGCGCTTTAACCCGGCCTTGGCGCGCACCTTCCAATACGACCCCTCGCCCGGCAGACACATTAAGGGCGGGCGGGGCGTGCCTTTCGGTAACAGCCCGCCCGAAGTAAAATATAATTTCGAGGATACCGGGGCCGCCGACGCCGCCGGCCTGCTTGAATGGGAACTCACCGACGCCTGCGGCGTTTGCGGTTTCGGTCAGTTTTTGCTCGCGCCGGGAATCATGAGCAGATTTGTCGATTCAATAACCGGGTTCGATCACACGCCGGAGGAACTCACCAAATTCGCTTACCGCTCATTCACTCTGCGCCACGCGTTTAATCTCAGAGAGGGTTACAGACGGCGCGACTTCCGCATATCCGACCGGGCCGTCGGCAAGCCTCCGCTGAAAGACGGGCCGCTTAAGGGCATTACCATCGACAATGAAAAGCTTGCGGATAATTTCTACGGTTATCTCGGATGGGATCTCGAAACAGCCGTGCCGCCCCGTGATTTTCTTGAAAATGTCGGCGGGCTCGACTGTGTGATAAAAGATCTCTACCCTGCCTGAACGGCGGGATCCTCCGTCTGATCCCTTACACGTCTTTAACCTGTATACTCCCCTTGAAACAAGGGGAGTATATTTTTCGTCTTCGCAGCGGGCGCCGGAGTAAGGGTTTTCAGAAACGCCCGATATTCCTCGCGATCATAAAGGCTTCGCTCGTCGCCGCTGTGATATTCCGCGACGAAACGCAGTCTCCGAGCATATAAAACTCAGGCGCGCAAAAACGCAGCGCCAAAGCTTCTTCCCGAACCGGCGTGCGTCCGACCGCGCAGATCACGTTATCGGCGCTGACGGTCTTTTCTTTTCCGTTTGACACGCAGATAACTCCGGACGCCGTTATCTCTTTTGCTTTTGTATTGAACTCGATCTCGAGACCGCGTTTTTTTATCTCGACTTTCAGCCCGAGTATATGCAGGAAATTGCCGCCGTCGCTGATGTGATCCAGCATTTCGATGATTTTTACGCTCTTGCCTTTCTCGATAAGGTGCAGGCCCAGTTCAACGCCGACGAGCCCCGCTCCCAATATAACTACGCTCGATCCGAGCTTGTCCGCGGATATGTACGCTTCCTCGGCCGACATGACATTAGGGCCGTCCAAACCCGGAATGTTCGGCGTCAGCGAGCTCGATCCGAGAGCGGCGATCAAAACATCCGGTCCGATATCCGCCGCAAGTTCCGGCGTTACCGCCGTGTTCAAGCGCAGATCTATCGCTGTCTTACCGATCGCGGCAGCTTGTTGATTCAGATAAAACTCAAGGTTTTTCTTGAAGTAAACGCCTTCCTCGCAGCGCAAAACGCCGCCCAAACGCCCGCTTTTTTCGCACAGTATTACCTCGTGTCCCCGGCTCGCGCAGGTCAAAGCCGCCTGCATGCCGCCGACTCCGCCGCCCGCTACGAGCACTTTTTTTTTGATCGCGGGAGGGACGTCATACCGCATTTCCAGTTCGCGCCCGCTCTCCGGATTGATCGCGCAGTAAGGCTCTCCGTATGTCAGTTCGCTTGAAAAACAGGAAAGGCATCTCATGCATCTTCTTGTCTCGTCCTCGCGCCCGGCGCGGACCTTATTCGGGAAATCAGGGTCCGCCAAAAGCGCGCGCGCCGCCTCTACGACATCGGCCTTGTTTGATGCGATTATCTCCTCCATCAATTCCGGGTCCCCCAAAGCGCCGATGGTCGCAACGGGTGTTTTTACGTGTTTTTTTATCTCCGCCGCGTATTTAACATTGCAGCCGTCCTCAAGGAACATGCTCGGATGAGTGACGGCAAAGACTTCCTCGACCTCGTGGTTCCCGGAGGACACGTGTATAAGGTCGACTTTTCCGTCAAGCTGTTTCGCGATGGCGACGCCCTCGCTTATATCATAGCCTCCGTCGTAACACTCGGAGCCGCTGATGCGTATTTCTATCGGGAAGCCGGGCCCGACGGCTTTTCTGATCGCTTCGCACACGGAAACAGTCAGTCTCGCGCGGTTTTCGATATCGGGTCCTCCCCACTTGTCAGATCTTGTGTTTGTCAGCGGAGATAAAAACTGATGCAGCATCCAACCGTGGCCTGCGTGTACCGTGACCATGCCGAACCCGCAGCGCTTTGCGAGCGCCGCGCCTTGAGCGTACTTGTTGATCGTCCTCTCGATCATTTCATCGTCCATCGCGCGAATAAGCCTGCCGTCCAGCTCGCGCTCGACCGGACCGTAGGCGACCCCGGTCGATACCGCTCCGAAAAACGACAAGGCGCGGTTGGCATACATCCCGGCGTGCGCCAATTCCAAAGACGCCACCGCGCCGTAACTCTTTATCGCGTTGGCGACGGAGGACAGGTTGCGGTCGATAAACGTGCTGTCAAGACTGATATGCCCGTCTCCGCCTTTGCCGAATTCGCCGTCGACTATGCCCTCGCAAGTCGCAACGCTCGCGGCGCCGCCCATGGCCTTCCTTTCGTAATACGCGGCCGCGCCTTCGTTTAGGTATCCGTCGCCGTTCACGTTCTGATATCCGGTGGGCGACGCGAACAGCCGGTTGCGAAACAGTGTGTTTCCCAAAACTATGGGAGAGAACAAATGCGGGTACTTGCATTTATACATGATGACCCGATCTCCTTTTTAAATATCCCTTGTAAGCCAGTATGCCCTGCCTATGGCGTCGCCGATAACGCCCGTTTTGTCCGCGTCGCCCAATATATATGTTTCCGGTATGATCTCGTTCAGCTCGCCGATCAGTTTGACATCCGGTTTCACGCCGAAAGCGACGACCGCGGTGTCGCACTCGAGCAAAACGCTCTCCCCGGCTTTGTTTTTAACAATGACGCCGTCCGCCGTAAACTCCGAGACCGTACAATCCGGCATCAGCTTCACGTTGTTATCAGCCAAAAGCCTCGTCAGCGTAGGTTTGTTGAACTGCGAAATGTCGTCGTAGAATTTTTCAATGGGGATCATATCCGTAACGGTAACTTCCTTGCCCTCCATCGCGAGAGAGAGCGCGCATTCCGTGCCGGACAGGCCGCCGCCGCACACAACTACCTTGCGCCCGGTCTCGGCCTCGCCGCGGTCGACTTCCGAGACGCCTTTTACGTTTTTGCCGTCTATGCCCTTAACGGGCGGCATAACGGGAATAGCGCCCACGGCAATTATGAGCGTATCCGGAGCCTCTTTTTTGACCGTTTCGGCGTTGACCTCTTTACCGAGTAATATCTTCGCTCCGCACTCGTTGGTTTTGCGCACGGTATACTCGAAATATCTGCGGAAACCTTCCTTAAAGCTCAGCGCGGACGCCTCATTCAGCCGCCCTCCGAGCTTGTTTGACTTTTCATACAAAACGACTTCGTGTCCGCGCTGCGTGAGGTATTGAGCCGCCGCCATCCCGCCCGGCCCTCCGCCTATGACCATGACCTTCTTTTTCTTCAAAGCCGGCACAGGTTTCGATCTGCGGTATTCCCAGCCCATAGGCGGATTCACGGCGCAGCCCGCTATGTGACAGTCGTTGTTGTTCCTCTTCAGGCAGTACATGCACCTCATGCAGGGGCGGATATCCTTTTCCAGGCCGCGCGCTCCCTTGGTGACAAATTCGCTGTCGGCCATCAGCGCTTTCGCCATAGCCACTATATCCGCCTTGCCGGTTTTGATTATATCCTCGGCCATTTCGAGCGTGGAAATGCCTCCGCAAACGGATACGACGAGATCAGGCAGCGCCTCTTTAAACGCGGCGGAATAGGGAACGTTCACTCCCTCCGGGATATAGTAACCCGGCATGTTGTAGCTGAAAGCCTCGCCGAACATCAAATTGCCCGCGGAAACGACGATCATGTCGATATATTTTTGCGCTTCTTTCAAAAAGCGGATGCGTTCCTCGAGAGTTGTGCCTCCCGGCATATGCTCGTTTCCGACGACGCGCATCTCAAGCGGAATCTTTCCTTTCACGGTGTCATACGCCGCTTCGAGCAGTTCAAGCGGGAACCGCCAACGGTTCTTTTCCGAACCGCCGTACTCGTCTGAGCGCCTGTTCCACATGGTCGAGAGGAAGGCGGACATAAGGTTGCCGTGCGCGAAGTGTATCATCGCCATATCAAAACAGGAAGCCATGCAGCGCTTCAGGGCAGATACGAAATCGTCGATGACCGTCAGCATTTCAGCGCGGGTGATCTCCCTTATCCGCTTCGGGTCGTGATACGGCTCGACCACGGACGGGACCCAAGCCTGCCTGCCTTCGGGCAGCGTCAGCGCGCCCCATTGGCCCCCGTGTATAAGCTCCGCCGAAAGCTTGCAGTCATATCTGTGCAGTTCGTTGGCCATCATGGTCAGCCCCGGGAGATCGTCGTCTTTGGTCACCGAAAGGCAGCCGAAGAAATCGCGCGCCTCTTCGAAATTCACCGGCGTTGAGCCGATCGTTACCAACCCGGCGCCCGTTTTAGCCTGAGCGCTGACAAATTCAAACAGCTCCGGCGTGACGCGACCCGATCTGTAGCCCGCGTGGTTCGTAACTATGGGGGAGAATTGGATGCGGTTTTTCATCGTCATACTTCCGACTTGAATCGGTTGATATACATGCGGATATTTGGTAAGCGGCATTTTCGGTTCCTCCTGACGGTAATTTATTTTCTGTCGTACGCTTTTTCCAAAATGCAGACCACATCCTCCGGCTTAAGTTCACGGGGGCTGTGGATAAACGGGTAAGGCTCCGCTATGCGCGACGCTGCTTCAAGCAGCCGGTCTCTCGGCATAAAATCGGACAGTTTCGGGAAGCCGATCTTTCGGTACAGCGCCGAAACCGTTTCCCGCGCAATGAGCCCCGCTTCCTGCGGCGCTGCTTTCTCAGGCACTTCCCCGCCCAAGAGTTTGGTGATAAAAACGACGCGCTCGGGCACGGCCGGCGCTATGAATTCCAAGCCTTCCGGCAGGGTCATGCCGCAAGCCGCGCCGTGCGGCATGTGAAACATCATTCCTATGACCAGCCCGATCTCGTGCGGTATGTGGCAGAACGGGCCCATAAGTCCGAGTCCGCCCAAGGTCGCGGCCAAGTGCAGGCCTTCCCTCGCTTCAATATCGCCCGGCGACTCGAATACCCTCGGCAGATATTTGCCGATGAGCCCCACGGCGCGCTCGCACAGCACGTCGGAGATCGCGTTCGGCTTGTTTGACGTGTAGGCTTCCGCCGCGTGACACAAGGCGTCCGCCGCCGTCACCGCCGTTACAGCCGGAGGCAAGCTCAGCGTCAATTCCGGGTCGACTATGCCGAGAGTCGTGGCGCAGGGGACGTTGTGCTTAACATTCGTCGCGCTGTCCGTGATCACTCCGCCGGGAGTGGCCTCGCTGCCCGTCCCCGCAGTCGTCGGTATTACGACTATGGGATACATGGAAGCCTCGTCCGGCACAACGTCCTCATGGGCCAGATAATAACGCGAGATCGGCGGCGGATTCGTCAGCAGAACGCGAGCCGCCTTGCCGGTGTCGAGCGAACTGCCGCCGCCGACGGCCAAGACGCCGTTAACTCCCTCGCGCCGCCCCAATTCAGCCGCTTCCTCGCAGGACCAATCGGGAGGGTCCGGTCTGACCCCGTCATACAGCACATGTTCTATCCCGGAAGCGGCCAAAGAGGACAAAATCCGCTCCGATATCCCGCTTGAGAGAACGCCCTTATCACAGACAACAAGCGCCCGCGTTACGCCGAGCCTCCGCAGCTCCGCGCCCGCGCGCGCGCTCACGCCGCGGCCGAACAATATCGGGTTGCGCGTGGACAAACAAATGCCGGGTTCAAACATAAAAACATCCTGTCCTTTCACATTTCCGCAAGGCCGTTTACACGCGCCCTCTGTTGTCAATCGCGGGTTTTATCTCGCTGCCGGCCTGCATATCCGCAAGAGCTGAGTTGATATCCTCGAGCGCGTATTTCCGGCTGACGATCTCGGCGAAGGGGTATTTTTCGCGCCGTGATTCGATGAAACGCAGCGCCTTATAGAAATGTGTTATGATCGCTCCGCCGCTGCCTATGATATGAAGGTTTTTCTGCAATACGGCCGCGGGATCGAAGGTGACCTCACAGGGCGAGGTCATTCCCATCACAAGATACCGGCCGCCTTTTTGGACCAGATCCACGCCCTCGGCGAAGGCCGGCGGATATCCCGAACATTCGATAACAAGCTCCGGCCCCCTGTTGCCCGTCAATCCGTATATCAGTTCTTTGCGCTCTTTTGCGTTTTTGACCTCGTCGATATCGACGACATGGTCGGCGCCCCACCTTTTTGCCAGCGCAAGCCTGTTTGCCGGCGCGCCGACGACAGTTACCGAACCGGCGCCGCTCTCTTTGGCAAGCACGCACGCATAAAGCCCGACAGGCCCCGCGCCTTGGATAACGACCGAATCAGCGGTCCCGACGCCGCCGAGTTTCTCAAAACCCGCCACAACGCTGCGAAAAGCGCAGGCCACGCCCAAAGCTTCTTCCTCCCGCAGCGCATCCGGTATTTTTATAACCTTTGTGTGCGGCACAACATATTCATACTCCGCGAAACCGCCCATCAGCTTCTCCGGAGGCGCCATTCCGTAACCCGTGCGGTGTTCGCAGAGCATGGGTTTTCGCACGATATCGCAGTAGTAACAGTCGTAGCAGTCGGCGTGCGCCCAGATTATCCGGTCGCCCACGCTCAATTTCGCGCTTGCGGCGTCGTGTTCGCGCCCGCGCCCCAAGGCGACTACCCGGCCTATGGTTTCATGCCCCATAATAAACGGCGTCGGGGCCTTTATCCCCATCTTGCCGTGCCAAATATGCAGATCGGAGCCGCATATCCCGGCCATCTCGACCTTGACGAGTATCGCTTTATCCTCAAGTTTCGGTATCGTGATCTCGCGAATCTCCAGCGGCGCGCCGTATTCCGGAAGGACGGCGGCTTTGCAGGTAATCGGTACAGCCACTTTGTTTACCTCCTCATTTTAATCGATCCGCCCGGAAATATTATAAATCCGCCGGACTCGTCCGCGCAATACAAATTTTGACCGGCGCCCTTAATAAGCGCAAATCCGCAATGGACTTTTCCGGTATCGGTGAGTATAATATCTGTGTAACAAAAAGCAGCCCGCGTATATTTTGAAAGGAGCGAAAAATGATGATAAAGACACCGCCCATCGAATCCATGTCCGGCGCCTTCGACGTCAAAGGGAAAAATGTCGTCGTCACCGGCGGCAACAGAGGGATAGGCCTCGGTATTTCGACCGCATTCGCGCAATGCGGCGCAAATGTCGCGATCTTATGCCGCAATGAGGAATCCGGAAAAAAAGCGGCGGCCGGCTTCGCCGAATACAAAGGCAGATACACCTGTATCCCGGTCGACATTTCGGATAATGCCTCCGTAACCGCCGCGGCAAAAAAGGTTTTCGAGTTTTATGACCATGTCGACGTGCTCGTTAACAACGCCGGCGTCGCCACTACAACAAATTTTTTCGCGAAAAACGGCCTTGACGAGTGGCACCGCGTGATCAACACGAATCTGCACGGCGTGGCGAATGTGGTGCACGCCATCGTTCCCTCAATGCGCGACTCGGGCCGCGGCGGCACTGTCATCAACATCACCTCGGTCGGAGGCCAGCGCGTATCCAACTCGCGCACGCACGACAACTCCCCGTATAACGCCTCCAAAGCCGCAGTGGACATTTTTACGAGATATCTTGCGATCACGCTGGGCGACTACGGAATCCGCTGCAACGCCATCGCTCCCGGCCCGACTCATTCGGACCTCGATAAAGACCTGCCCCCGGACGTACTGAAAATGTTTGATGAAGACCTGCCGGCGCATCGTTTCGGCGAACCCATAGAGATAGGCGCTTTGTGCGTCTTCCTCTCGTCTCCCGCCGGAGTACAGATCACCGGCACGGTCATGGCGCACGACGGCGGGCTGATGACGATCGCCTGAAAAATTTTTCTTGCAATTACCGAGGCGTTCCGGTATCATTATAAAGCTGTTTATCCGCAATAAAAACCAAGGAGGTGCGGCGCCGGATGGCAAAATGTGATTTTTGCGGCAAGGGCGTTTCTTTCGGCATAAAAGTAAGCCACTCTCACAGGCGCTCCAATCGCATGTGGAAGCCGAACGTTAAACGCGTGAAAGCCGTTGTTAACGGTTCGCCCGGACATGTCCATGTATGTACCCGCTGTCTTCGCAGCGGCAGGGTCGATCGCGCGATTTGACACATCGGAAAAAAGGGGCTGCAGCTTTTAAGCTGCAGCTCCTTTGATTGTAACGTTTATGTAACGCCGAAGTTGTCCGGTTGCATGTATTTTAAAAATTGCAGATAATACTCGCCGGCTTGATCGCGTTCTTCACCGGGGTCGTAAGAACGTTTGCCGAATTGGATGAATCCGTTGGACCCGTAAAAATCTTTCAACTTTTGCTTATCCTCGCACTCCAAATAAACAACCCTGCCGCCAATAATTTCTTGTACGGCACGCAGTTTTTCGCAAGCCAGTTTCAGCAATTCGTTTCCTGTAATCAAATTATATTGCGAATATTTGAAATTTTTTCCCAATTGTCCGATAAGCGGGGCGGAAACCGAACACATTTGCAGTTCCGGTTCGTACTTGCCAAACCTTAAAATCCTCTTGAACAACGTATTGCTTATACTATTCTCGTTTATCTGTATGTTTTTATTTGCCAACGCAAAATAACCGGCTATGACCATCTTATGTTCGAACGGAGCCATAACTAAATGAGTTTGAGAAATATTTTGCTTTGCAAATTCTATAGACTTTTCATGCAAAAAGTATTCGACATCTCTGTTTATCCCGCATGAAAAATCAGAGAGCGCATCTTTTGCTTGTCGCTCTCCGATTTCATCTGTCATCGTTTTAAGGTTAACTATCTTGTATGCACTCATTTATTACCATGAAACATAATGCGTATTTCTTCTTTCGACGCATTGGAATATTGAATCTCTGCAACGGTGTTTTCTTCAGCCATTTTTTTCGCGCTTTCAAGTGCTTCGGCAAGCCACTCAGCGTCATTGTCGTTTTCGATCCTCACTTCCTTGAGGAAACTCTCTGTGGCCATATGCTCACCCCCAGTATAATGCTATTATAGCTCATTTGCACCAAATCGACAATAGAATTCGTTAAATCGGATAAAAGCTTTAATAACACTTCAAGTTGTTTCACTGACTCAAACAAAGGGACTCAGCTCATTTTGAGTGAAATAAGCTGCAGCCCCTTTGATTGTAACGTTTATGTAACGCCGAAGTTATATTGTGCGGATATACCCTGCGTTGAAAATGTATGATACGGTTTACGGCGGCCCGTATATGAAAACAGAGGGAAGACAAACAAAAAACATGAAACAGGTCATAACCGGCAAAAAAAGAAAAATAATTCTGTTGTACATCATACTCGGCTTGTGCACAGGAGCTGTGGTGTATTTTGCCGCAGGTCTTGCTCTCGACGTCTTCACGCGCGGGCAAGGCCAAAAATACTATTCTTCCGTGGTCTCCGTTTTGGACCCGGGCGCATTCAGCGTCCGCATAAGACCGGTCCCCGCCGCCGGCGCCGAAGAGCCTGCATTTGTCCCGGATGAAGATAAAGAAGAAATACACGAGCCTTTATTCGACTTTGACGAAATGCGGAAATACATACCCGGCATTACGGCGTGGATATTTTCCGAGGGCACCGCTATAAACTATCCCGTCGTGCAAGCCGACGACAATTACTTCTATCTCTCCCGGCTGCCGGACAAAAGCAGCAATAACATGGGCTCGATTTTCCTCGATTACCGCAACTCGCCGGATTTTTCGGATGAAAACATTTTGATCTACGGCCATAACATGAGTTCGGGCGATATGTTCGGCTCCTTGAATTATTACAGGGATCAATCATATTATGACCGGCATCCCGTCCTGTATATCTTCACCCGGGAGGCGGATTACGAGTTGACGCCGATCGCGGGGTATATCCTCGACTCGGCCTTTGAAATACCGCCGATAAGTTTTCGCGATTCTTCTGATTTTGAACGATATATCTCCGATATAAAAAGCCGTTCCGTTTTCAAAAGCGATGAGGAGGCCGAATTCGGGGACCGGCTGGTATTCCTTTGCACTTGCGTCGCAAGAGGCGCAAAGAATGACCGGATCATCATCGTCGGCAGACTGACGCAGATGTAATACATATCCGGGTTTGCAGGCTGCCGCCGGTTTTGAAGCGGGGATCTCAGTCCGGCAAGGGGGAGTTGACTTGAAAAACGACGATACCGAAGACATATACGGCAACCCTGAATTTTGGGTCTTATCCACAATGCCGCCCGACATTCCCGACTCGGAGCTGGTAAAAATATTCGAAACGAACGACAGCTCCGTCTCGGGGAGCAGCAGAAAAAAGACCTGGTTCCATGACATTATGGATTTCGAGGGCATTCCGTACAGAGTATCCATAACCGGCCGGTCCGTCAGCAAAAAATATGTGGAAACACAAAGTGTTTTCGTGGAAAAGAAGCATTACATAAAAGCCCGGCGTTTGATCGCGGAATATAACGATCCCGCCAATTTCGTCGAGGAGCCCGCAGACGAAGAAATGACTTACAGTGCCGAGACCGGTCTTCCACAGGTGCAATGCGAGTCATGCGGAAGAAAAATCGATTTTGACTATCATACTTGCCCCTATTGCAAGGGAAAAATAAAAGCCGGAAAAAAGCGCGCGGAAACCGGCAGGGCCATCGCGCCGGCAGCCGCAGAACCCGGACCGCGCAAGCTGCCCGTCGGAACAGCCGCGCCGGAAGAAGCAAAACCGCCCGCCGCTCCGCCGCCTTATGCGGCCCCCCCGGACCCGCCGCCGGACAAGCCGGAAAACCGGACTCCGCGGGAGATACTGAGAGAAGCGGACGGAAAAAAACTGAAAGAATTCACGGCCGGATTGAGCGAATTCAAGCTGTCGGAACTCGTCGGCAAATTGGACAGCTTTGCGCTGCAGGAGATCGCCGGCAAACTCAGCGGCCGCGAATTGCAGGAAGCCTTGGGCAAGCTCAAAGACCGTACGCTGCAGAATATCTTCGGCGACCCGGAGGTCGTCCGGGATTTTAAAAGCAGCCTGGGCAACTTGGATGAATACATGCTGCGAAAGCTTCCGGGAGAATTCGATATCTTCACGCTCCGGGAATTATTCAGCAAACCGGACGTCAGCGCGCTGAGAAGAATCATGGGCGGACCGGACGCAAGTGAGCTTAAAGTGATTTTGGGCGGACTGAACGACCGGGAGCTGCAAAAGCTGTTGGACGAGTTTGGTGTTTATTGTTAAAAAGCCGCCGGAAGGCCGGCGGACTGACGGGGGTATCTGACTTGAGAAATAAAAAATCCGAAGACATTTACAGCAACCCTGAATTTTGGGTCTTATCCACGATGTCGCCCGACATTCCCGACTCGGAGCTGATAAAAATATTCGAAGCGAACGACAGCTCCGTCTCGGGGAGCAGCAGAAAAAAGACCTGGTTCCATGACATTATGGATTTCGAGGGCATTCCGTACAGAGTATCCATAACCGGCCGGTCCGTCAGCAAAAAAT
>WRJA01000033.1 GCA_009782435.1 Oscillospiraceae bacterium
ATAAGGTTGTTTATTATTATTCCCTAATTACAATAAGAACCGGAGAATGGACAAGCAAAAAAACCGATTTACGACATTTCTGTTCCGAATCCTATTGATTTTTTAAGGAGTAACCCCGTCGGGGCTGTAACATTACATTTCCAAAAAAGGATAAAAATCCCGTTCAGCACATGAAGATGAGCGGGATTTTTCTGCATGGAAGTATCGGCAAAAATGAATGTGTGTCGATCAAGTTAGGGCGACTGTCATCTTTCTCATATTGTGACCGATGGCATATAACCCCCACTCAACTTTTACCTTTTCAAGGCCCCTGAGGAGAAATCTTCGCGCACCAAAATTACTCTTGATGTGCCGATATTGGCGGTTTTCATTCTGGCAAGCAGGGGAAACGGGTGCCCATTTCCCCGCTCGCGGCTTGCTGGGATGTATCCCAGACCCTATCAAAAACTTCGTTTTTGTTAAGCCGGCTCCGCCGTCTGCTGCAATGAACAAGCGTTCATATTTTATAAGAAATCCTTGCCGCAAGTTTTCCTAATACCCCGATTGGAATAATACGAGTAACGGCAGAAGTTAACCGTCCGAATTTTCGATATAACAGATTGAAAAGCAAATATGGTTTGCGCTGTATTTTGTTTTCAGGATAGCGGCGGATTATATTTTTGAAAGAGTAAAATTGCCGATACATCCGGCGATAACCTTTGTAAAGTTCCTCCGCCGTCATACCCATAGGCTCGAACACAACATTCGCCGTATTGTATTTCCCCAAATCCATGTCAACAATTCGTCCGGCGGCTTCCATGCTTTGATATAATTCTGTTCCGGGATATGGCGTGAGTATGTGAGAGGTCAGCGTTTCTATCCGCATTTTTATCAGCCAATTTAATGAACGGTCAAAGGTATCGGCATCATCGCCGTCCAGCCCGAAAACCATACTCGCGTTTATCATAATGCCGCGACGGTGAATAGCTTCCACAAGAGCCTCATATCGCTCTACTTTATTATCCTTGTTCACGTTTATCAGTGACACTGTATTTATTGATTCAAAACCGATAAATAAACTCCGGCAGCCCGTCTTTGCCATAAGGTCAAGCAAATCGGGATACTCCAAAACTTTCGTTGTCACAGCGGCGCTCCAAATGAGATTCATATTTTGCAATTCACGCAGAAGTTCGCCTGTATATTTCGGGTCTCCGATAAAGTTATCGTCAATGAAAAGAATATGACGAGTTTCAAGAGATTTTATATCTTTTATTACATCAGAAATTGGACGCCGTATGTATAATCTGTTCCCGCAACTGTTATAACAAAAGCTGCAACGGTTTGGGCATCCTCTGCTGGTTAGAATCACATTTGTATAAAGATATTTCCGCCTGTCGATACGGTCATATGCAGGTGATATAATTTCATCGCCGCAAAAGTTTTTTATGTCGCAATATTCTTTTTGCAAACAACCTTCCTGCGCGTCACAAATTATTTTTGCCCAAACTCTTTCCGCAGGGCCGATACAGATTGCGTCGAAGTGCGGCAGACAATCTTTGGGCGAACACGTTACATGGATGCCGCCCGCGATAACAGGAACACCTCTTTCCCGAAATTCTTCGGCAATTTTTATGGCTCGCGGCAGTACGTCTAACGTTACTGTTATACCGACTAAATCCGCTCCGCAATCATAGTTAATTGTTTCCGCATTTTCGTTAATCATGCTTGCTTCATGTTCGTCCGGCGTTAGGTTCATTAGCGTCAGTAACGCAAGAGAAGGAGACATACGGATTTTAAGGTCGGTATCCATTGGGCGCTTGTTCATTTTAGGTTGAATTAAAAGAATTTTCATTTCTACCTCCAACGACAAAGCAGCACATATACAAGGTCGGCAAGCACAACGGTTGTCCAGTGAATCGTAATAAAGAGCGTGAACTTTCCGGCGACATAAATGGGTTCGCGCAGGATAATCAAATAAAATATTGCGATTGCGGCCAGTGTCAGTACAGCCGCTACAGCAAGACAATAGGTTAATATCGTAATGTGATATTCGTCATAAGGGCGACGGCGCGTTAATAATAAAACGACAATAACAACGGTCAGCACTACCCATATCTTGGCGATAAGAATATGATTTTCGTAATAAACAAAAGAACTCCACGTTTTCCAAAATGACGACTCACCCTCATAATATTGGAGCCATTCAAAATCCGTCGCGCCAGTATGCAACATAAATACCAAAGTATAAAAAGCTGTAAGAACGCTTAGCCCAACGGCATTGACTGCCGGAGATTTTAAGATTCGTTTCATTTTCTATCTTCCCCCCTGAACAAAAAAAGTGATTCTATGGAAACTCCGAACATCTGCGCTAAGTCATATGCGAGCCATATAGAAGGGTCAAATTTTCCTGTTTCTATCGCGTTAATCGCTTGGCGGGAAACGCATACCCGCTCTCCTAATTCTTTCTGCGTAATACCGATTTCTTCTCGCAATTCTCTGACTCTGTTTCGCATAGGTCCACCTCCGCTCGGTGTAACGTTTACCTTACACAGTATATCAGATAATTTTTTATGTGTCAAGTAAACCTTACTTGTAATTCTGAAAAAGAACGGCAATCGCATAATTTGAACAGGAAACGCGATTGCCGCCATTTGGGGTTTATTTAGGTTGCCTAATTTTTGAGGACACGTCTACCAACGGACAAAAACAACATAGCCGAACCCCTCACCGACGAGTTTTATGTCGTCGGGAGTGGTTCGACTACGTTTAGTAAATGGTGGAGATAAGCGGGATCGAACCGCTGACCTCTTGAATGCCATTCAAGCGCTCTCCCAGCTGAGCTATACCCCCATGTGTGCAATTTTAGCACAAAATCATTCAGTTTTCAATTTCATGTTATCGTAAGCGTCTAACTCGCGCTCCCAGCTGAGCTATACCCCCACGTTATCAGGTCTCTGTTCAATTTTCAATGCCATTCATTCGCCCCGGAAATTGGGGGTGGGTTACCGAATAATTTGCGCTCCCAGCTGAGCTATACCCCCAAGTGAATGGTACCCCCGGTACCGAGTATCTCAATTTTAGCACAAATCTATGAAGTTGTAAATTTCCCCTCGTATGTTATCGTAAGCGTCTAACTCGCGCTCCCAGCTGAGCTATACCCCCAAGTGAATGGTACCCCCGGTACCGAGTATCTGAATTTTAGCACAAATCTATGAAGTTGTAAACTTCCCCATCGTATGTTATTGTAAATGTCTGACTCGCGCTACCGGCTGCGTAGATGCCCCTTGCATTTCCATAAATAATTATCTCGTAAGCAAATGAAGTGCTTTTTTTTAATACACATTTATCTGACGGTTCTATTTGACAATCGCCATACTCTTTGTGTCACCATTAGGAACTATCTTCAGCTGTTCTCCTATACACTTTTCAAAATCAAATACAGCCGCTTCAACATTTTTATAATTTTCGCTGTAAAAGTCGTCTACAAGCAATACACCTCCCTGAACCATTTTATTCCAAAAAAAGTTTAAACCTGCAAACATGGGCGCATACAAATCCATATCTAAATGAACAAAACAGAATGAATCATCAATATCATATGCAGTATCCGGAAACCAGCCTTTTCTTATAATACACTTATCAGGATTAATCATATTATTCAAAACCACTTCAACAGAGGTTTTGCTGAAATCGTTGGTTTTGCTAAACGGAACAGTTTCTTTCATAATATCTCTGTCATCAAAACCTTCAAATGTATCAAACAAATACAGCATTCTGTCCGGAAAATACTCGTTTATCAGCGCCGCATATGAACCTCTGTAGACCCCGGCTTCCGCAACGCTGCCGGAAATACCTCGTTTATAAATCAGCCCGGCAAAGTCTTTAAGCCATGTCATGCGCGATTGTAAATAATACCGGTTCGGCACTTCAATTTTCCATTCAGGCACATTTAAATCTTTCAGCTGTTGAATAACCTTGGTGTAAGCTGAAACAGCTATTATAATTTTATCATATTCCTCACTCAGTAAAACATCCGGCTTTTTAACGGGGACATTTAAAACACTTTTCCCATGTAACAATACATCGTTATCAACAAAACACTTTACGTTATTATTTGTTCTGCGCAGATAGTTTTTTCCTCCTTGGCCTGCGCCGAATATTATTACATTCAAATGAATTTCACTCCAATTCGCAGTCACCTTTCAGATGAGAGCGAATAATCTGTTTATTTAATCCCTCATCTGCGTCAACACCATAAATATTTCCGTTTCAGGAAATTAATTACTTATTCCCAACTTGTTTTAAAGGCGTTTAACAGATTTGGCTACCCTCCCGGCTGAGCTATACCCCCGGATCATCGGGTCTCTGTTCAATCAATAACGGCAGCCGGTTTTTGCCGGATAAATATAACATACGGGATATTTTTTGTCAAGGTTTCACGGCATGTTTCCCGGTAACTGTCTCATTTCTTATAAGGCGCTTTCCCGGGCCCGGAGCTATTGACACGGGTCGCTTCCCGTGGTATATTATTCTAAAATCAATGATTCTTCGTAATAATTAAATATGATGACTCCGAGCAAAAGCGTCTAAGGATATTGATCTATGGCGCCTTGCCGTGCGCGTAAAGCGCGTTTGGGCGTCGCCGGAAACGGCGACACCTTCCGTCTTTGAAAAGGAGTATCGAATACCGATTGCCTTTTGCCGGGGGATTTGTCTCACAGGAGACGAATCTCCTTTATATTTTATTCTGAGGAGCGCGGAAATGAAACTGATCAGGACTGAAGACGCGGTCGGTCACGTTATTTGTCACGACATAACTCAAATAATACCCGGGGTCACAAAGGACGCGCGCTTTCGCAAAGGTCACGTCGTATCTCCGGATGATATACCTGTCTTGCTTTCCATGGGAAAAGAGCATTTGTATGTTTGGGAGAAAAAAGAGGGGTTTCTGCATGAAAATGACGCCGCGGAGCGGCTGATCGCTCTTTGCCGAAACGACGGCATGGACCGGACGGAGACAAAAGAAGGCAAGATCGAACTCACAGCGGCTGAAGACGGGCTCTTTTGCGTGGATACCGAGCGCCTTTTCGCCGTTAACGTCACGGAGGATATTATGATCGCGACCCGCCACGGCAACACCGCGGTAAAAAAAGGCGATAAGCTGTGCGGCGTCAGGATAATCCCTCTGGTCATAAGTGAGGATATATTAAAGGCGGCCGAAGCCGCCGCCGGCAAAACGCCGCTTCTTGAGATCATCCCCCGGAAATTAAAAACCGCCGGCATTGTCGTTACGGGAAGCGAAGTCGCAAAAGGGCGCATTAAAGACAAATTCTCACCCGTAGTTGAAAAAAAGCTGAAAGAATACGGCGTTTCGGTAAATACGCGCATTACGGTCGAGGACGACACAGAGAAAATAAAAGACGCCGTGCTGCGTATCAAGGCCGAAGGCGTTGACATGATACTTTGCAGCGGCGGCATGAGCGTTGATCCTGACGATAAAACGCCGGGCGCGATCAAAGCCGCCGGCGCGAAGATCATCAGCTACGGCGCGCCTGTTTTGCCCGGCGCCATGTTTCTGCTCGGCTATTTTGAAAACGGCGTCCCGATCATGGGCTTGCCCGGCTGCGTTATGTATTCAAAAGCGACAGTTTTCGATCTGCTGCTGCCGCGAATAGTATCCGGTGTTCCCGTATCGCGGCGGGATACGGCCCTTCTGGGTCACGGCGGGCTCTGTTTGGGCTGCAAGACCTGCTCTTACCCGGTCTGCCCCTTCGGCAAAGGCCGGTGAGTTTTTTGAAGGAACGTGAAAACATGTCCGTAACACTTGAAAAAGCGCAGGAATTAACGCTCGCTCACGCAAAGGCGACGGGCGCCGAAAAAGTTGCTCTGCGCGAGGCTCTCGGCCGGGTCCTGTTTGAAGACCTTATCCCCGACAAAGACCAACCGCCCTTCCCCCGCTCTCCGCTTGACGGATACGCGCTTTCAGCGGAAGACACGAAAGGCGCGTCGCGGGCAAATCCTGTCGCTCTGAAAGTCACAGGCAGTGTTTTCGCGGGCGATCGCGCGGACATTTCTGTAAAACCCGGATCTGCCGTTCGCGTTATGACCGGCGGAATGCTTCCCGACGGGGTTGATTGCGTCATACGTCAGGAGGATACAGACGGCGGCGAGGAAACTGTGCTGATATATGAGAGGCTGCGCCCGTTTGACAATTACTGTTTTCGCGGAGACGACTTTAAGGCGGGAGAATTGCTTATTCCGCGGGGAACAAGGCTCGACGCCGCCGCGGTGTCCGTCGCGGCGGCCGCGGGGGCATTTGAACTTGCGGTATTCAAGAGGCCGCGTGTTGCGGTGATATCCACCGGCGATGAATTGCTCGAACCCGGCACCCCGCTTCCCGCCGGGAAAATATACGATTCAAATATGTTCTACCTGACTTCAAGGCTGAGGGAAACGGGGGCGCATATCACGGCGGAGCTGATCGCTCCGGACAACTTCGAGAAAATATCCTCGGCCCTTTCGGATCTCGCGGGGAAAACCGACCTCATTATTACAACGGGCGGCGTCTCAGTCGGAAAAAAGGATCTGCTTCCCGCGGTCACAAGCGCTCTCGGAGCGCGGCTCGTATTCAGCGGCGTCAGCATGAAACCCGGCTCGCCCACTCTTTTCACCTGCATCGCCGACACTCCGGTCCTTTCGCTTTCGGGAAATCCTTTCGCTTGCTCCGCCTGCTTTGAACTCCTGGCCCGCGGACTTCTCGCAAAGCTGTCGGGAAATACGGAGACGCAGCTGCTCACGGCCGAATCGAAACTGCTTTCCGATTTCCCGAAAAAA
Source organism: Oscillospiraceae bacterium (assembly GCA_009782435.1). Taxonomy (GTDB): domain Bacteria; phylum Bacillota; class Clostridia; order Oscillospirales; family Oscillospiraceae; genus WRJA01. The sequence continues at coordinate 6,814 of WRJA01000033.1, forward strand.
AGCACGGGCCGCCGGTTGATTCGCGGTAAATATACCCCGGAAGGCGTGCTGCTTCCCGAAGGGCACTCGTCCGGGCAAATGCGCTCCATGATGGGCTGCAACTGCTTTGTCGATATTCCGGCCGGCACCGGAAAACTTCACGCGGGCGACCCCGTTCGCGTTATTCTTCTTTAGGGCGGCGGGAACAATGCGAACTCTCGCTGCTTCGCCCTGCCCTGAAAGGCGGATTTGATATGGAAAACAAATTCAATCATTTTGATCCGGACGGCAATGCTGTTATGGCGGACATTTCCGAAAAAAAACCGACGCGCAGAGTTGCCGTCGCTTCGGGAGAGATAAAGGTCGGACGCGAGGTCATGCAAACCATAGCGGATAAAACCAATAAAAAGGGCGATGTTTTGGGGACGGCGCGAATTGCCGGCATAACGGCGACAAAGCGCACCTCCGACTTGATTCCCATGTGCCACCCGCTCATGCTGACGAAATGCTCGGTGGATTTCGAAGTATTCGAACCCGAGTTTAAGATCCGCGCCGTTTGCACAGTTAAGACCGAAGGTAAAACCGGAGTCGAAATGGAGGCATTGACCGGAGTTTCCGTGTCTCTTCTCACCATATACGACATGTGTAAAGCCGTCGATAAGCGTATGGTCATTTCCGATATCCGTCTTGTCTCAAAATCGGGAGGCAAATCCGGCGACTTTTTCTTTGCGGAAGAACCGAGCCGAAAGGAATGCGAATGAAATGCTTGATTCATTGGGCAGAAACATAAACTATATGCGGGTATCCGTCACAGACAAATGCAATCTGCGCTGCGTATACTGCATGCCGGAAAACGGAGTTGAACATGTTGAGCACCGTGATTTGCTCAGCTACGAAGAAATAATAAGGCTCGGAAGCGTCTTTGCCGGTTTGGGAGTCAGCAGGATGCGGCTCACCGGCGGAGAGCCTCTTGTCCGTAAAAATCTTGAAATACTGGTTCGGGGCTTAAAACAAGACGCCGGTATTAAAAACGTATACATCACGACAAACGGCCTTTTACTGCCTGAGCAATTACCCGGACTCGTCGAGGCGGGACTTGACGGCGTCAACATCAGCATAGACGCCGCGGACGCCGCGCTATTTAAAAAAATAACCCGGCGCGACGGCTTTGAAAAAGTCATATACGCCATCGGCGCGGCTATGTCATATCCGGGGCTTGAGGTCAAGCTGAATTGCGTGCCTACGGCGCAAAATGAGAGACAGCTCGTGACGATGGCCTCCCGGTTCGTCAGAAATACCAACCTCACTCTTCGTTTCATCGAATTGATGCCGGTCGGCCTCGGAAAAGAAAATGTCGGCAAAAGCGAGGCGGAAGTGCGCCGTTTACTGGAGGACGCTTTCGGCCCCATGACCCCCCTCGATTCGTACGACTCCGGCGGCCCCTGCCGTTACTGTTCACTGCCGGGGTTTACCGGCAGGATCGGTTTCATAAGTCCTATGACGCACAAATTCTGCGCCGAATGCAACAGAATCCGGCTGACGGCAAACGGTTTTTTGAAAACATGCCTTCAATATAACAAAGGCGTTGATCTGAAACCTTTCCTCAGCAAAAGCGACGCGGAAATCGAGGAAATGATCGCGAACGCCGTGGCCGATAAACCGGACGGGCATAATTTTACAAACGCCGAGGATCTGCTGAGCGACAAGCGCATCATGTCACAAATCGGCGGCTGACCGCTCATTCCGCGCCGGCCCGGTCGCTGAGCGCCGTACTAATAAAGGAGTTTGGATTATGGGTAAAGTTACCGCTGTATGCATCAGCGAAAATAAAGGTACACAGAAGAAAAATGTCGGCTCCGCCGTATTCATCGAAAATTTCGGAATCGAGGGCGACGCCCACGCCGGCGATTGGCACCGGCAAGTATCACTGTTGTCGAATGACAAAGTGGAGGCTTTCCGGGCGCGAGGCGCCGTCGTTGACGACGGGGCGTTCGGGGAGAATATCAAGGTCGATGGGATAGATTTTGCTTCGCTTTCCGCAGGAACAGAGTTCAAATGCAATGACGTGCTTTTGGAACTGACGCAAATAGGCAAGGAATGTCATTCGCACTGCGAAATATACAAAGTCATGGGAGATTGCATTATGCCGCGGGAGGGCGTTTTCGCGAAAGTATTAAACGGCGGCACGATCTCGGTCGGCGATGAACTCGTCGTTTCGAAAAAGGGGGAATAAAAATGCTCCGGGCGGCAATCATAACCGCGTCGGATTCCGGTTTCGCGGGAAACCGCGAAGATAAGAGCGGTCCCGTAATACAAGAAGCGCTCGCGCGCGCGGGTTATGAGGCGGTCGAATACATATTGCTGCCGGATGACAGAGAGAAGCTCGCAAATGAGATGCGCCGCATATGCGACGATAAAACTGCCGACCTCATCCTAACGACCGGCGGCACCGGTTTTTCGTCACGCGACTGTACGCCTGAGGCGACGCGCGACGTAACAGACCGCGAGGTCCCCGGCATTCCGGAAGCCATGCGGTATTATTCCCTGAAGCTGACGCCCCGCGCTATGCTCTCGCGAGCCGCGGCGGGTATACGCGGCGGCACACTTATAGTCAATCTTCCGGGCAGCCCCAAAGCAGCCGCAGAATGTCTTGAATATATTTTGCCCGCGTTGTCGCACGGGCTTGACATATTGACCGGAGCGGATTTTGAATGCGCCCGGAAAGACTGATATCCCCATCCCGGTACGCTTTACCGCGAACCCGCGCACTGTAAAACCTGCGGTTAAAAATATACTTGTTAAACAAGGGATTTTATACTATAATGCAATAAGTCTATGTTCGGGACTTTCATTTTGAAGCCGGACCGCTGCTTGAAGGGGGGTTCTGTTTATGGTAAAAATCGACAATGACACCGGATCCGTATACATTACAAACGAAGTGTTCACGATCTTGGCGGGCGACGCGGCTACCCGCTGCTTCGGCGTTAAGGGTATGGCGGGCCGCTCGAAGACCGACGGCTTGTTTCATCTCCTCAGACGGGAATCCATGTCAAGGGGCGTATTTGTCAGAACCGATGAGCCCGGAGACATATCTGTTGAACTTCATATCGTTGTTGAACACGGCGTCAACATTACGGCGCTCTGCGAAAGCATTATCAGCGAGGTAGCCTATAAGGTCTCAAATTCGACCGGTATACCCGTTCGAAAAGTTGACGTCTTCATTGACTGCATGACGGCGGATTAACGCCGTATCTCCTCGGCATAATTCGGCAACCGGCTGTTTTTTGCGGTTTTGCCGGAATCGGAGGTGTATTTTTTGAGAGAATACATAGACGGCGCCGCGTTTTGCGGGATGCTGCGGTGCGCGTCTGACGCCCTTGAGGCAAATAAAGCCCACATAAACGAACTGAATGTATTCCCCGTCCCCGACGGAGATACAGGAACGAACATGACCCTTACCGCGGCGAGCGCCGCTTCCGAATTGACAAAAACAAATCCGTCATCGCTCTGTGACGCCGCCGACTGCGCTGCGGCGGCAATGCTCCGCGGCGCCAGAGGGAACTCCGGCGTTATTCTGTCGCTTTTGTTCCGCGGCCTCGCCAAAGGCCTTAAAGGAAAAGCAACAGCGAGTGCGGCGGAATTTGCTCGCGCGATGTCCGACGGAGTGGACACCGCCTACAAAGCCGTTATGAAACCCGCCGAGGGAACGATACTGACGATCTCACGCAAAGCCGCCGAATCGGCCTTGGAATTCACCGAAACCGGTATCGACACAGAGCTTATGTTCGCCTGCGCGCTTGAAGCGGCAAAAGCGGCGCTCGCCGTGTCAATTGACCAAAACCCCGTTTTAAAACGCGCAGGAGTGATAGACGCCGGCGGTCAGGGATATGTTTATATGTTAGACGCAATGATCGCTTCGCTCAAAGGCCGCGTACCGACGCCGCCCTCCGCAGCCGGAACTGAAGTTAAGGAGCGCGCGGATTTTTCTTCATTCAAGACCGAAGAAATAATTTTTACATATTGTACGGAATTCACGGTCGATCGTGAAAATTCCAGATCCGTTGATCTGCTCAGGTCATTTTTGGAGAAGTTAGGCGACAGCGTCGTTGTTATTGACGACGACGAATTGATAAAGACACATGTACATACAAACGAACCCGGAAAAGTTCTGACCGAAGCTCTGAAATACGGTTCTGTCATTGCCGTGAAAATTGACAATATGCGTCTTCAGCACTCAAACGAAATAATGTCCGAGGCGGACAAAACGCCGAAAATCGCCGAACCCGAAAAAAAATACGGCGCTGTAGCCGTATGCGCCGGCGCCGGCTTGGAGAATCTGCTGCGCGACTTGGGAGCCGATCGCATCGTCACGGGCGGCCAAACGATGAACCCCTCAACGGAAGACATTCTCAAAGAGATAAACCTCACTCCGGCCGAAACGGTTTTTGTATTCCCCAATAACAAAAACATTATAATGGCGGCACAGCAATGCATCCCTTTGAGCAAAAAAAATGTCGTCGTCATACCTACAAAAAACGTTCCGCAAAGTGTGTCCGCATTGCTGTGCATGGACACGTATTCGGAAGAAAACGAACTAATCGAACTTTTTACATCGGCGATCACAAAAACCCACACCGCGTTTGTGACATACGCCGTGCGCGACTGCACATTTGACGAACACAGTATTAAAGCCGGTGAATATCTTGTGCTTGCGGACGGTGCTCTGCTCGGCAGCTTCACGGAAACCAAAAAAATGTGGAAAGCCGTTTGTAAATCGTTTAACCGATATCAACCGGAATTCATCGCCGTCTACTACGGAGAAGACGCGGACGAGGAAACGGCGTCCGAAGTATCCGAATTATTCACGGATCGTTTCCCGGAGGCTGAGGTCAGCTTGGTCAACGGCGGTCAGCCCGTTTATTATTATATAATATCCGCCGAATAAAACTTTCCGTCGCAAGCGGAATCCCTACCGGTCACAAATCAGATTTTCGGCGAAAAACTGCACCGGACAAACAATCAATGCGCGGGGCGGAGCAAAAAAGCTCCGCCCCGAATATTTTCCGAAAAATTGTATTTTTTTGCATAAAGAGAACCGTCCGGAGGTTTTCGGCGTCTAATGATCAAGACCGAGCAAAGGGGGTATCCGGTGAGGGGAGGTGAAACATATGAGAGTTTGGCGGAACTTGCCGCCAAAGGTGACGACGAGAGTTTTGTCGCGCTTTGCGACGCTCTGAAAACAGTTCTGTTCCGCACGGCAAAAGGCATATTGGGCGATGACCGGCTCGCGCTCGACGCCGTCAGTGAAGCTGTTTATCGAGCTTACAAGGGGATACGCCGGCTCAGGCATCCGAAATATGCGGCAACATGGTTTACCCGCATACTGATCAACGCCGCGTATGATATTTACAGAACTCAAAAACGCGAGACGGCGCTTGATGAGGTTCGGGAAACCGCTTGCCTCGACGATTACGACGATTTGGAGTTTAAGGAGCTGATCTCTTCCCTGTCCCCGGGACTTCGTAAGATAATCAGCCTTAAGTACTATTCCGAATTCACGCTTGAGGAAATATCGTCGATACTGAAAATACCTGTCGGAACCGTGAAAAGCCGCCTGAACAGAGCGCTGAAACAATTACGAACGGAGATCAACGGATGAACAATGACTCCCTTGCTGAGTATATAAAAAACACAAGAGACTGCGACGCGTCAATGCTGGACGCTGCAGTTCTGAAAGGATTTAACAGATCTGTTAACGCCGGAAAGAACTTCAGTTTTATAAAACTCGCGGCGGCGTGCGCTGTTACGGCGGCGCTGTGCATCGCGATAAACTCGGAAGCGTTCAGGATAACAGCCGGTAATTTCACACGTGACGCCGCTCCCATGACGCAAAGCGATTCGGAAACTCTGTACATATACTTGACCGATACGGCGGACTTTTTAATTAATTATTTGAGGAGCTGATCATTATGTTAATAATCGCGGGGTTTTTATTTGTGGTTTTTCTTTTCTTTCTGCTCGGCCCCGCTCACGGGGGTTCAATCACTTGGTTTATTAATACGCCGTCTTTGATACTGATTCTCGTGCCGCTTATTTTTTTCCTTTGCGTCTCAAAAAGCGGCGGTATCATCGGCGGCTATTTCAGGACCAGCTTCAAAAAAAATTACGAATACGGCAAAGCCGAGCTTAACTGCATCGCGACCGCGGTCAAGCATACGGCAAAAATCATTCTTGCTGTGGGCGCAGTCGGATTTACCGCCGGACTTGTCGTCCTGCTCGGGCAATTAGGCGAACCGAGCATGCTCGGGCCGAGTCTCGCCGTGGCTCTTATAACGCCGCTGTATTCCGTAACTATAAGCTTTTTTGTGTTTTTCCCGACCTTTGTTTGGGCCGAAAACAAAATCAGATTGCTTGATTTATGACGCCTCAAATAAACAGTATCGTCCGCCGGTCAGGCGGACGATACTGTTTATTTGTATGCCGTTATACGTTGGCGTCAAAAATATTGTTGCGCTTGCCCTCCGGTCCCGACGACTTCCCGTCCGAGCCGTAAAAATTGTTGATCGGATCTTCCGTGCTGCCGAACAGATCCAACATCATGCCGGTATACGAAAGCTGAGTCTCAAGCAGGCTCCCGTTAATCGCGTTTTCCGTTTTTAACAAATCAGCGACTTTTAAGATGCTGTCCCGAACGGCGCCCAATTCGGCGGCTACAGTCTCCGGCAGGCGTTCGGCCAAAGCAAAAAGCGTCAGTTCTTCAACCGGCACACCTGCTTCAACCGCCGTTTCCGACACGACCGCCGCTCTCCGCTTTTCCGTGTTTTTCATTTGCGATAACAAGCGGTACTCCCGGGACACGATTTCGTTCAACTCTTCCGTTTTGTTACCGAGTATCGCAGGCCGTTTTTGGAGTGCAAGCTGCAGCAGTTCTTCCTGGTCGGCTTCTGTTTCCCGCATTATGTCGAGCAGCACCCGGGCTTTTGAAGCAACACTTTCCGTAAGCATAATTATCCTCGATCGCTTTATCTTGTGTGCATTTTTTGCGACTTAACGGCTTCGCTCTTCTCTTCTTTACTCGGCGCGGGCTTGATTTGAGTCTCCAGTATATCCGACAGCTTACGCCGGCAGATCTCGCACATCGAATCCTGCGACGTCGGTTTACCGCAAACGGAACAAGACCGCAAATCACTCATGCCGGGAGCAACTATCGTCACACGCTTTTCTTTTATAAGGAATAATACCACATTCCTTTGCACCTTCGTGGCCTCGCAAATAACGTCAATATCAACCGCGCCCGGGTTATCGTACATATAGTCTCTTATCGTAATAAAATCACTGTCTATCCGGTCCATACAGGCGTGACAGACTTTATTCCCGATGCTTTGGAACGGTTTGTTGCAAAACTTACATTGAATGATATCCATAATAACATCCGGTCCTTTCTTGAACTTGAAGCGTCATACATAAAACGGCCGGGAAAAGCCCGGACGTTTAAGGCGTCATCCGCAGTGTCTTACAGCAGAAATGATCTGCGCTCCGCCCTGCCGGCGTTACAGTTTTACCGGCGCCGGGCAGTTTATCATCTTCTGATATTATTTGCAATGCCTTCCATATCGTCCGCCGTCCTCAGCGCTCTGCTGGCCAACTGAAGCGCGCGCTGAGTGCGTATAAGTCTCGTCATCTCAGTCGCCATGTCTACATTTGAGTTTTCGAGCATGTACTGCCTTATACGGTATTCGCCGGCCGGCACAGCCTCTCCGGACGCGACGGTAACGGAATAGGTCGAATTGCCGGAAGCATTGAGCCCGGTTTTGTTGGAAAAGGTATAAAGCCCGAATTGAACGGTCCCCAATTCCGTATCTTCATTTTTGAACGTTATCAATCCTTCGATCGAAACCTCCACTGAGGTTGTCTCATTCGGGAATATGATTTTTCCTCCGGCATCATCCATAACATAATGACCGCGCGAATCAACAAGAACGAGACCGTCCGGTTCGTTGGAGATGTAAAAATTCCCGGCTCTTGTATAATATACGTTACCGTTGTTGTCGACAACTTCAAAAAAAGCGTCCCCTTCGATCGCGAAATCCAGCATGCTGCCTGTTTCGCTGATCGAAGACGGGGCATAATTATGAGTTATCGCGGCTGTCATAACTCCGTGTCCTTTTTGCAGATTGCCCCCCGGCGTATACGCGGGTCCCGGAGGATATATCCCCATTCCTTCAACTGCCGGGGGAGTCACGACCGTACCTGTCGCAGAGGTGTAAATGGCGTCTTTAAAATCAAGTCTGGACGCCTTAAAGCCTGCCGTATTGACATTCGCCACATTGTCCGCAATAACATCCATTCTTCTCTGTTGGTTCGTAAGCCCGGTTGCCGCCATATAAACCGCTTCAAACATTACCTAAGACCTCCGATCTCATTTACGGCTTTGCCGAGAGTTTCATCAATCATGCTCAGTATCCTTTGATTTGTTTCATAAGCGCGAAACACCGTCAGCATGTCCACCATCTCACGGGCGACGCCGACATTTGAATTCTCGAGAAAGCCTTGTCTGATCTCTGCAAATTCCGGAGCGCCCGGCTGTTGAGTGGCGTTGAAAAGGTTATGTCCCTCGCTTCGTAAAGAGTTGTTATCCGCAAAACCCACTAATCTGATCGTGTTCACATACTCCCCGTCAACGGTTATCGTGCCGTCGGTCGTGACAGTAAATTTGTCGGTGCCTACCCAAACACGCCCGTCTTGCCCGAGTAAATAATGCCCGTCCGGATCGCACAGGAAGCCGTCGACCGTTAAGGCGAAAGCTCCCGAACGTGTATAGCGATCTCCCGCGGGCGTCTCCATAACGAAAAAACCGTCTCCGGCAATCGCCAAATCCGTGGTCAATCCGGTCTCCTCAAAGCTTCCCTGAGAAAAATCCATATATATCTGGTCGACAAGAGTTCCGTATGTAAGCGGTCCGGCATAAGAGCCTCTACCCACCACGGGGAGATCATTTATGCGCTGCAGCATGACCTCGTCAAAACTGTGAGTAATAAGATAATTCTTTTTGAAACCGGTGGTTTCAACATTGGTGATGTTGTTTGTTACGTTTTCCATCGCCCTGCGCTGCACCATCATGCCGGTACCCGCAATATACAATCCCCTTTGCATGGCAACCCTCTCTTTTTTACGAAATGTCTTCTTATATTATCACGGAATTTTTCATAAAAACTTTATATGTTATTTCACGGGTCTTTGTGTTTTATTGATGCCGATGATCAAGTCGATTTCATTTTGCGTGATTTTCAGCTCTTTGGCAATTTCCGCGAAAGATTTCCCCTGTTCGGCAAGACCGATGACTTTTTCATGAGCAGCGGGCAAGGGAGCATCGGCTTTGATTTTTATTTCGTTAAAAAGCTGCTCAAAAGCGATTTTTTTCTGCTCATTGCTTTGAGATATCTGCATCTCATTCGGTTCCGCTCCGCCGGCGTAAATCGGTATTATTTCGGCGTACGGTCTTTGCTCTCTCAATACCGGTTCCGGAGGATCCGGAATTTCACTCAGTTTTTTCAGTTTTCGCTCCAATTCGGCTTTTGCCTCATCCGCGATGTCATAAAATTCATCCATCGCGTCTTCGAGCGTTTTGTATGTGATAAGTATCTTTTCCTCTTTTTCGTCAAGAATCTTACTGCGCCGTTTTACGCCCGCAAATAAAAATCTGCATATTATCAGTATCGCGCAAATCAGAATAAAAATATATAACGCAAAAATATAATAATCCGGACCCATGGCGCGTCTTACCTCACAGCCTGATATCGATAATGTGTTCGTTTACGCCTATTTCTTCATCAAGGACAGATTGCTGAGAGGAGTTTTCCCGTTCCCGATTCTCGGAAGATTCATAATAAGATCCCGTTCCGTCACTTTCGTTTTCCAAGCGGAGTTCTGTGTGGTGGGGCGAATTGGTTTTTGTCACCATTGATTTTTCGCGATCTTCCATAATTTTATTCTGCACCGCCAGATATTCCTGCATCAAATCTCCGACTTTCAGCTGAGTGCTCGTTTCCCTGACAAAATCCGGTACTCTTGCAATCATCATTTGAGCGTCGATGCCTTTGATCGACATATCTGTCCCCCCCCTCGAACCGAAGGTGTTCCGTAAGCCTACAGGCTCACTTCACACGAGCCGAAAATCACATTCCCTTCCCTGTATTTGAAGGTCGCGTATTTTATTTCGTCGTCAACGCGATAGCTTGCTTTTCCCAAAGATATTTTGGTGCCCGGATAGACTGTCATGGTGCAATGTACTTTTCCGTCTACAGCCCTTTCGGCCTCTGCTTCCAACTCATTGCATTCATCGGAATATTTCTCCGAAAGTTGAGTGTTTCGGCCCCTTGTTTCCGTGACGGATTTTTCTATTGCCGCTCTTTTTTCATCCGGCAAATTGTCGGTCTTGACAAGATACGCTTCAAGTTGATTTATCTTTTCGTCCTCAGCGGCAATTCGTTCAAGCTCCGTTTTAAGGAATTTCAGTCTCGATATTTTTTCCGGCATGATCCCAACTTCGATTTCCGTCTGCACATGCGATACTCCGCCTATCGTTTTCGCGCGCACTTCCCTGCCCACCCGGGCTCGTCCGCCCATAATATTCCCTCTTTTTCCGGTGATTATCAAACTGCGCCCGGCTTCAATTTTGCTGTGCAGGACAACATCCGCTTTCACGTCCGTCTCAGCTTTTATTTCCGCGCGTTCAATGAAAGAAGCCGTAATGGCGCCGCCCGCTATCACTTTACCTTTGTCGGCGCCCTGTATGCCGCGTTTGAGTTCTATGTCCCCTCCGGCAATCAGCTCGGCGTCGTTCACAACACCGCCCACAGATATGTTTTTTGTGGCCTTAATGCTCATACCCGTGATCACGGTGCCGGTTATCACAATGCTCCCGTCAAAGTCGATATTCCCCACCGACATGTCGCAATCGCCCTGCACCGTAAAAACATCCGAAACCGTAACCACGCCGTCGGCAATCTTTACAAAACCGTTCATATCGGCATAAGCCCCGGTGGAATCTTCATTTATCATGACATTTTTTGTCTTCGGCATAGGCGCGTCTTTACCGGCTTTTTGTTTTAACTCTTTACCCGTTACCGTGCTTCCCGCCTTGCCTTGGGTCGGCGGTTTCCGCGAAATAAGCAGCTGCCCCTTCTTGACCTCTTCAAAGAGGTCGAGGTCCCGGTAATCGACCTTGCCGTTTTCATCTTCAATCGGTTTTACGGATTTACTGTCTTTATCAAAGTGATAAGTCAACGATCCGTCCACGCCGTTTTCCGGCGCAACACCGAAAGCTATGGAGTACTCTTTGCCGTAGTCTTTTTCTTTTAAAGCTTCGCCGAGCTTGAGTGAACTCATTCCGAATTTGATGTCCGCCGCTTTTATCCTCTCTTGGATTTCCCCGAGCGAGATCTTTCCCCCTCTTGCTTCCGGCGGGAGAAAACGTATCGTCGCTTCCATTTCATCCTTTGAAACAGACAACTGTACGTCTTCATTAAGGATATTTTCTTCCTGCGCCGGGCCGATTACGACCCGTCCGAACCCGGCGGTCAAGGTATCTGACAGTTTCTGCGCATCAAGCCGGGATATGGCTTTTCTCATAACGTGTGCGCGCACAGCCTCGGGCTCCAAAGGGAGACCTCTCCCCTTGGCGTGATACAATTCGAAATATACTCCGTCCTCTTCATAAAACAGATTAAAACCGCCGTCAAAGTTTTTTTCGCCCGGATTATCAGGCGTATGAATTGCGAGCATAAGCCGTTCACTTTCTTCGGTACCCTCTGAAACGGTAAAAATGTAGAGAGCCGCCTCGTCGCAACTAAAATAGCTCGCGGCCGATTTCGATATTTCGGAGAAATCCGAGCCGGAAAAGTATTTCATATTCTTATTCATTCCGTTTTTCCTCCTTAACGTTCTGCCCTTCCGACACCGGTGCATGCCGGATATCCGGCACAGATTTGCAACGGTCACATTGCAGCTTTTAATTTTGCTTTTAATCTCAGCAGGACTTTTGAGTGAATCTGCGATACTCTTGATTCGGTGACGTCAAGGATATCGGCGATCTCTTTCAACAAAAGGCCCTCATAATAATACAACGTTATCACCAATTTCTCTTTCTCGGGCAAAGAAACGATCAAGTCGACCAGCGTCTGTTTCAGTTCCTTGTCGAGAAGGCGATTTTCGGGAAGGCTGTTTTCCGGTACGGGTGCCGAATTGATGGCGTTCGCGGCGTTAACGGTATCCTCAAAGTTCATCAGGTTGAACATATGCGACTGCGCCAATATTTTCTGTACCTGATCGACCGACATGTCCAGTTTGCCGGCGACATACTCATCCGTTATGTAAATATCGGGGTTTATTTCCGCCTGTTCGAATATATCGGTAATGGCGTTGATTTTTTTTCGCATACTTGCCGGCGCCCAATCCTGTAACCGCATGTAATCGAGTATTTCACCTCTTATGCGGGATATCGCGTAAGCTTCGAATTTTACGCCGTGGCTCAGGTCAAATCTTTCAACCGCGTCGATCAGCCCGATGACGCCGCAGTTTACAAGGTCATCAAATTCGTTATATCTGTTATATTTCGGCATCATGCGTCGTACTATCGCTTTAACGAGTTTGATGTAGTTCATCAGAATTTCGTTTTTCGCGTCATTATCTCCGGTTTCTTTGTATATCTGCCAGAGTTTTTCAAGATTAGCTTCCTTATCATTCGACGTGATATTTTTCAGCTCCGACACGCATGCATCACCACCCGAACCATACGATATCTAATTCTTTCCGATAAAAAGCATTTTTTTGCGCTGCCGCTGTTCCTCCGCCAAAACAAATTTTGTTATTTCCGCCGACATCTCTTCGGAAGCGTCAACAAACATGATCCCGAGCTGAAAAATATCCTTAACACTATCCGTTTTTGCTATTTGTTTTATTTCTCCCGAAATTTCAAGCGGCACGGATTCTGATTTTGGCCAAGCAAGGAATATCTTGAGAAACAGCTTGTCCCCGACCGCATGGTCACGGGTCGTTCGAATAGCGACCCCGGTCGCGCTCAGATTAAAAGTCGGCGCGTCCTCCATCTCATGTTCCTCCGCGGGATTCGGTCTTCTCGGAAATGGCCCGAGATCGTAAGGCCGCAATATAGTCCTCAAGAGCGTACTCACTCTGAAAGACTGACGCCGCTGCTGCCTTTCGGCCTCGGACATGGCGACCAGCCGCACCATGCGCACATTTTCCGAAATCTCAAAATCGATAACACGGGTATTAATGATGTAGCGCCCGTTCTCACGATAGAAATACAGGTTTATCTCCTGGTCTTGTTTGAGAATGATCGGTATCCCCCTGAAAGTGGGCACGGAAACCAAATATGTGTCGTCTTCGGTTGTGTCTTCCACCATCGAACGATAGTAGGGGCCCTTGCCCAAATACAGATCGACTTTTTCGCCCGCTTTTATGTCATTGTTTTTCATATTTCAACCACGCTCCGCAACATAACAGTCATTTTTTCCCGCCTAAAAGCCAATCAAACAGTTTCGTCATTTTTTCGGACGCTCCGTTTGCCGACACCGGAATATCCATTAGTCTTTTTGTTATGTTCATAATTTCTTTTGCCGTCGCGCCGTTCGGCCGGCTGATCATAACAGGCGTTTGGCTTTTTATCGAGTTGACCACTTCATGATCATACAGGATATGCCCCAGAGGCAAAACTTCTGTTGACAAATGCCTTTGTACGACCTGAATAAACCCGTCCTCCGCCGTTTGAGCCTCTTTTCGGTTTTCACACTTGTTCATTATGAGCCGCACATTTTTTTGCCCGCTCTCATTTACCGCAGTCTTGACCAATGCGTAAGCGTCGAGTATGGCGGTGGGCTCCGGCGTCGTTATCACAACGGTTTCCGTGGACGAGGAGATCAGCTGCATGACATTGTCGTTTATTCCCGCTCCCGCGTCAAAAAGTATGATATCCGCCGGGTCCCTGAGTCTCATAAGATCGCTGACTATCGCTTTGATCCGGAGCTCATCCATCTTTAAAAGCTCAAAAACACCCGAACCGCCCGATATGAACCGGATACTGTTGTGCCCTTCCTGTATTATGTCCTGCAGGCTTTGTTCTCCCCGCAGCAAATGCCCCATATTGTATTTCGCCACAACACCGAGCATAACGTCAATATTGGCCAACCCGAAATCGGCGTCCACAACAAGCACTTTATATCCCAACGTGCTCAGCGCAATAGCCATGTTCACACAGATCCCGGTCTTCCCGACGCCCCCTTTTCCGCTGGCGATCGTAATGATTTTCATAGACCGCGAGCCTTTTACCAATTCGCGCAGCGATTGAGCCTGATCTGCCGCGTTCATACGCACCGCCCCAGTATTTCCCCGGCCAACGCTTCAATATTTATCTGCTCAATGTCGTCCGGAACATTTTGGCCGGTCGCAAAATAGGCGAGCTCTTTTTTCGTATACCAACTCAGATTTAATATCATGCCGCGGTATTTTGTTTCGTCAAGCTTCGTTACCAAGAGTTTGTAATTGTCTATGTATGAATATGAATCGATGATCTCCCTGAGCGACGCGAAATTGACTGTGGCCGGAATGCACATCAGTACGTCTTCGGGCTCGCATGTATCTATTATGATCTTGATATCCTCATGGTGTTTCTCGTCAACCGGTTTTTTCCCGGCCGTATCTATGAAGATCACTTCCCGGTCAGCCATGGCGGATATCTCATCGCCGAGTTCTTCCGTTCGATACACCACGCTCAGCGGGATATTCAATATATCCGCATAAGTCTTAAGCTGCTCCTGCGCCGCAATCCGGTATGTATCCGTGTTTATTATCCCGACTCTCTTTTTTTGGTTTATGGCAAAATCCGCGGCAAGTTTAACAATGGAAGTCGTCTTCCCGACTCCCGTCGGTCCTAAAAACAGCACTATTTTCTGCTTGAATCTTTTTATCCGTATAGGCGACGGCGGCCCGAGATACTCTGTTATGACCTGTTCCATAACGTCAAAGGCGCCGACATTTTCCTGCTTTTTGAGTATGGTTTCGGCTTCTCTCGCGATGTTATGCGCAAGCTCTTCTCTCACCTGATTCTCGATCAATGTACACAGGAGAACTTCAATGTCTTTTGAATAGTCGAAGGTTATGTCTCGTTTGATGTGAGTGAATTTTTGCATGAAGTCTTTTAAAACTTCGTCAAGCTCATCTATGCGCTTGTCCAAATGGTCAAACTGTTCCCTGCTGAGTTCGGCAGCCTTGATAGCCGCGTCCGTGTTAATTTCCGTTACCTTTTCCGCGAGCATTTTAAGGTCTTCGGCTTTTTCCGTTTTCTCCGCGCCCGGTATCATGGTCGGATCATATGCCGCCATGACCTCAAGTACCTGCCCTTTAAAGAAGTTTTTTATCCCTTTTTTTCTTATCTTTCTGCTGCTGAGGATGACAGCGTCCGAACCGAGATCTCTGATAATTTGATCCATTGCCTGCTGCATATCCTTGGCAAGGTAGCGCTTGACCAACATCAGATCTTTACAACTCCTTCCGAGTACACCGAAACATTTTGTTCTATCTCATTGAACGACAACACGACCAAGTCGGGCGACACTTGCTCCGCGATCTTCCGAAACTGTTTTCGCACCAAAGGCGAAGTCAGGATAATCGGGGTTTTCCCGATATCTGTGATTTTTTCGACCGAAGTCTTCAGAGAATCAAATACTCTGTGGAGCAAAGAGGGGTCTAAAGCCAAATACGCGCCGTGTTCGGATTGTTTTGTGTTTTCGGCTATAAGCTGTTCCACGGAGGTGTCAAGCGTTATCACATGGGCGACATTATCCGGGATGAACCGCTTTGAAACAGAGCGTTTCAGCGCCGTCCTCACATATTCCGTGAGCAGATCGGTATCTCTTGTGA
>WRJA01000034.1 GCA_009782435.1 Oscillospiraceae bacterium
ATTCGCGGCGCAAAAATGGCCCTGGCTGGATGGTAATATATGGAAATACGCAAAGGCCGAGGCTGAAAGCAAGGAATTCAGCGGCAAATATGATATCCGAGGCGGCGATATTGACCCGAAAAGCATTGCGATCGCGTCTGAAAACGCGAAACGCGCCGGAGTCTCGAAGCATATACGTTTTGAGACGGCCGACGCCCTGAAAAGGATCCGTGAAACGGATATCGACGTTATCGTGACGAATCCGCCGTACGGGGAGCGCATGCTTGAGAAAGAACGCGCCAGGGAGTTGTGCAGAGCGATAGGAGAGGCCTGCAGGGACAAAAGCGACTCTGATATTTATATACTGTCCTGCGAACCGGATTTCGAACGTCTGTTCGGCGCCGGAGCGACGAAACGCCGGAAGCTTTATAACGGGATGATAAAGTGCGCCCTGTATATGTACCTGCGGCGGTTTGAAAAAGGAGCCGGCGCCCCGTGAAACATCTTTTTATTATCAACCCGATAGCGGGAGGAAGCGATAAATCGGTTGTGCTCAAAGAGAGAATAGACCGGATATTCGAGAAGCGCGACGATGAATATGAGATATATGTGACGAGCGCTCCCATGGACGCGCCGCTTAAAATTATCTCCTCCGCCGCAAACGGCGGAGGACTGAGAGTTTACGCCTGCGGCGGCGACGGGACGCTCAACGAATGCGTCAACGGCGTCGCGGGGCTGCCCGGCACAGCGGTGACGCATTATCCCTGCGGCACAGGAAATGATTTCATAAAAACCTTCGGAGCCGAAAAAAATAAATTCACCGACCTTAACGGACTGATCAACGGCAGGGCAAGGCCGACGGACCTTATAAACTGCAACGGCCGATACTGCATCAATATCTGTTCTGTCGGACTCGACGCCCGCATCGGCACCGATGTGCATAAATACAGTAAAATACCGCTTATCGGCGGGCCGGGCGGCTATATAATATCAACCGTCGCAAATGTTATTAAAGGCACGACGGTCCCCTTGCGCATAAGTTGCGGGGAGGAGATCACAGACGGCGCCGTGACCCTTGTCTGCGCTTGCAACGGGCGGTATTACGGCGGCTTTTTCAACCCTATGCCGACGGCGCTTATCGACGACGGTATAACCGAATTTTTAACAGTCGGTAAAGTGTCTCGCATCGGCTTCATAAAAATGGTCGGGAAATACGCCAAAGGACGCTTCCGGGAACTCGGAGGAATAGTAAAACACCTGCGCGGGACCCGAATGGAGATTTCAAGCGAGACTGAACTTGCGATCAATGCGGACGGTGAATTGTTGCGCGGAAAGGAAATATCTTTTGAGACCGTACCCGGCGGAGTTGATTTTATTTTTCCCGAAGATTTCCGATATTTTGATATTCCGAGCGGTAAAAACTGATATACCGGCAGAAAACAAGAGATTCCGGCAGTATTTACGCTGTATTTTGCTGTAATCCCGAAAAACTTCCGTATTACCCGGAAATAAGGTAAATATACGCCTTGCAGAATAACTGTCGTCAGGTTATTATTATTAATGCGTTAGCACTCCGGCGAAACGAGTGCTAACGCGCGCTAACGCACCGAAGACGGTTAATTATAATGATTGGGAGGAATATAAAAATGGTACTGAAACCTTTGGCGGACAGAGTAGTCATCAAACAGATCAAAGCTGAAGAAAAAACCAAAAGCGGCATCATTCTTTCTTCGTCGGCGCAGGAAAAACCCGAAATATATGAAGTGGTCGTGGTGGGGCCCGGAGGAATGGTCGACGGCAATGAGGTGAAGATGGAAGTCAAATCCGGCGATCGAGTCATCACAGGCAAATACAGCGGGACCACCGTTAAGATAGACGGCGAGGAATATACCATTGTGCGGCAATCCGATATTCTTGCCGTGGTTGAATAAGTCATAATTCTTATAATATTAGATACGGAGGAAAAAATATGGCAAAGCAGATGATTTACGGGGAAGACGCGCGCAGGGCATTGGAGAGAGGAATAGACAAACTCACCGATACGATAAAGATAACCTTGGGCCCCAAAGGCAGGAACGTGGTTTTGGATAAAAAATTCGGCCCTCCGATGATCACCAACGACGGAGTCACGATAGCCAAAGAGATAGAGCTTGAAGACCCGTATGAAAACATGGGCGCACAGCTCATAAAGGAAGTTTCGACAAAAACGAACGACGTAGCCGGCGACGGAACGACAACGGCAACCGTTTTGGCTCAGGCGATAGTCCGCGAAGGACTTAAAAACGTCGCTGCGGGAGCTAATCCCATGGTCATGAAACGCGGCATAGCGAAAGCCGCAAAGACCGCCGTCGACGCGATCAAAGCAGCTTCGCAGCCCGTGTCCGGCACGGTGGATATTGCCCGCGTGGGTACGGTGTCCTCCGGAGACGACGAGATCGGCAAGCTTATCGCCGAAGCCATGGAGAAAGTCGGACAAAACGGAGTCATCACCGTCGAGGAATCCAAAACTGCCGAGACCTTCAGCGAAACCGTCGAGGGAATGCAGTTTGACCGCGGATATATCACCCCTTATATGGTAACGGACGCTGAGAAAATGGAAGCCGTTATCGACGATGCGCTTGTTCTGATAACCGACAAGAAGATATCCAACATTCAGGAAGTGCTGCCCGTATTGGAACAGGTGGTCCAGGCGGGACGTAAGCTTGTCATCATCGCCGAGGATGTCGAGGGAGAGGCTTTGGCCACCATCATACTCAACAAGCTTCGCGGGACCTTCACCTGCGTTTGCGTAAAAGCGCCCGGATTCGGCGACAGGCGCAAGGATATGCTTCAGGATATAGCCATACTAACCGGCGGACAGGTCATATCGTCGGAATTGGGGATGGAACTTAAAGAGGCGGAACTTTCCCTTTTGGGTAAAGCTCGTCAGGTCAAAGTCACCAAGGAAAACACGATAATCGTTGACGGCGGCGGCAAGCAGGAAGACATTCGCGGCAGAGTCGCTCAGATATCCGCTCTGATAGAAACCACAACCTCCGATTACGATAAGGAAAAGCTGCAGGAACGTTTGGCGAAATTGTCCGGCGGAGTAGCGGTCATAAAAGTCGGCGCCGCCACCGAAACAGAGATGAAAGAAAAGAAACTCCGCATAGAAGACGCTCTCAACGCGACCAGAGCTGCCGTTGAAGAGGGGATAGTCGCCGGCGGCGGTTCGGTGTACGTTGAAGCCGCGAAAGCGGCGGAAGCCCTTGCGGTCAAGCTCTCCGGCGATGAGCGGACCGGCGCCGCCGCGGTCGCGAAGGCTCTGTTCTCCCCCATATGCCAGATCGCCTTCAACGCAGGACTTGAGGGCGCTGTGATACTGGAAAAAATCAAAAACAGCAGGACGCCGGCTTACGGCTATGACGCCGCCGGGGAAAAGTATGTAAACATGCTTGACGCCGGCATAGTAGACCCGACCAAGGTCTGCCGCAGCGCTCTTGAGAACGCGGCGTCGGTCGCGAGCATGGTGATAACCACGGAGTCTCTTGTTTGCGACATCCCCGAAAAGCACCCTCCCATGCCGATGGGCAATCCCGACATGGGCGGTATGTACTGATCCCGGGTAAAAACGAATATGCGGGCCGGCGGTCATTTTCCGCCGGCCCGCGCCTATTTCGCTCACAGGGCGCTGAGAGTCAAACATGCCGCCCTATATATAAAACGCCAATAAAAATACCACTGCAAAAACAAAGGATATCATACCGAGAGTTATGATCGATTTGTTGAAGCGGTCTGTTTTTCTTCGATGACGGGTCATGTTCACCAAAAGGCCGATAAGGCAGACAAAAAAAGATATTAAGATCGATATGAACGCGCCGTTCACAAAACGAGAATTCCAAGTGGTTATGACATCGCCTCCGAATATCCTTGTGAACATGTTTTCGGTTTCGGGCTGCGCGAAACCGGTGTACACAAGCGAAACGATGGCGCTTATCCATCCGATAAAAGCTATGACGCTGACGGATTTGACGACCCAATCCCTTTTTTGCCTTCGCTCTGCGTTACGGGAGGATTGTTTTTGATCTTGCGGATAATCATTTTGCATTGCCGGTCTCCTTTCGGTAAAGTCGGGGGAGTCATTCGTTTGCCTGCTCAACAACATGTTTCTTAGTCTTTTTAAGTACTTTTTCCGTCAAATAACCTTCGCGCAAACCGTTTTTACTGACTGAAACGGTTTCGCACCCGAACGCTTCGATCGCGTGCCGCAAAACCGCAAGTCCGGCTGAGATCGTCATCAGCCGTTCGGGTATAGCCCTGTACACAGTGTGATAAAGATTGCTGCGGTTGCTTTTCAGCAGTTTTATGAGTTCGCCGACACGGTCGGCGTCAATGGTGTTTTCTTTATAAGGAGAATCAAACAGGACCCGTGACAGTCTGAGCGCTGCCCGGAGCGTACCGCCTATACCCGACAGATTCCTGAATCTCACGCCTTTTGCCCAAGGGATATCTGAAAATCGCTTGGCAATGTCCGCGTTCATCCGTCTGCATTCGCGTTCCGTCGGGATTATTCTGGCTATGTGACCGAGGGATAAATTCAAGCAGCCTATAGGCAAGCTGACAAGCTGCTCAGCCTTTTTCTCTCTGAAGAGCACAAGTTCGGTGCTTGCTCCGCCGATGTCTATCATTATCCCGTCGTCGCTTTTAATAAAATCCGAAGCCCCGATAAATCCGAGACCGGCTTCTTCTTCTCCGTCTAAAACATCCGGGACCAGTAAAGTCTCCTCCGCGATGATTTTCACGGCTTCGTCTCTGTTTTTTATGTTTCGAAGCGAGGCTGTTGCGAAAACGCTTATGCCGGACGGATCGACAAAACGGGACGCCGTGTCTTTGAATCCGTTAATGACCGAACAGGCTTTTTGTATGCCTGCCGGCTGCAGAACGCCGTCTGTTACGTAACCGGCGAGTCCTGCGAATTCTTTTTCATTAAAGATGCCGGTTATTCGGTCTTCCTCGCATTTATAGACCGAAAGCCGTATTGAATTAGATCCGAGGTCAATAAGTGCACGATCCATTTCCGGCCGATCACCTCCGATCGGGCTGCCGGCTTTTATCCGCAGTTTTCATCGGCTTCCGCCGTTTTCAGGATTTTTCGGGCCGTTGTGCCGCTGTTATGCAATTCTTCGGTTGCAAGCGCGATCTTAGTGACGGAAAAATCGCTGCCTGCGGGAAAAAGATAGAAAGTATCGTCAACGGTGCTGAGATCCACGCAATCACCCCGCCTTTTGTAGTCGTATTCGATGTGACAGGAATAAAGCGCCGCGGGCGTCCACTTCAGCGTAAACGGATCATCTTTATAAACTCCGGTCAGTGTGAACCCGCTCAAGTCGTGGCTCAGCCGCCCGGGCTTGTCGAACCTGATAAAACCTTTCGCGCTCGGCAGCGATTCTATGCGTACCTCGTTATCAAAGTTATACGTTCCGTCTTCGATTTCGCGGCGGACATTGGCCCGCTCCCATTCATACCAATCGGGTATATGAGAAAATTCCGTTTCCCCGGTCAAAGCGCGAAGCTCGCCGAATTCGTTCATATCCCACGCCTTGCCGCACATACCGCATCGCAGGGTGTGTTTGTCGGAGGTCATTTTATATTCCGTCAGGCAGGCGGGGCATTGGTACAGTACCTTATGCAGACCCTCGGCTCGTTTTCGCGTTTTCACTCGGATATGTTTTTCTTTCTGCCACGCATAATCGTCGTAAACAAACGCGTCGCTGAGCCGGGCGTTGATCTCGTCGACGGACAGTTCCTGCGTTTCGTCCCGGGTAAACAGAAGTTTCATTTCGGATTCCACCGGCTTGACTCTGCGGCTGCCGATGTTCCAGAAAGGAGAATTGATATGGTGCCCCCGCATTATCAGCGTCGCCACAGGGACATTCATCTTTCTCACCATCTTGCCCAAGGAATCGGGCAATACGGCCGCAGTACCGCAAAGCGAATATCTCGCCTCGGGAAATAAAACCACGATATCGCCGTTGTTGCGGGCCCGCAGCATGTTTTTCACCGGGCTGACGCTTTTTGTGAACTTGCGGTTACATATGCCGCCGATCGCGCGAAGCAACCATTCGATGCGGATAAAACCGTCGACGGCCACAACAAAATTTGCCCGGTGCGGGAAGATCGCCTTGGTCATTATCATAAAATCCATGAATGAGTTGTGATTGCAAAGCAAAAAATACGGAGGTTTCAGTTGCTCCGGCATGCCGGTCTTGTCGATTTTCGCGCGATGCGCCCATGTTTTCGGAAAACTGATCAGCCAAGTCACCGGCGTCAAAATTCGCAGCTGCCGTCTCGGCCGTCGGCTCATATCGATTCTTTTGAAGTTTCCGATCATAATTGTGGTGATCCTTTTTTCGGTTTACAGCCCGGCCGGTCGCCCGTATCGTATCGCTTGAAAACGCTGTTTGAGAAAGTATCATTCGCCGGGTCCCGTCAGCTTCGCCGTATGCGGCCGGTATGCGAAAGTCACGCGCAGCATCGGTCGCATTCGCGCTTATGCCTTTCTCTAAGTATATATATCCCCGGCGCGAATGGCAAGGCTTATTTACTTTTCGGTGAAGGAATGGGGCTCTCGTCGTCAAAAATTTTTTGTTTTTATTGCTCTGTTTCCCTGTGTGTGTTATAAATTATAATTTAGCGGGACGCCGCCGCGGAGCAATCGGGAAAGGAACGGTCACAAGAATGAAAGAACTGTTGAACAAACTGAAGGAAACATCTCTTTCTTCGGTTCTTAAAGCCGAAAGTCCGGAAGAATTGGAAAATCTGAGGGTCAAATATCTCGGCAAAAAAGGTGAGCTGACTTCAATATTAAAACAAATGGGCAAATTATCGGACGAAGACAGACGTGTTATCGGGCAAGCGGCGAATTCGATCAGGGCGAGTCTTGAAGAGGCGTTTGAATCAAGAAAAAATCAGATGTACGAAAAACTGCTCGATCTGCGCCTGAAACTCGAAACAACGGATGTTACCGTCCCCGGTTCAAAGATGCGGATCGGAAAAAAACATCCCGTTTCGATTATTATCGACGAAGTTAAAGATATTTTTATCGGCATGGGGTTTACGGTGGCGGATGGGCCCGAAACAGAGCTTGCGAAGTATAATTTCGACAAACTCAACCATGACGAGAACCATCCCGCGCGCGACAGGCAGGACACGTTTTATTTCAGCGAAGACGACAATATCCTGCTTCGCACCTCGACCTCTCCCGTGCAGATCCGCGTTATGGAGATGCGATCGCCTCCCATCCGTGTTATTTCTCCCGGCAGGGTCTACAGAAAAGACGAGGTCGACGCCACTCACAGCCCGATGTTTCACCAAATAGAAGGCTTGGTCGTCGACAAGGGCATTACGATGGGCGACCTGAAAGGCACGCTCAACACGCTCATCGAAAGGTTGTACGGCTCCGACGCGAAAACAAGGTTCCGGCCTCACCATTTTCCCTTTACCGAACCCTCATGCGAGATCGACGTGCAATGCTTCGAATGCGGCGGAGAGGGCTGCAGGGTCTGTAAAAATGAAGGGTGGATAGAGCTTTTGGGCGCGGGCATGGTACACCCGTATGTACTTGAGGGCTGCGGAACAGACAGCCGTGTATACTCGGGTTTTGCTTTCGGCGTAGGGGTCGAGCGTATGGCGATGCGGCGTTTTAACATCCCCGATCTTCGTATGCTTTATGAAAACGACATGAGATTCCTTGATCAGTTTTAAGGGGGCGGGAATTAATGAGATTATCGAGGGAATGGCTGAGCGAATACACCGACATAAAAGCCTCCGACAGGGAATACGCCGCGAGGATGACTATGACCGGCTCGAAAGTCGAGAACACTGAAATAACCGGCGCCGGTATCAGCGGCACGGTCGCCGGCAAGATAATATCCGTTGAAAAACATCCAGACGCCGACCGCCTGCTTGTTTGCAAAGCCGATGTCGGCTCGGCGGAGGCTATAACGGTGGTCACCGGCGCTTCAAACATGAAGGAGGGGGATTTCGTTCCCGTCGCAAAAGACGAAGCGACGCTTCCGGGCGGCAAAACCATCAAAAGCGGAGCGATTCGCGGAATCGTTTCCGAGGGTATGTTCTGTTCGCTCAAAGAACTCGGTCTTGACATTCACGACTACCCCTATGCCGATGAAGACGGAATCTTTGTAATTGAGGAGCCGTGCAAACCGGGCGACGATATGATTAAAGTCTTGGGCTTGGGCGACAGCGTGGCGGAGTTTGAGATCACAAACAACCGGCCGGATTGTTTTTCGGTCATCGGCCTCGCGCGGGAAAGCGCTGCGACATTCGATACCGCGCTGACGCTTCGAAAACCGGCTCCGCCCGAAGGCTGCGGCAATATTAAAGATTATCTGTCGGTCGAAGTAAAAGACCCGGATCTGTGTCCGAGATATACGGCGCGCGTTATTAAAAACATCTCCGTCAAACCTTCACCGGCTTGGATGCGGCGCAGGCTCCGCGCGTGCGGCGTGCGGCCCATCAACAACATTGTCGACGTCACAAATTACGTTATGCTCGAATACGGACAGCCGATGCACGCCTTTGACCTTTCCTGTGTTTCGGGAAACAAGATAATCGTTCGAAGGGCGGCCCGGGGCGAGGTTTTACAAACCCTGGACGGCAGTGAGCACCGGCTGACGGAAAAAATGCTGCTTATCGCCGATGAAACCAAACCGATAGGCGCAGCCGGCGTCATGGGCGGTCTTAATTCCGAAATAACGGAGAAGACGACCGCTGTTGTTTTGGAATCCGCCACTTTCAACGGCGCGTCCGTACGCAAGACTTCGATCGCTCTCGGAGTGCGCACGGATGCGTCATCCCGCTTTGAGAAAGGGTTGGATACCGCAAACACCCTGCCCGCCATTGACAGGGCCTGCGAACTTATAAGACGGATCGACGCCGGCGAGACGGTCGCGGGAACTCTGGATATTTTTGCCCGCGCTGAGCCGGAGGTGAGCATTAAGCTGGAGCCCGGGCGCATCAACGCCCTTTTGGGCGCCGATATTTCCGAGGAGTTTATGATCAAAACTCTCAAAAAACTCGGCTTTCAATGTGAAGACGGCGTCGTCACGGTTCCCTCCGTAAGAGGCGACGTTCGTCATTGCGCCGATTTGGCCGAGGAGGTCGCAAGATTCTACGGTTATGACCGTATCGAAGCGACTCCGGTAAAAGGCGACATAAGCACGGGCGGCTTCAGTGAGAAGCAGAAATTCGAGATCGAAATCGACAGGACCTGCCGCGCGGTCGGCTTCAGCGAGATAGTCACATATTCTTTCGGCAGCGCTTCGGCCTTCGATAAAATACGGCTGAGCGCGGATGCCCCGCAGAGGCGCGCAATGGTCATTTTAAACCCTTTGGGCGAGGATCGATCTGTTATGCGCACCACATCCCTGCCGTCCATGCTTGAAGCGCTTTCCGTCAACTGCGCGAACCGCTGCAAAGACGTAAAATTATATGAGACGGCTAAAGTCTATTTACCGTCGGAAAACTCGCCTCTCGCAGATGAGCGCAAAATATTGACCTTGGGCGCTTACGGCGGCGAGGCTGACTTCTTCGGCGTAAAAGGACGGGTGGAAGCTGTTTTTGAGGCGCTGCGCATAAAAAATGTGAGATTTGAGGCGATGGCGGACAATCCTTCTTATCATCCCGGACGCTGCGCGGTCATAAAATGCAAAGACGCGACTCTCGGCGTTGTCGGCATGGTCCACCCCGCGGTATGCGACGCTTTCAGCTTGAATATTCCGATCTGCGCGGCAGAGATCGACACGGAAAAAATGTTTGCCTGCCGCGATTTTGACATATACTGCGTTCCGCTGCCGCGCTTCCCCGCGATCGAAAGGGATTTGGCGATCGTCTGCGACGCTGCTGTCCCCGTCGCAGGTCTTCGCGCTTGCATTTTCAGCGCCGGCGGAGAATATCTTGAACAGTGTGAATTGTTTGACGTTTACACGGGGGCTCCGATTCCCGAGGGCATGAAATCCGCCGCGTTCTCGCTTGCATTCAGGGCAAACGACCGAACGCTGACCGATGATATCGCGGACCGGCTGCTGCAGAGTATTCTTGATGCCTTAAAAGACGAGTGCGGCGCGGTTATGAGATAAAACCCGGAGCCATTATACAAACACTCGGCTTAAACGCGAAAAAATGTAACCTAACGGTAACATAAATCGCTTTACACGCCGGGTGTTTTTGATATATTATGTCATGTGTGGAATTCTACTATTCATATGATGAGGTGTGACACGAAAAATGGAAGAGCCGACAAGAAAATTTACCGCCATTGACCGGAAAACCGAAATCAGAGAGATATTGTCTTCCGTATATTGTTCGCTTGTCATAAAAGGCTACAATCCGATCAATCAGATCGTCGGTTATATTCTTTCTGAGGACCCGACTTATATCACAAATTACAATAACGCCAGAAACCTGATCTGCAGACTTGACAGGGATGAAATGCTTCAGGAACTTGTCAGCAATTATATAGGGGATATGAATAAGGGAACCACTTGACAAAAACTGAAAAAAAAGTATAATGACTGTTGCGTTTAGCGGGATTGTGTAAAGGTAGCACAGCGGACTCTGACTCCGTATGTGAGGGTTCGAATCCTTCTCCCGCTGCCACGCAAAAAGCCCTGCAGATTCAACGGCTGCAGGGTTGTTTTGTGCCCGATATCAATATGCATAAGTTCGAGTATGGGAGGCCGGCACATGTCAAGAGCAAAATTCATTATTTTGTCGGTGGCGCTTGCCGGTACCGCCTTGTTGGTCGGATGCGCCGGTTCCGATCCGGCGGAATTAAAAAGTGAAGTCATTTATACAGCTGCCGAGTTGGAACTCAGTTCGGAGTATGATGCGACTCCCGTGGCCGCCGGGACGGGCGGTGAGTTGTTGACAGTCCGTGAAACCGGCGGTTTCCGGGAAGTCGTACCGCTGAAGCCGGCCGGCGCAAATCAAAACGATCATGTTTACAGCGGTATCAGGCTTCGCAATTGCGACAGTGTGCTGTCATTTTCAGTTCTCGCGGACGGAGGTATTGTTTTCATATACGCGGCGGATGATGTTTATAAGATCTCGCGATACAATGCCGGCGGTTCGGCAGTATTCGATACAGAGATCGGAGAGAGAAGCTCCAACCGGTACGTCACTGCCGCGACGTCTTTAGCGGGTGAAACATACTTTGTCTGCTCGACAGATGCCGGAAAGTTTGTATTAAGCGTTATTTCCGCAACAGGCAGCGAGCTGTACACTATATCCGGCAATGACGTAATTAACAGCGTATGTCTTCTTAACGGCGAAACGCCTCTGGTTTTGATCAACGGAAACACTTTGGCGACTGTTAACACCGAAAAGAAGGATTGGAGTAAGCGCACCACCCTCAGCACCGTTTACAACAAGATGTACGGCGGAGAGAACGGGAAAATATACTTAGATAATTACAAAGAACTGACCGAGTATGACTACGCCGGAAAAATATCGGTCCGGTTGTTCGGGTGGAGCGCTTTGGGTGTGCCGCCGCCGGATTGGCTTATTACGACCGGAGAAGATTTCGTCATTTTCAGCGCCGGAATCTTATACAGTGTATTGCCGGACACCGGAACCGGCGACGCGGAAACTAAAGAGATAATCACATTGGCGTCGTCAAATCCCGCAAGAATACTGAGTGAAATCTTGGCGTTTAATAATACGAACAGCCGGTATACTATCAAAGTGACTGAGTATTCCGAAGACGATATTGACAGGCTTCTTACGCAAATGACAGCAGGCAACACGCCTGACATATTCCATTACAGTATGGGAGATTTGTTTACTCGTGAGCTGTCTTCTTCAAAATTAGGCGCAGCCGGATACCTGACAGACCTTTACCGGTTTTTGGATAGTGACAAAGAGTTAGACAGATTAAGTTTCCAAGCAAACATTTTAGACGCGGCCGCTGAAGGAGATCGACTCTATGAATTGCCGTACAGGTTTTGGATAGATACTGTCGCCGGTTCCGCTTCGGTACTGGGGCCGGAAGCCGGCCGGACTTTTGACGAAATGCGGGCAAAACTCGAGGATCTGTCATTTCGCGGTTATTTATTCGGTCCGGGCCTGATTCGCGAAATCGTGTTGGAATTAGCCCTCTTTTATAATATGTCAGAGTATATTGATTGGTCAAGCGGAGTATGCCGCTTCGATTCGGCCGAATTTCGAGAGCTGCTTGAGTTCGTCCGACTGTATGCACCCGAAAGTAATAATGCGAATACAGAGAACGAATTGTATTCGATCAAAAACGGAAACCAGCTGCTGATGCGTCAGAAGGTAGGAGCGAAAAACTTCTTGCAAGTTTTCGATTTTTTCTTCGGTGACAGCGTTTTTATTGGCTTCCCGACCTCCGCCGGAGTAGGAAACTCAATAGTATATGACGGAAGTTTTTCCGTGTCCTCCGCAACAAAAAACGCCGAGGCGGCTTGGTCATTTATTCGGGAATTCTACACGCCCGAGCATTATGAGGCGGAAGGATTTTTTGTGGTCCCCATCAATGCGGATGCGTTGGAAATCTACTGCGGCATCGTTGAAGAAGGCGGCAAAATCGGAGCAGGCGCTGAGTGGGAGGATGGTTTTACAATTGAGTTCGGTGATACAACGGAGAATGACGTCCGCCGAATAAGAGAGTTGATCGCGTCTTTGGACCGAGTATACAGAGTCGATTCAACCGTCTTTGATATCGTTTGGGAGGATGCGCAGCCGTTCTTCTGCGGCGACAAGAGCGTGGATGAGGTCACGGCGATCATACAGTCACGCATAAAACTGTATGTGTCAGAGCAGAGGTGAGGCTCTGCTCTGACAGGCAGTACAGGAAACTTTTCGTAAGGATTTTTATTGATTTACAGACTTTCTTTCACGGCCTCGATTTCGAGGGTGACCGAGGGGCCCGGTTCAATACAAAGGCATTACAGTAAATGTCTCTGTATTTTGCCGCTTATCGTTTTGGGCAGTTCGTCGCGAAACACCACGACTCTCGGATATTTGTACGGGGCCGTGTGTTTTTTTACATACTCTTGTATCTCTTTTTTTAGTTCCTCCGTGCCTTGCGTACCCTCCGTCAGCACCACGCTCGCCTTGACTACTTGGCCGCGTATCTCGTCGGGAACGCCGGAAACGCCGCATTCGAGCACATAGGGCAGCTCCATTATGACGCTTTCAATCTCAAACGGGCCGATGCGGTAGCCGGAGGATTTTATCAGGTCGTCCACCCGGCCGACATACCAAAAATAGCCGTCCTCGTCCCGCCAGGCGGTGTCTCCCGTGTGATACATCCCGTCGTGCCACACGGTGGCCGTTTTTTCATCGTCCCCGTAATATCCGGAAAAGAGCCCGCAGGGTATGCTTTTTTCGGTGCGCACCACTATCTCGCCGACCTCGCCCTCGGGAGTCCGGTTGCCTTCGGCGTCAACGATGTCGACGTCATACAGGGGACTCGGTTTTCCCATCGCGCCCACTTTTGGTTTCGTTCCGACCAAATTGGCAATTGTCAGCGTGGTTTCGGTCTGTCCGAAGCCCTCCATGACGGACAGGCCCGTCGCTTTTTTGAACTGATGAAAACCCTCGGGATTGAGAGCCTCTCCCGCCGTAGTCGCGTATTTTATCGAACTGAGGTCGAATTTTGACAGATCCTGCTTGATAAAAAATCTGTACATGGTCGGCGGGGCGCAGAACGTGGTTATTTTATATTTGCCCAGCATCGTCAGCATTTCGACGGGGTCGAAGCGTTCAAAATCATATGTAAAAACAGCCGTTTCACACATCCACTGCCCGTAGAGTTTGCCCCAGAGCGCCTTGCCCCAGCCGGTGTCGGAGATCGTCAGGTGTATACCGTCCGGATCAGCGCAATGCCAGTATTTAGCGGTGATGAAATGTCCGAGAGCGTATTTATGCGTGTGCAGGGCGATCTTGGGATATCCGGTCGTTCCGGAGGTGAAGAACATGACGGCGGGGTCGCTGCCGCAGGACAGATCTTCGCCCTCCGGCCGCGCGAATGTGCTTCGAAACACAAGATAGTCCTCATCGAAATCGTGCCAGCCGGCCCGCCGGCCGCCGACCAAAATGCGCGTCTCAAGCGTCGGTGAGTTTTTCAGAGCGCGGTCGACATGCTCCGGTACGCCGTCGTCGTTCGTGCAGACGATAGCCGAAACGCCGGCGGTATTGAAACGGTATTCAAAATCGTGCTCGACAAGCTGATGAGTGGCGGGGATGGCGACGGCGCCTATCTTGTGCAGGGCGAGTACGGAAATCCAGAATTGATAGTGCCGCTTTAAAACCAGCATCACTTTATCACCTTTTTTGATGCCCAGCGACTTAAAGTAATTTGCAGCCCGCGCCGACAAACGGCTCATGTCCTCAAATGTAAAGCGGCGTTCGGTCTTATCTCCGGAAATATGGAGCATGGCAAGCTTTTCGGGCTTAGCGGCGGCTAAGGCGTCCACTATATCAAAAGCGAAATTGAAGCTGTTTTCATTTACAAACGAGATGCTCTGCAGAGCGCCGCGCTCGTCCTCGACCGTTTTGACGAAATTTTCATAAATATATCCGGCCGGGTGTTTTTTTACCGAAGGAGCCTCGATCATCTCAGCCTCCTCGGCGCTCTCTCCTGAGAGAACGACGGCGCAGAACACGCAGTCCTCCCCGCCGACGGCTATCATGCCGTGCGGAGTTGAGCTTTTATAGAATATCGTGTCGCCCGGCTCGAGTATTTCGGTATGCTCGCCGACCTGAACTTTCAGCATGCCGCTCAAAACGAGGTCGAACTCCTGCCCCTCGTGTTTTGTCAGGTGTACAGGCTTGTTTTGAAGCTCCGGCGAAAAACTGTAGCGTACCCAATAAGGCTCCGCTAATTTGTTTCTGAAAAACGGCGCTATATTTTTGATCTCTATTCCGTCTTCCTTGGCGGTCAGTTTGCCTCCGCCTTTTCTTGTTACGCTGTACGACAAAAGCTTCGCGCTGCTCCCTTCAAGCAGTTCAGTTATGTCCACGCCGAAAATATGCGCGCACCTGTGGATAAAACTGAACGGCAAATCTTCAGCTCCGTTTTCATACGAAAGATACAGATCCGTCGGCATCTCGATTTTTTTTGCCATTTCATCCTGCGAAAAACCGGATATTTCACGCAATTCTCTGATGCGAGCCGCGACTTCCGAAGCTCTTTTTGCTGTCTCTTCATTGTTTAACATAACGACGCCCTCCATGATTTGATGAAATAATAAAAAACCGCCTCAAGAACTCTTGTTCCTGAGACGAGCAATTTATGCATTACCCGCGGTACCACTCAATTTGCGTTA
The DNA here is from genome assembly GCA_009782435.1 of Oscillospiraceae bacterium. Lineage (GTDB taxonomy): Bacteria > Bacillota > Clostridia > Oscillospirales > Oscillospiraceae > WRJA01. The sequence goes on from WRJA01000034.1 coordinate 15,330, forward strand.
TCAAACGCCGCTTAACGGACTCAAACAAGCCCTTCGCCTTAACGCGGCGACCACGGAGAACGCCTACCGGCGCGAAATCGCGCACTCGGGCCTCGGCTCGGAAGTGATGGGTCTTGCGACATATCCCGTACCGGCTCACAGCTGCCGCCGGCTCTCTGAAACGGTAACGTCGACCGTCTTCGTCACAGCCTTTATCGGCCCTATGGTAACACGCGCCGGTCCCGGTTGTCAATAGGTAACTTTTGAACATTTTTACAGCAAATCAAACGGCAAGCCCGTGCAATTTGACCGGTTTGCTCAGTTGCCGGATCGGAATATATATGATAATATTTCCCGGAAGGGTGTGATACCGTTGAATTATTTCCATAACCTCGAAGCCGAGACGATGCCCCGCGAAAAGCTGCGCGAACTCCAATCCGTTCGACTGCGCGACGCCGTCGGGCGCGTTTATAAAAATGTCCCCATGTATACAAAACGATTTGACGACATGGGACTATCTCCGGTCGACATAAAAAGCATCGACGACATAACAAAACTCCCGTTTACGACCAAGCAGGATCTGAGGGACAATTACCCCTACGGTCTCTTCGCCGTCCCAATGGACAGCATTGTGAGGATACACGCGTCCTCCGGAACGACGGGCAAGCAAACGGTGGTGGGCTATACAAAAAACGACTTGGCCCTCTGGGGCGAGGTCATGGCCAGAACTCTCGGCGCCGGAGGTATCACCAAGTCAGATATTGGCCATATAAGCTACGGCTACGGTCTTTTTACAGGCGGGCTCGGCGGCGGGCTCGGCTCCGAAACTGTCGGCTGCGCCACAATACCGGCGTCCACCGGCAACACCAAGCGCCAAGTGACCATATTGCGGGATTTTAAACCGACATTTATTCTCTGCACACCGTCTTACGCCTTGACCATCGCCGAGTATTTGGAAGAAAACAACATCCACGTCAGCGAAATCAGCCTTAAGGCGGGATTTTTCGGCGCTGAACCATGGACGGCCGCCATGAGAAAAGAAATAGAATCCGGCCTGAAAATCAAAGCCTATGACATATACGGCTTATCCGAAGTGATAGGCCCCGGCGTCGCTTATGAATGCGAACGGCAAAACGGCCTGCACGTCAACGAGGACCATTTCTTTTTGGAGATCGTCGATCCGGATACGGGGCTGCCCGTGCCGGACGGGACCGCGGGTGAGATGGTATTCACCTGCTTCACCAAGGAGGCGCTCCCTTTGATACGTTACCGCACCCGCGACGTGGGCATGCGTATGACGGGGCCTTGCGAATGCGGGCGTACCTTTGTCAGAATGTCAAAACCCTCGGGGCGTACCGACGACATGCTGATAATACGCGGCGTTAACGTATTCCCCTCGCAGATCGAGGCTGTTCTCATGGAATTTGAAAACGTGGCCCCTTTCTTCCAAATGATAGTTGACCGCGACGGCAATTCGGACCGGCTGACCGTGCTTGTCGAACTCACCGAAGAGAATTTCTCGGACGAGATCCGCGTCCTCCAGGAAATAACCTCCGATATCACCGAATCGATGCGGTCACTGCTCGGTATTTCGGTAAAAGTAAAACCGGTCCCGCCGAAAAGCATAGCGCGGTTTGAGGGCAAGGCGGTCAGGATAATCGACAACCGCAAAGACGTTATTTTTTAACGGGAGGCTCCGATCATGTTTATCAGTCAAATATCCGTTTTCGCGGAAAACAGAAACGGTGCTATGCTTGAAGTAGCGGGCGCCCTGAAAGACGCGAACATCAACATACGCGCCCTCTCCATAGCGGACACCGCCGATTTCGGAATAATAAGGCTCATAGTCGACAAAACGGAAGACGCGCTCAAAGCGCTGAGAGCCCAAGATATGACGGTCAGCGAAACAAAGGTCATAGCGGTTTCCGTCGCCGATAAGCCCGGTTCTTTTAAAGAAGTGCTCCTCGCGCTTTTCGAGGCTGAAGTCGCCATTGAATACGCCTACGCTTTCGCGGCGCCGACCGGGCTCGGCGCGAATGTCATACTGCGCTGCAAAAAACAGGACAAAGCGGCGGAACAGCTTAAAAAACGCGGGCTGAAGCTCTTGACGCAGGAAGAAATTACAGGGTAATATCGTGAAAACATTCAACAAATCAGTAAAACTGAATAACGTTCTCTACGACGTGCGCGGTCCGGCTTTGGACGAAGCCGACGCGATGGAGGCGCGCGGCGTTGAGATATTAAAGCTCAATACAGGCAACCCGGGAGCTTTCGGATTTCACGTGCCTCAAAAACTCTTAAACGAGATGGAGAGGAACTTAGCCTCGGCCGACGCCTATTCAAACTCAAAAGGAATAATATCCGCCCGCACCGCCGTTGCGGAATACTGCAAAAAAAAAGGCATGACCGGCGTCGATATCGGAGATATCTACACCGGCAACGGCGTGTCGGAGCTTATAATGATGTCTATGCAAGCCCTTCTGGACAAAGACGACGAACTGCTGATCCCCTCGCCGGATTATCCGCTTTGGACGGCGGCGGCCACTCTGTCCGGAGGAACGCCCGTGCATTATGTCTGCGATGAAGCCTCCCTGTGGTATCCCGACCTCGATGATATACGAAAAAAAATAACGCCGAGGACAAAAGGCATCGTCGTCATAAACCCCAACAACCCCACCGGCGCTCTTTATCCCGCGGAAATACTTGAGGAGATCGCGGATATCGCGCGGGCGCACGGTCTTATCATCTTCGCGGATGAGATATATGACAAATTGGTCATGGACGGCAACGCCCATACGGCGATAGCCTCAGTGGCAGCCGATATCTTCACCGTAACCTTCAACGGACTTTCGAAATCCCACCGCGCGGCCGGCTTCCGCACGGGCTGGATGAGCCTGTCGGGAGACAGAAAAAGGGCCAAAGGATATATCGAAGGGCTCAATATGCTCTCTTCCATGCGGCTTTGCTCAAACGTCCCCTCGCAGTACATTATCGCCGCCGCGCTTAACTCCGATGAACCCGACCTTGAGATATTGCCGGGGGGCAGGATATATGAACAGCGCGATCTGATCACGAACGCCGTGAATTTAATTCCCGGTCTGAGCGTCGTAAAACCGTCGGCCGCGTTTTATATTTTTCCCAAAATAGACACAAAGCGTTTTAACATCACGGACGACGAACGGTTCATACTCGATTTTCTGAAGGCCGAACATATATTGCTTGTACACGGCAGAGGTTTTAATCTCGACAAGCCGGACCACTTCCGCATCGTATACCTGCCCGAGGCGGAGAAACTAAAAAGCGCCGCCGCCTCTCTGTCTCGTTTTCTCGAAACATACAGGCAAAACTGAGATCCGTCAGCCTCTTATACCGGGAAGCCAAAGCGACAATACGGGAAACAGCATGATGACAATGCTGCACAGCGTCGCTGCGACAACGAACGGTATGATCGCCTTGGATATCTGCGAGAGTGAGATTTTGGCGATATTGGCCGCCGGGTACAGATTGATGGCGACCGGAGGGGTGATCATCCCCACGGCGGAACCCATCACAATAAATATCCCGAACCACAAAGGGTCATATCCCATGTCCTTTATGATAGGGAGCATAATGGGCAAAAAGATATACAGTATCGAATTGCCGTTGATAAAACAGCCGGCTATGAGCAAAATAAGGAGCATGATCAAAAGCACGACGACATTGCTTGACGATACGGCTGCCAGAGCGGAGGAAGCGACGTTCGCCACTCCTCTTACCGTACAAAGGTACGAGAATACCGTGGCGTTCCCCAAAATTATCATTATAGACGCCGAGGTCGTTCCGCAGTCTGCAAAAATCCTGAACAATTCCTTCAGGCTTATCGTTTTATAAACCGGTACGGCAAGAAACAAGCTGTACAGCACCGCCGCGGCCGCGGCCTCGGTGGGCGTGAATACGCCGCCGTATATCCCGCCGAGGATTATAACAGGCGTAACAAGGCCGGGCGCAGCCGCCTTGAAAGCCGTCCAAACCTCCCGTCCGGAGGTTTTTTTGCTTGCCGGGTTTTTCGGAAGGCGTCTGCTGTAAATAAATATGTAACTCATATAAAAAAGGCCCATAATGACGCCGGGGATTATACCGGCAATAAACAAATCTCCTATCGAAACTCCGGCCAACACGCCGTAAACGATAAACGCGAGGCTGGGCGGGATTATAACGGATATACCGCCGCTCGCGGCAACGAGCGCCGCGGCAAACGGCCTGTCAAAGTCATCTTCCTCCATAGCCGGTATCAGCACTCCGCCGAGCGCGGCGACGGTAGCGGGCCCCACGCCGGAAACAGAACCCCAGAACATATTGACGGCCACCGACATATATCCCATTCCGCCCCTTACGGAACCGATCAGCGATTTAAAAAAACGAATGATCCTTGAGGCTATTCCGGACTTATCCATCAAAACGCCCGCGAGGATAAACAAAGGAATGGCAAGAAACGAAAATCTCCGCATGCCCGATACCATAAGATCCGCGTACATGCCTATATTCATCCCGAATATCAGCATGGTAATAATGCTCGAAGCGCCCAAGGCCACGGAAACCGGCACATTGGTCACCACCAGAATCAAAAACACGGCCACCAAAACAAAACCGACTGAGCTCGCGGTACCCATTATCACTCACTCCCTTCTTTGTTTGCCGGTTTTCCCGAATCCAATTCCCGGCTGCATTTAAGCGAATACTGGACGCAGCGCAGCAAATACAGCGCCGCGCTGAAAGGCACGGCGAGCGAGAACAGCCAAACCGGAGTATTCATCGCGGGGGTGGCGGTTTTATTGACGATCTGGCTTCTGACCAAATCAACGCCCTGATAAAGCAAAACCACATAAAGCGCCAAGCTGAGCGCCGTGACCCACCATATGAAAGCCTTTTTCGCTTTAACCGGAAGAAAGATAATAAGGGCGTCCATGCCGATGTTTATCCCGCGGAAACAGGCTATGGGCGCGCCGATAAAACACGCGCAGCCGAATAAAAATGTTGTCGCCTCATCTACAAAAGTCAGGGATGTGTTGAAAACATACCTGCCTATGATATTGACGGCCATAACGACAAATATGATCATCATCAATACTCCGAGTATGTATTCCTCCAATCGGAGCTTTTCGGGTTTTTTCAATGTGACGCCCTCCCAAGCCGGTCAGCCGGCTTCTGCCGTCTTATCGCAATGCATCTCCGGCAAACGGACAGATCCATCCGTTTGCCGGAGAACGGCAAGTTAAAACGTTTGATCTATTTGCCGAGAGCCGCGTTAAAAAGCTCGATAAAACCGGGGTCGGCGTCTGCGTAGTATTTATCGTATATCGGCTCGACCGCGGCTTTGAAAGCCGCTTTTTGCGACTCGGAAATGTGTGTGACCTCCACGCCGTTGTCTTCGCAGACTTTGATAGCGTCGCTGTGAGCCGAGCGGTTGATGTCTTTTTGATACACGACCGCTTCGGACGCGGCTTTTTGGAAAGCGTTCTTATCTGCGTCGGAGAGAGAATTCCACAGATCCAAATTCATGCTCAGCGGCAATCCGGTATAGCCCGATTCCCAAATCGTCAGATGGTTTTGGACCTCAAAAAACCGGTTCGGCACAAAAATACCGGCGACCGGGTTGTCCTGACCGTTGCAGGCGCCGAGCTGCAATGCGGAATAGAGTTCGCCGAAATCTATGTTCGTGGGGCTCGCGCCGAGCGCGTTCATCATATCGATGAGGATGCTGTCTATAACGCGGATCTTCAGGCCCTGCATATCCGCGGGGGAGGATACGGCCCTGACATTGTTGCTGAGGGCGCGCCAGCCGAGTTCGTAAATGCAAAGAACCTTTATGTTGTTGTTTTGCATCATTTCGTCAAGCTTGCCGTATATGGCGGCGCCGTATACCATGTTTGTGTCCACAAAATCGTCCCCGGCCAGCAGCCACGGCAGATTAAGGACGGCGAACGAGGGTTCCGACGCTATAAACAGGTTGAAGCTGGTCGCGACCATATCCAGCGTGCCTTTTTGCACCATTTCCGTAGACGTAGCCTGAATGCCGTTCCCCAAGGCGCAGTTTGGGAAAACAGCTATTTCATAACGCCCGTCCGTATATTCTTTTACCAATTCTCCGAATTTGACCGCTCCGAGGTAGACGGGCGACCCTTCCGTTTGGAGA
>WRJA01000035.1 GCA_009782435.1 Oscillospiraceae bacterium
TTACTGTCGTTTTTCCTCGGGATCGCGGTGATTTCGACGTCCATGCGTTTTAAACGCAAAAACGCCGGGGTCGCATGTGAAATCAAGGAAATAATAAAGTAAATGTTCGGCTATATACGTCCGCTGCGCGGCGAACTTAAAGTCAAAGACTATGAGATTTTCAAATCGGTCTTCTGCGGAATGTGCCACAGCTTGAGAGAACGATGCGGCCTTTTAGCGAGATTCACTGTCAACTATGATTTGGCTTTCATGGCGATGCTCCTCTCGGACGCAAATCAACCTTGTTTTAAAACAAGCCGATGTATTGCATCCCCCTTCAGAAAAAAAAAGTATCATTCCTGCGACAATTCATTTGCAACTGCAGCCGTATTCGGTGTTATTCTCACTTATCAGAGGTTGAAGGATACAGTTAAAGATGAAGTATTTTTCAAGTCGATACCGGCGCGCGGAGCCATGGTTCTTTTAAAACCGGCTTATAAAAAAGCTTTTTCGGCGGTCCCTTTATTCGGGGAACATGTGCAATCTTGTCTCAGCAGCTTATTTGAGCTTGAAAAAGAAAACTGCTCCTCTGTCGACAAAGCAGCGGATAAATTCGCGGATATTCTGAAATCTGCCGCAGTTTATACGACCGACGATGAAAGGCGGCGTACACTTGAACAGATTTTTTATCATATCGGCAGGGTAATATATATACTCGACGCCTATGACGATTTAAAAGATGATATTAAAAAGGACAGATACAATCCGTTGGCATTCAGATTTGCGGCCGCCGAAGGGATTTTGAAAGAAGAAGAAAAAGAAGAACTTCGAATTATACTGAAGCATTCGGAAAACCTGATCATTTCAGCATTTGAACTCCTTGAAACCGGTGTTTGGTCCGAAATATTGGCAAATACGATTTATTACGGATTGCCTTCCGTTATTGATACGGTTTTCTCGGGAAACCGGGAAAGGCACAAAAAAAGATGTAAACCGAACGGAGATTTACGATGAGAGATCCTTACGACGTTTTAGGCGTATCATCAAACGCCGACGACGAGGATATAAAGAAAGCTTACAGAGAGTTGGCTCGGAAATATCATCCTGATAATTACCGGGATAATCCGCTGTCTGACTTGGCGCAGGAAAAAATGAAAGAAATAAACAAGGCGTATGATGAAATAAACAAAATGCGCTCCGGGGCATCAAGAGTCCCGCCCGGCGGCAGCTACTCACAATACGACCGCGGATATTCTACGGAGGAATCAGCCCGTATAAGGGCGGCAATCAATTCGGGAAACCTCAGTTTGGCTGAGAGGTTGCTCAACTCATCGACAGACAGAAACGCAGAATGGCATTTTTTGATGGGGAGCATGTACTACAAAAAGGGCTGGATAGACGAAGCGGGACGTTATTTCAGGACTGCGTCGGAAATGGAACCTTCCAACATCGAATACAGGCAGGCAATGTCGTATATGAATTCCGGCGGACAGGCATACAGATATTACGGAGGAGCCCCGGCAGCCGGGGTAAATCCGTGTAATTGCTGCGCATCTCTTGTTGCGGCGGACTGTTGCTGCGAGTGTATGGGCGGAGATCTCATAGCCTGCTGCTGATATGAAAAACTCTGCAAAAAAAATGACGAGTTCGGCGATATCGTCTGCATTGGGATTTGCGCTTCTCTATGCAGCTTGCATTATTCCGACCGCGAGGATAGCTCTGACGGCTGCGGCTGGTTTTACGGTAGCTGTCGCATTTTTAAGATGCGGCGCAAAGCACGGTGCTGCAGTCTTCCTGATAACTGCGGTTTTGGGCATTTTAATGCTGCCGCTGAAATCCCCGGCTCTGCTGTATGCGTCTTTGTTGGGTTATTACCCGTTGGCCAAGAGCGGTTTTGAGCGCATACATAATCCTTTTGTTATGTGGACGGTAAAACTGCTTCTTTTTAATGTTATATTCATTGCGCTTTATGAATTCACTGCGGAGTTTTTCGCTGAGGCATTAAGGAATATTGCGGCTTTCAGAGCTGCGACCCAAATCATAGGAAATGCTGTATTCGTGCTGTATGATGTCTGTCTTTCCCGCTTAACAGGTTTTTATATTTCCAGGTTTTCAAAGTATATCTGATATCGCAGAGGGTGATTGATTTGAAGCTGATAAATATAGGTTTCGGAAATATGATCTCCGCCTCAAGACTTATTGCCATGGTCAGCCCGGAATCTGCGCCGATAAAAAGAATCATTCAGGATGTGCGAGATAAAGGGTTACTGATCGATGCTACTTTCGGAAGGAGGACGCGCGCCGTTATTATCATGGACAGCGGTCATGTCATACTTTCGGCTCTGCAGCCCGAAACGGTTGCGGGGAGGATGAACGCCAAAACCGAACAGGAAACGGGAGGGCAAGACGATGACTAAAAAGCGAGGGAAATTGTATATTCTCTCCGGACCTTCCGGAGCAGGCAAAAGCACAGTAATTTCACACGTAATAAAAAACAGAGACGACTTGTCATTTTCGGTCTCGGCTACAACCAGACAGCCGAGAGAAGGAGAAACCGAAGGAACGGATTACTGTTTTATTACACATGAAGAATTTAAAAAAATGATCTCGGACGGGGAATTTTTGGAATACGCTGAATATGTGGGCAGTCTTTACGGAACGCCGAGAGAGCCGGTGATCAAAAGCCTGAACTCAGGCAGAAGTATAGTATTGGACATTGAAACGCAAGGAGCCCGGCAAGTAATAAAAAGCATGCCCGAAGCGATAACGATATTCTTGCTTCCGCCGAGCCTGACGGAGTTGGAACAGCGTTTGAGATACAGAAATCTTGACAGCGAGGAAAAAATAGTACGTCGCATGGAGACAGCGAAACGCGAATTGCAGGAAGCTTCTAATTATGATTATATCGTAATCAACGCTGATAAAGAAACGGCTGCGTATGAAATAGATTCGATCATTACAGCTGAGAAATGCAAAACCGAAAACAGAACGGAATTTATTAATAAATAAAGGAGAAACTTCATATGATGCTCTATCCCTCGATGTCTGAACTCGCTGATAAAGTAGGCAGTCGATATCTGCTCGTTAATCTTGTCGCAAGACGCGCGCGAAAAATTGCAGGCGACGCGGAAGACCATGAAATAATCCTTGAAAAAAAACCGGTATCAATAGCTATAGACGAAGTATACTCCGGAAAACTCACAATAAAACCCGCGGCTCATTCCTGAATGATCTGATCTGAAGATGTCCGCATTAACGGCAAAAATTGCGGTCAGTGCCGCAACATACCGTATAGACCTGCCGTATGATTACGCGATTCCTGAGGAATTGGAAGAAAAAGTCCGCCCGGGCGTTCGCGTGACAGTTCCGTTTTCGGCGGGAAACCGCAGGACAGAAGGCGTTGTGATTGCGCTTACCGAAAAAAGCGAGTTTACTGAACGGAAAAATATATTATCTGTAATTGACGTTTCTCCCGTTCTGACCGACGAACAGATAAAACTTGCTCTGTGGATGCGAGAGCGTTATTTTTGTACGGTATTTGACGCTGTAAGAGCAATGCTGCCTGCGGGACTCTGGTATAAAACCAAAGCGGGGGAATTCAAACGATCAAAAGACAAAGAAGCGGCTTTTGCCGCTCTCTGTATATCCGCTGAAGAAGCTTCTGACTTTATCAAAAGAAAAAGGAAATCCGCTCCGCATCAAGCCGCCGTATTGGAACTGCTGTGCGCGACGGGTAAAGCTTCGGTCGATGATATACGCGAATTGACCGGAGCAGCGCAGTCGACTGTCAAGGCGTTGGTCGAACGGGAATTGATAGAGATTGAGACCGAAGAAATATTTCAAAGACCGAAATACACTCCGGCTGAAGCTTTACCTCTTCCGGATTTGAATGACGTACAGGAAAAGGTTTATCGGGGCCTGTCCGAACTCTCAACCGGAAACCGGGCGGCGGCGGCTTTGCTTTTCGGAGTAACGGGCAGCGGAAAAACTGCAGTTTATATACGTCTTATAGATAAAATGCTTAAATCAGGAAAGTCCTCGATACTGTTAGTACCCGAAATATCATTGACTCCGCAAATGATATCGGCATTTTCTTCTTATTTCGGTGAGAATATTGCGGTTTTACACAGCTTGCTTTCAGTTGCCGAACGCCGAGACGAGTGGCGAAGAGTCAAGTCAGGCGCAGCTAAAATTGTTACAGGCACGCGAAGCGCCGTATTTGCGCCTGTTTCCGATTTGGGCATGATAATTATTGACGAGGAACAGGACGACGCTTATAAATCGGGAAACAGCCCTCGTTATCACGCGAGGGAGGTTGCGAAATATCGCTGTATGAAATCGAACGCCTTGCTTTTATTCGGCAGCGCTACCCCGGATATCGAAACAATGTACAGCGCTGAAAAGGGGAAATACCTGTTATTTTCCTTGCCTGAAAGATATAACTGCGCGCAAATGCCGAATGTGGAAACAGCTGATATGAAACGCGAGTTACGGCGCGGCAACAACGGTAATTTGAGTTCAGTTTTGATACGGGAATTGGAAGCAAATATCATAGCCGGAGAGCAGAGCATTTTGTTCCTGAACCGAAGGGGAACATCAAAACTGATAACCTGTGTTGAATGCGGCTTTACATATAAATGCAGAAAATGCAGCGTTAATTTGACCTATCACGCCTCAGGTAACAGGCTTATATGCCACTATTGCGGACATTCCGAAAGAGTCGGGGATGAATGCCCGGACTGCGGCGGAATAATGAGTTATACAGGTGCGGGCACGCAAAAAATAGAAGAAGAGATCAAATTACTGTTCAACGATCTGCCTGTTATAAGAATGGATTCGGATTCGGTTGCTCCGACAGGTTCTCATGAAACGATATTAGAACGATTCCGATCGGAAAAGATACCTGTAATGATAGGCACGCAAATGATAACAAAGGGGCTTGACTTCGAAAATGTAACTTTAGTCGGAATAATATCGGCAGATCAATCGTTGTATGCGGGGAACCATAAATCAAACGAGAGAGCTTTTTCTTTGTTAACGCAAGTCATAGGGCGCTCGGGCAGAGGTGAGCGACCCGGCAGAGCGGTAATACAGACTTTCACACCGGATAATCAAATAATAAAATTAGCGACAAATCAGGATTATGAAGGTTTTTACAGATCAGAGATCGAAGTAAGACGTTTGCAGAATTCTCCGCCTTTTTCGGAAATATATGCTATCACTGCTTCGGGCGACGATGAAAACCGTGTTCTGCACTGTTGCTCCGATATTCGCGCAATTTTGACCGATAGGCTGCGGGATGCGGAAGGAAAACGAGTACTCGGTCCTGCGCCGTTAACTGTTGTGAAGGTAAACAACAAATACCGTTACAGGGTGTTGTTGATTTGTGAAGGAAGTAAAGCCGTGCGGGAACTTGTTTCCGGTATAATTAAATATTGCGGCGCTAAAAAGGAATACAGAGGCATATCGGTTTTTGCCGACGTAAACCCTGCTGAATAACGGAGGAGTCAATGGCAATCAGAAAAATCCTGACAGAAGGCGAAGCGACATTGCGTAAGCGGAGCAAAACCGTGACGGAATTTAATAAAAGACTTCACGTCCTTATCGACGATATGCGCGATACTTTAAACGAATCAAAAGGCGCAGGATTAGCTGCGCCTCAAGTGGGAATACTCCGCAGCGTAGCGCTTGTTTTGGAAACAAACGTGAATGAAGGGGAGGAAGAATACATAATCGAGCTAATTAACCCGGAAATCATAGAAACCGACGGCGAACAGAGCGGAGTCGAGGGATGCCTGAGTTTCCCCGGTGTGTTCGGAATGGTAACAAGGCCCGAGACTGTCAGGATCAGAGCAATGGACAGATTTGGAAATTATTTTGAAACTGAAGGTACGGGACTGACGGCAAGAGCATTTTGCCATGAGGTCGAGCATTTGAATGGCGAAGTATTTCTCACGAAAATCGAATACATGGTGGATCCGGAAGATCTGAAAACACAAGACGAAGCGGAAGAGAAAGGCGGAGTGTGACCTTTGCGAATCTTATTTATGGGTACGCCGGATTTTGCCGTTAGGTCACTGGAAAAGCTTGCGGAAGAAAAGGAATTTGATTTGGCGGCTGTTTTTACGAGGGGCGACAAACCGAAAAACAGGGGCATGAAAACAGTGTATTCGCCGGTAAAAGAAACAGCGATCAAGAAGGGAATAGCGGTATATCAGCCGGAGAGCCTGAAAGATAAAGATGCGGAAAACATTCTCAGAGGATTCTCTCCGGATATTATTACGGTTGTCGCATACGGCAAGATATTGCCGGAGGAATTATTAAAAGCAGCGCCGCTCGGAGCCGTAAATCTGCATCCGTCGCTCCTCCCGAAATACCGCGGCGCCGCTCCTGTTCAGCGAGCGATCATGAACGGAGAAACAATGACGGGCGTTACGACCATGTATCTTTCAAAGGAACTCGATTCGGGAGATATCATTTATACTGAAGAAACCCCAATAGGAGAGTTTGAGACAGCCGTTGAGCTTAACGACAGATTAAAAGAACTCGGCGCTGTTCTCCTGTGTAAAACACTGAGGGATATAGCGTCCGGCACAGCGCCGAGGATGCCTCAAAACAACGCCGCCGCAACATATGCCAAACCGGTGGAGAGATATGAGAGCGCAGTTGACTGGAACCGTCCGCCGCGAGAGATCATAAATAAAATACGCGGACTTTTACCTTGGCCAACAGCGACTGCGATTATCGGCGGCGTCGTATTCAAGTTATTCTCCGCCGAACCTGCGAGAAATATAGCGAATAAAACGCCGGGTTCAATAATTTCCGCAGGAAAAAACGGATTTGAGATCAGCTGCATGGGCGGTGAAACACTGTTTATTACGCAAATACAAGCTCCGGGCGGACGGCGTATGGCAGCTTGTGACTACATAAGAGGACACAAAACAGATTTGGAGGGACTGTGACGGTATCTCCGGCGAGAAAGGCGGCTCTGCGGCTGCTTGAAATATACAGAAGGCAAGGCTCGGGTTTCGGGAATCCTTCGGATAAAGAAATAAAGAGATTAAACCTTGACATAAGAGATGCGGCGCTTGCCAAGCGTCTTTACAGCGGTGTATTGCAAAATACAACGGTTTGCGACTACTATATTGATTTGTATTCCGAGGTAAAACCTTCGGCTATAGAGCCTACAGTCAGGGATATTCTGAGATTATCCGCGTATCAAATCCTTTTCACCGACAAAATTCCGTTTTCGGCGGCTGTCTTCGAAGGCGTTGAATTATGTAAGCAATCGGGACGCGAGAGAGCCTGCGGTTTTGTAAATGCGGTGCTGCGCCGAATTTCCGGTGAAAACTTACCGGAAATACCCGGTGAAGGAACCGGTGAATACCTTTCAATAAAATACAGTCATCCTCTCTCTCATGTTAATGATTTTATTGATCGGCTCGGATACGCGGCAACCGAAAAACTCTTGGCAGTCCACAATGAGCCGGCCGCTGTATTTGCACAAATAAATACCCTGAGAACTTCTGCCGATATCCTCCTTGCTGAGATGAAAGAAAAAACGCGCCCGCATCCGTGGATTTTTGATTGTGTTGAGGTATACGGGACGGGGGATATTTCCGAACTGCCGGCATACAATGAAGGTAAACTCTACATACAGGATCCTGCGTCAAAACTTGCGGTGTATGCAGCGGCGCCTGAGCCCGGCATGTCTGTTCTTGACGCTTGCGCCGCTCCGGGGGGTAAAAGTTTCGCCGCAGCTGTAATGATGAAAAACCGCGGCAGTATCACAGCATGCGATAAAAACACGGAAAAACTTAAAAATATCGAGCGCGGCGCATCGCTGATGGGCTTCACGATAATAAAGACCCGAATTGCAGATGCCCGAAGTCCGAGTGAAATCGGTGAATACGATATCGTCATTGCCGACGCCCCTTGTTCGGGCTTCGGTACAATCGGAAAAAAGCCTGAAATAAGATACAAAACTTATAAGGAAATCGATGGCTTGCCTGAGATACAGTATCAAATACTGTGCGGACTTGCATCACATGTCGCCGAAGGCGGAGTTCTTCTTTATTCGGTTTGCAGCTTCAGAACCGAAGAAAATGAGTCTGTAATCAAACGATTTCTGACAGAGCGCCCGGATTTTGCTCCGGAAGGTTTTGCATTGCCGGGACCTTGCGGATACGCTGAGCGGGGAATGATTACTTTATGGCCGCATATACACGGCACGGATGGATTTTTTATATGCAAATTGAGGAAAAGCAGGTGAAACCCGATATAAAATCAATGCTTCCCGAGGAAATAAAATCGGCGCCCGCGCTTTCGGGTGAACCTCAATACAGGGCGGGACAGATTTTCAAATGGCTCAGCACCGGAGTCACATCTTTTGACGAGATGACCGATCTGTCTAAAACGCTGAGGACAAAACTTAAAGATAACTTTACGCTGAACACGCCGGTCCTGATAAAAAAACAGATTTCAAAAAAAGATGCTTCGGAAAAATATCTTTGGCGGCACACGGACGATAATACCTCGGAAACGGTGGTAATGAAATATAAACACGGTAACGCAGTATGTGTGTCAACGCAAGTGGGCTGCAAAATGGGCTGCGTTTTTTGCGCGTCGGCGATCGGCGGCTTTATCAGGGACCTTACGCCGTCCGAAATGCTTGACGAGGTGATTTTTTCTGAGGCGGAGTACAAAAAGCAAATCTCCCGCATTGTGCTGATGGGCATCGGCGAACCTTTGGACAACTATGATAACGTAGTCAAATTTATAAAGCTTGTCAACCACAAAGACGGAAAGAACATCGGCATGCGGCGTATTTCGCTTTCGACCTGCGGTTTGACAGAAAAATTTGACAAACTCGGAGAACTTAATTTACAATTGACTTTATCCGTATCCTTGCACGCGCCGGACGACGAAACACGGTCAGCGCTGATGCCGATAAATAAAAGCCGAGGAACAGAAGATTTATTCTCAGCCTGCCGTAAATACTTTGCGAATACAGGGCGGAGGATAACATTTGAATATACAATGATAGATGGTGTTAACGACAGCCGTGAGCAAGCGGCGTTGTTGGCTGAAAAACTGAAAGAAACAAACGCCCATTTGAATTTGATACCGCTGAACATCGTAAATGAGCGAGAATTCAGACCATCTTCCAAAGAGAACATGCTGAATTTTATAAAAATTCTTGAAGAAAGCGGAGCCAACGTGACTGTTAGAAGGAGTTTAGGCGGCGATGTGGACGCATCGTGCGGACAGCTCAGAATCAGATCGGCACAAACCTGACGGAGGTTCGGATGAAAGCTTACGGAATCACAGATAAGGGTAAGGTAAGGAAAGAAAACCAAGACTGTTTCCTGATAGAGACGAACATAAAAAATGATTTCGCCGTTGTGGTTTTATGCGACGGCATGGGTGGAGCTAAGGCCGGAAGCACGGCGAGTTCTATGGCAGCCGAGGCTTTTATGTCCCACGCCCGTGATTATTTCACCTCATCCTCTGAAGAAAGAGACATAAATGAAATGGCGGCGGATGCCGCTAATCAAGCTAATAAAAAAGTTTACGACAGATCGATTTCAGATTTCAGCTGCATAGGTATGGGGACGACACTTGTTGCCGCAGTGGTCAAAAATAATCGCACGGTTATAGTTAACATAGGAGACAGCAGAGCTTATCTTTTGTCCGGTGAAAAAACAAAACAGATAACACGTGACCATTCGCTTGTTTGGGAACTTTTGCGAAGCGGCTCAATTACGGAAGAAGAAGCAAAAAACCACCCGAGGAAAAATATCATAACGAGAGCCGTCGGAGTTGACAGCACGGTATTGTGCGACGTTTTTGCTGTTGACCTTAATAAAAGCGATATTATCCTGCTTTGTTCAGACGGGCTCAGCAATATCGTCGGTAACGAGGAGCTGCTTTTGGCTTTTAAAGGAAAAACATCGCTTGAAAAAGGCTGCGGCAAGCTAATGGACACAGCTCTTTCACGCGGGGCGAGTGATAATGTGACCGTAGCGGCCATACGGCGATAAACAATAACAACAGTCGATTCGGAGAAACGATCTAAATGGATAAATATATAGGCCGATTATTGGATAACAGATATGAAATATTGGATATTCAGGGCACGGGCGGCATGGCGGTCGTATACAAAGCGCTTTGCAACAGGCTGAACCGTTATGTGGCAGTGAAGATACTGCGCGAAGACATGGCTCATGACTCCGAATTCAAGCGCAGATTCGAATCGGAATCTCACGCGGTTGCACAGCTTTCACATCCTAATATAGTATCTGTTTATGACGTCAGCAGTTCGGACGATACCGAATACATTGTAATGGAACTCATTGACGGCATAACGCTCAAGCAGTATATGAAAAAGAAAGGCGCCTTGAGTTGGAAGGAAACGCTTCATTTCAGCATTCAAATCGCCAAGGCGCTCTCCCACGCTCATGAGAAAGGAATCGTACACCGCGATATCAAACCGCAAAATATAATGCTCTTGAAGGACGGCGCAATAAAGGTCGCCGATTTCGGCATTGCATACCTCGAAAATGAGCAATCGGAAGAATCCTATGAAACTATCGGATCGGTCCACTACATCTCTCCGGAACAAGCCAAAGGCAGTCCCGCGGACGCTCGCTCCGATATATACTCACTGGGCGTAGTTATGTATGAGATGCTGACAGGACGCCTGCCATATGAAGGCGAAGATGTGGTAAACGTAGCTATGCAGCATATCAATTCAGTTCCCGCTTCGATAAGAACTATCAACCCCGCCGTTCCCGAAGAAATGGAAGAAATGGCGCTGAAAGCCATGATCTCGGATATCAACAGGAGATATCAATCCGCCGGTGAATTGCTTTCCGAAATGGAGGCGTTCAGAAAATCAAATGTACTGCCGGGAAACACAGGTCGTTACTCCTCGTCGGAAGTGCGCGGTATTGCCCCTATCGGCAACTCCGGTGAATTGACCAAAGAAGGCTATACAAGAAGACGCAGACGCTCAAAAAAAATCAGCACGCTCTTGGGATTTTTCTGCGTACTTGCGTTCATAGTTGCGATTTTTACTTTTTTGTGGAACTTTTGGCTTAAAGATCTTTTTGAAGATACTGTCCGAATCGACACGCCCAATTTTATAGGGAGCAATTACGATGAAATAATAAACAATAAGGAATATGAGAGTCTTTATAATTTTTCTGTGGTTTATTCGATCGACCCTACGACCAGAGACGGCGTGATACTCAACCAAGCCCCGGAACCCGGGAAAAGTATGATGAAAATATCATCCGGCATTGACGTCAAGCTGACTGTCAGCACGGGAGTCATGCTGATTACAATGCCTGACGTGGTGAACAAAGAAATCAGCGACGCCACTATTGAGTTGCAAAAACTCGGATTTTCGGTTATCCCGAATACAGAGGCTTCGGAAACGGTAGCCAAGGGATATATCATAAGCACAAATCCCAAAGCTCAGGAAAGCCTCCCGTCCGGCTCAACTGTATACATTGCCGTCAGCGGCGGTCCCGAAGTAAAACCCGTCACCATGCCCGGGCTTATCGGGTTGCCGCAGGCAGAGGCGATAGCAAAACTCGAAAGCGTCAAACTCGCGGTCGGAGCGATAAGCCCTGTCGCAAGCGACTTGCCTGAGGGTACGGTCATATGGCAAAGCGTACCCGCTTTCACAGAAGTTGAGGAATACAGAAAAATATATCTCCAGGTATCCGTCGGGCCCAAGGAAACTCCTCCGCCTGACGATGAAACGGATGAACAGTCCGATCCTGCGGAAGGGGATGACAGGGTTTTCTCGGAGCCGCGGCCTCCGGAGTATCCGGTCGCCTGAGATTAATGAAAGATATGACGCAGGGAATCATCGTTAAAGCTATAGGCGGATTTTATTATGTTCTGTCTGACGGGGTCGCTGTCGAATGCAAAGCTCGCGGCCTTTTTCGTAAAAACGGCATTGTTCCGCTGGTGGGAGACATCGCGGAAATAACTCCTAACCCCGGCGGAAAAGGTGTAATAACCGGGATCAAGCAGAGAAAGAACTCATTTATCCGTCCGGCCGTAGCTAATATAGACTGCCTTGTTATTGTCGTTACCGCCGCCTTCCCCGCAGCTGACACATATTTTATTGACCGTATCACCGTAACGGCTGAAACAGCAGGCTGTGAAATCGTTATTTGCATAAACAAGACTGATATTAACGCCGGCGACGATTTATTCAGGATATATTCTTCTGCCGGCTACAGCACGATACGTACCTGTTCACTGACAGGTTTCGGCATAAACGAGTTGAAACGCCTGACAACCGATAAGATATCGGTGCTCGCCGGCAACTCCGGCGTGGGGAAATCGAGCCTGATGAACGCTCTTGACCCCGGTTTCGGACTCGTTGTCGGAGAAATCAGCAAAAAACTGAAAAGAGGAAAACACACTACACGTCATGTTGAATTGCTCCCTGCGGGCGGGCAGACTTTAATAGCGGACACTCCGGGGTTCGAATCATTTGATTTTGCAAATACGGAAATCACCGAAAAAAAGACATTGCAATACGCTTTTCCGGAATTCCGGCGCTATTCGGGAGAATGCCGTTTCAGTGACTGCCTTCATAAAAATGAACCGGGTTGCGCCGTGACGGATGCTTTAAGAGAAGGAATAATCCTGCCGAGCCGATACGGCAGCTATGTCAAAATGTTGGCCCGCGCCTTACAGAATTCGTAACTGATTGGTGATATCTGATTGTTTGATTTGATAAAAAAAGACAAGAGAGCTCGACTTGCCGAGCTGAAAACTCCGCACGGCGTCATCCGGACGCCGGTTTTTATGACCGTCGGTACTCAAGGGGCCGTAAAAGGCGCTTTAAATGCTGATGATTTGATCGCAGCGGGCTCAAAAGTAACGCTGTGCAATACATACCACCTTCATGTCCGACCCGGCGATGAACTGATAAAAGAATTGGGGGGCTTACACGCGTTCATTTCCGAAAACGGACCTATACTGACTGACAGCGGAGGGTATCAGGTTTTTTCACTGGCGAGTCTCAACCGTATTTCAGAAGAGGGAGTTTCGTTCAATTCGCATGTAGACGGAAAAAGAATATTTATCGGCCCCGAGCAAAGCATGAAGATACAGTCAAATCTCGGTTCGGACATAGCTATGGCCTTTGATGAGTGCGTGGGTATACCTGCTTCATATGAATATGTAAAAGAGTCTTGCGAGAGGACTTTCAGATGGCTGAAACGTTGTAAAGCGGCATTGTCCGATTATTCCTGCGATCAGGGAACAGTTAATAACGGGCAGATGCTCTTCGGAATAAATCACGGTGCTGCGTTCTTTGATTTGCGATTGGAGCATATGAAAAAAATCGCTGATGAAGACCTTCCCGGATACGCTGTCGGCGGATTGGCAGTCGGAGAAAGCACTCAAGAACTTTATGACATTACGGAAGCGGTCGCTGAGTGTATGCCCGTGAATAAACCTCGATATCTGATGGGAGTCGGGACACCCGGAAATATTATTGAAGCGGTGCGCCGCGGAATGGACTTTTTTGACTGCGTGATGCCGGCGAGGAACGGAAGACACGGACATTTGTTTACATGGTCGGGGATAATCAATATTAAAAATGAGAGATACTCAAGAGATCCGGATCCTGTGGATTCCGAATGCAGCTGCCCGGTCTGCCGAAAACATTCGAGAGCCTATATACGCCATTTGTTCAAAGCGGGAGAAATGCTGGCGATGCGGCTTGCGGTAATGCATAATCTTTATTTCTATAACGAATTGACTGAAAGGATACGATCTTCTTTGTCTGCCGGTATATTTTCTGAGTTCGCCGATAAATATTCAAACATTTTGGATACCCGAATATAGAACTGTTGAATTTGCAGACACGAAAACGCCTGTCACAAAACACTTGCTTTTATTGATTTCAGCGAATATAATAAATTAAAATGAATTATGGAGGTTTTTTATTTTAATGGATCCCAGTTTATTAATTTTTCCGGTTATCATCGCGGTGTTTTACTTTTTGATAATCCGTCCCGAGAACAAAAAGAAAAAGAAACTCGGCGAAATGCGTAATCAACTGTCAAACGGCGATGAGATAACAACGATCGGCGGAATAGTGGGCAAGGTAGTGCAAGTAACAAACGATTATGTAACCTTTGAGACCGGCGAGGATAGGGTGCGCCTGCAAATACTTAAAGGTGCAGTTTCTTCCGTTGGAGGCGCTTCGGCAGAACAACCCAAATAGACACGAGCCGGAGTTTATCGGGAATCAGATTAACTCTGCCCGGTGGTGATATTCAACTGCCGGGCAGAGCCTGTTTTTGGAAAAGATGACGAAAATAATGTTGTTTCGGAAAAGGTATTGATTACAATCGGGATTTATATTATATTGTCACTGTTTCGGGATTGCCGTGTTATGTAAATTATCGGCGATAAAAATATTTTTACGGGAAGTGTATTTTGATGCGGTATTCCGGTTGTTTCGATGAATATGAGAATTATCTGACAAACGAAAAGAAAGCAACAAAAAACACCCTCAGTTCATATTTGCGCGATATCAGGCAATTCGGGTCATATCTTGAGAAGCGTACAGAGTGTTCTTATGAGGAAGCAGGAGAAAATGAACTGAAGGATTACATAACGTGGCTTAAGTCAGAAGGAAAATCCGTTTCATCGGTGTCAAGGGCACTTTCATCCATTAAGAATTTTTACGCCTATTTGGAGGCGTCGGGATCAGTATCAAAGAATCCCGCCGAGAAGATCGTTTCCGATAAAACTGCGCAAAAGCTTCCGCAAGTACTGACCGGCGCTGAAGTAGAGCTTTTGTTGGAACAGCCGGAATGCAACGACCTAAAGGGATACAGAGACAAGGCAATGCTGGAGCTGCTGTACGCTACGGGGATACGCGTCAGTGAACTGACGGCGCTTGATCTGGATGACGTCAACATAACGGCGGGAGTCATAAAATGCCGAGGGCGCGACAAGGAGAGATTCATCCCATTATATCCGGCTGCCATAAGAGCCTTGTCCGAATACATTGAATATGTGCGCCCAAGAATGATCGCCGGTCCTTCTGAAGCTTCTCTTTTCGTAAATATAAACGGAGAACGTATGTCCAGACAGGGGTTTTGGAAAATAATAAAAACCTATCAAGCTAAAGCGAAGATAGAAAAAGACATAACGCCGCATATGCTGAGGCACTCTTTCGCAACACATCTTTTAGAAAACGGGGCCGATCTCCGGTCGATACAAGAAATGCTCGGGCATGCGGATATCAGTTCTACACAGATATATTCGCAACTTGTTAAAAAACAGCTTAAGGAAATTTACAATAAAGCCCACCCCAGAGCTTGATATTCAGAAAGCCGAATCGGAGGCAAAATGCGCATACTTGGCATAGATCCCGGGATCGCCGACGTTGGTTTCGGGATAGTGGATTCGAAAGAAAACAAGCAAACAGCGGTTACATGGGGCGTTATCCGCACAATAGCCGGCACAAGCCTATCCTCAAGGCTTGACCGGATTTTCTGCGACCTGACTGAGTTGATATCCGCTTTTAGTCCGGATGTCATGGCTGTTGAGGAGCTTTTTTTTAACACAAACATCACTACCGGGATTTCAGTGGCGCACGGCAGGGGAGTTATTCTTTTGGCAGGCTGCAGGTCATTGATACCAATAAAGGAATATACGCCGCTTCAAGTTAAACTTGCGGTTACCGGCTACGGACGAGCTGATAAGAATCAGGTGCAAGACATGGTGCGCAGGATACTCAAAATGAAATCCGCTCCGAAACCGGACGACGCTGCGGATGCTCTTGCCGTAGCGCTTTGTCATGCGAGAAGCTCAGCATCATTACTTGATCTTGAAGGAGTGCAAGCGCCGTGTTCTACCACATAGAAGGAGAAGTGACCGATACGGCTCCGTATCTGGCTGTTATTGACTGTTCGGGAGTCGGTTATGCCGTCAGTACATCTGTCAACACTCTGTCAAAGCTCAAAAAAGGAGAACGGGCAAAACTCTACACATATCTGCATGTTCGCGAGGATTGCTTCGACCTTTACGGTTTCGCCACGCTGAACGAAAAACGTCTCTTTGAAATGCTTATAAGTGTCTCAGGCGTAGGACCAAAAGCCTCGATCTCGATTCTTTCGTCCGGGACTCCCGAGCGTATTGCAATGGCAATAATACAAGCAGACGAATTGGTTTTCACTGCGGCGCCCGGTATAGGCAAAAAGACAGCTCAACGTATTATTTTGGAGCTTAAAGACAAGGTGTCAAAAGAGACTGAAGATATCATATTTCCGAGTGATAAAACAACCGCAGTTTTAAGAGGCGGAAAACTCAATGACGCTTCTCAGGCATTGGCGGTTCTCGGCTATAATCCGGCGGAAATAGCAAATGCTCTGAGCGGCTTTGAAGAAGACGGACATAGTCTTGAAGAAATGATAAAAGAAGCCCTGAGAAAAATGATAAAATGAGGAGGCACGCTAAAAATGAGCATAAACTACTCACAGCCTCCCGAGGAAGAAATAGTCACTTCGGCCCGAATACTTACCGAAGACGCCGCAGAAGCGTTTCTGAGACCGCGTCGTATCAGCGAGTACATCGGTCAGGAAAAAATAAAAGATAATCTGAAAGTATTTACGGAAGCGGCAAAAATACGCGGTGAAGCATTGGATCATGTGCTTTTGCACGGCCCGCCGGGTTTGGGTAAAACCACGCTCGCTTCAGTAATTGCGAACGAAATGGGCGTTAACATGCGGATAACAAGCGGCCCTGCGATTGAAAAAGCAGGAGATCTTGCAGCTCTTTTGACAAATCTGCAGGAAAACGATATTTTATTTGTTGACGAAATACACCGCATGAACAGAACTGTCGAGGAGATTCTTTATCCTGCGATGGAAGATTACTCAATAGACATCATAATAGGCAAAGGGCCGTCAGCAAATTCAATAAGGCTCGATCTTCCGAGGTTCACGCTGATTGGCGCGACAACTCGCTCCGGGCAATTGACCGCCCCGTTGCGCGACAGATTTGGTGTCACTTTCAGGCTTGACCTTTACTCTGTTGAAGAATTAATGCTTATTGTTATCAGAAGCGCAGGAATACTCGGCATAGAAACTGATCGTGAGGGAGCTGCTGAGATTGCATCGCGAAGCCGGGGAACACCGCGAATCGCGAACAGAATGCTGAAACGTGTCCGTGATTTCGCTCAGGTTTGCGCATCGGGAGTTATCACAAAAGAGGTGGCGGACGAAGCGTTAACACGCCTTGAAGTGGATGAAAAAGGGCTTGATTCCGTTGATCGTCGAATGCTTGCCGGAATAATTGACTACTACGGCGGAGGGCCGGTGGGACTTGAAACCCTCGCGGCGACCGTTAACGAGGAACCTGTTACCATTGAAGACGTATATGAGCCTTATCTGCTGCAACAGGGCTTTATAACGCGTACTCCGAGAGGACGCTGCGTAACGCGCAAGGCTTACGAACATCTCGGTCTTGAATTTAAGAGCGATATGCAATATGAAATACAGTTATCGGAAGGAAACGTCTGAATGGGAGAATACTTCGGCACTGACGGAATAAGAGGGATAGTCAACGCGGAAATGGACTCCGGACTTGCGTTCAAGACCGGACAAGCGGCGGCCATGGTGTTATCCGAAGGTATTGGCGGAGGAAGGCCGGTTTTTGCGATAGGGAAAGATACACGCATTTCGGGAGACATGCTCGAAGCGGCTTTGATCGCAGGCCTGTGCACCGCCGGAGCGGATGTTTTAAGGCTCGGCATAGTTCCGACTCCGGCGGTAGCTTTTATCACTCGCGAAAGCGGGACCGATTCGGGGATAGTCATATCGGCTTCACACAATCCTTTTGAATATAACGGAATAAAAATATTTGACAGCAAAGGGTTTAAACTCTCCGATGAGATTGAGTCGAAAATCGAAGAACTGCTTAAACATGAAGAGAGACTCGTAAACAAGACAGGAAGGGAAGTCGGACGCGTACTCGGCAACAATAACGACTACACAGAGCGATATATAGCCCATGTCATTAAAAGCGCCGAAGCACCTATAAAAGGATTAAAAGTTTTGATGGACTGCGCAAACGGCGCGGCAGCGGTGACGGCAAGCAGAATATTCGGAAAATTTCCGATCGAGGTCGATTTTATAAAAGAACACCCGGACGGAGTAAACATTAATAACAAATGCGGGTCGACCGATCTTCGTTTGTTGAGAAAACTTACTGCCGCCGGGGATTTTGATATAGGATTGGCATTTGACGGAGACGCCGACAGATGCCTTGCAGCGGATGAAAACGGTAATATCATTGACGGTGATAAGATCATGGCTATCTGCGGCGTCGATATGAAAAATAAAGGAATACTAAAGCACAACAGTATTGTTGTAACGATAATGTCTAATATGGGTTTTCAAAAATATTTGGAAAATGAGGGTATAAAAATACTTCGTACGACCGTCGGCGATAAATACGTCCTTGAAAAAATGCTTGAAGGAGGTTATAACCTCGGAGGTGAACAATCCGGTCACATCATATTCTCGGATGACTCAGTGACGGGAGACGGACAGCTCGCCGCTGTTAAATTATTAAGCGCTCTTTCTTCTTTCGGCGGCAAGGCATCCGAAATGGTGAGCGAAATACGAGAATATCCTCAGATATTGGAGAATGTTACGATCCCGGGCGGTAATGAAGCGAAAGAAGCTCTGATGTCGGATCCGGAACTCTTGGGAGCGATTGCTCGTGAGGAAAGCAGGCTCGGAGAAAAAGGCAGGATACTCGTCAGACCGTCCGGTACAGAAGCCGTAATCAGGATCATGGTGGAGGCAGAGGATGAACCTGATGTAATTTCATGTGCGAAATACTTGACTAAAGTAATAAAATCACGCTCAAAACCGCAGATCAATTAATATTTTAACAAAAATCCTTGACATTATTGTAAACCGGTTTTATAATTTTAATAATGGAATAATGTATAATGGGAAATATTTCTCTGTATGATGAACAAAGCGATGAAAATCTGCAAAAGATGGCTGCCGCAGGAGATAATACTGCCGAAGACCGGCTGTCGATCAGGTATTCAAGACTGGTAAGAGTATGCGCAAGACCCTATTTCCTTGCCGGCGGAGACAGTGAAGATCTCACGCAGGAGGGGATGCTCGGACTTTTGTATGCCGTTCGCGGATTTGATTCAAATACCGGTGCGCCGTTCAGATCATATGCGGAAATGTGCATAAAACATCGTTTAATTACCGCTGTAAAATCCTCTCTGCGTTTGAAGCATGCCCCTCTTAATGACGGAATATCATTGGACGAGATCCTTTCTTATGAAAAATCTTCCCGTGAGGCTGATTTTCCCAAAGAATTTCGGCGAATCCCCGAAGAACAGGTGCTGGCCCGAGAGAGTGCGGACGAAATCATTAAAACATATTCGCGGTGGTTATCAAAGTTTGAAGCGCAGATTTTGAGGCTGTTTTTAGACGGTCTTACCTATAAAGAAATGGCTGATCGGGTAAACAGACCGCAAAAATCTGTTGATAACGCCGTGCAGCGAATCAAAAAAAAACTGGCGCGGCACCTTAATCTCGGCGATTTCGGCTGAAGCTGAACGCATATAGCCCTAAAGGGTAGTATTTTCAAAAGAGAGGATTAAAAATGTACGAAGACAAAACTCTGGTGTGTAAAGAGTGTGGGGCGGAGTTTATTTTCTCTGCCGGTGAACAGGAGTTCTATGCGGAGCGCGGTTTTCAAAACGAACCGCAGCGTTGCAAATTCTGTCGCGATGCCCGCAAGAATGCGGCGCGCGGTCCGCGGGAGTATTTTACCGCGACTTGCGCCGAATGCGGAGGAGAAGCAAAAGTACCGTTTGAACCCAGAAGCGACAGACCCGTGTATTGCAGCGACTGTTTTGCTAAGATGAAGGAAACGGAGTAAACTCCGAAACCTAAAATAAAGGCATCGGGAATCTTTACTAATTTCCGATGTCTTTATTTTCATATAAGCAATATTATACCCTGCATCGACAATGTTCGACATCGTCAATTCAGGTCGGTAAACTGTAATAAGCATGAGGAGTATCAGGATCGACCTTTAAAAGTCGGCAGTATTGCCGCATAAAGAACGGTATGAAGTTTTTAAAATAATAAAGGAGGTCCCCGGATGAAAATCGCTTTATTAATAAACCGAGAGAATTTTGACAATTGCTCCGACTGGAAAGACGCCGGATTTGAGCTTGTTCATTTGGGAAACGGTATACCGGACCCGGATACAGTCACAGCAACTAAAGCACAAGTCCTTATTGTCGACGCTGTTATGAAAATAGGGCCGGAAATCATAAAGAATATGCCGGAATTAAAACTGATACACTCACAAGGTGTGGCATTTAACGCAATCGACCTTGAAGAAGCGCGGCGAAGCGACATTTTTGTTTGCAATAACGCAGGAATGAACGCTAAGCCCGTCGCTGAGCAGGCTGTATTATTGATGTTAGCTCTTATAAAAAACTTCAGGCATAATGAAGACATGGTTTATGCCGGTTCACAGATCGAGGCAAAAATATCCTACTTTAAAAACGGATTGACTGAACTGAGTGACTTAAAAGTCGGTCTTGTAGGCTTCGGCGCGATAGCCGAAGAGCTTACCGCGTTACTGAGGCCATTCGGTTGTGATATAAATTATTACAGACGTTCTGGAGATTGCAGAGCGGAAGGCGCGGTTTTTTTGCCGCTCAATGAACTCTATGCCTCGAGTGACATCGTATCTCTGCATGTCCCGGTCACGCCCGAAACAGTGAACATGATTAACGGAAATACTCTGAAATTGTTTAAACAAGGGGCAATACTGATAAACACTTCGCGCGGTGAGTTAGCAGATCATGCAGCAGTTGCCGCCGCGCTGAAATCGGGAAAACTCGGTGGCTTCGGTTCGGACACGCTTTCACCCGAACCCGTAACGGCGGATAATCCTTTCCTCGTTTTACTAACGGAAGAAATACGCAGTCGCGTAGCCTTATCTCCGCATATCGCAGGCATTACGACAGGCAGTTTCAAACGAGCTTATGAGCATATGAGAAGAAATATTGAGGCCGTCGCCGGAGGTCGGAGGCCCGATTGTGTAGTTAACGGACTGTGAAAGGAGAATGCGATATGGAAAAAGCGCTGAAAGGCATTCGTGTGATCGAAATGAGCACCTTCGTCGCCGTGCCGGCTTGCGCGCGATTTTTGGCCGAGTTCGGGGCGGATGTTATAAAAGTCGAAGCTAAGACAGGAGACCCCATACGTTTTACCGGCATATCCGAGGGACGTTCGGGAAGCCCTTATGAAA
>WRJA01000036.1 GCA_009782435.1 Oscillospiraceae bacterium
GCTGATATCTCATAGCTCCCGCTGTATTCCGCGGCTGCGGCCTCTTCGCGGACGTCGGACCATATCCTCTTTTCAAAGCATCCCCAATCCTCCGCCGAAAAGCTCCTGTTTATCCCCGGCGCACGGTTCAAGGCCGCCAAGGCGGCTTCGATCGCGATAGTCCCGCTGCCGCAGAAGGGGTCGGCGAAACTGCCCTTGCCGCGGTATTTCGCGAAAGAGACCAATGCCGCGGCAAGCGTCTCCCGAAGCGGCGCATTAACGTGAGCCGGCCTGTAACCGCGCTTGTGCAGACCCGCTCCGCTCGTGTCGAGATACAGGGTCGCCGTGTCCTTCATGATCATGAATTGAATGCGGAAAAGAGCGCCGTCCTCCGGGAAGACAGAGAGCTTGTATGTTTTTTTAAGTCTTTCCGCGACCGCTTTTTTTATGATGCTTTGACAGGCGGGCACGGAAAAAAGCTTGGAATTGAGACTGTGTCCTTTCACCGGGAAGCTCCCGTTTCGCGGTATGAAATCTTCCCACGGCAGACGCAGGACAGCTTCGAACAGATCATCGAAGCTCAGTACCTCAAAGCTCCCGAGTTCGATCAAGACCCGCTCGCCGCAGCGCAGTGAAATATTTGCCCTCGCCATATCTGTCCCGTCTCCGGAAAACCTGACCGCTCCGTTTGAGGCGCGCACATTGTCCGACCCGAGCCGGCGCAATTGATCTGCCGTCGGTCCCTCAAGACCGAATAAACAAGGCACGCAGAATTCCATATCCTTTTCATTCACCTCCCGCACGGGGTTTCAGCGCGGCAATATCCGTAAAAAAGACGCGATCCGTTTTTTCGGAGCAAACGCATAAGCTGTATCCGGGCAAAAACCGCAGCGGTCTTATGTCGAGATCCAAGCCCTCTCCGCTTATAACGCCCGAATTGACAACGCTGAAGCCCGAAAGCTTTTCGCTGAGCCCTCTGCCGGTGTATTTGATATAACTCTCCTTAGCCGCCCATATCGGAAAAAAATCCCGGTATCCGGATTTCTCCGACATAAGGCGTTCCTCCGGCGCGAAAAACCGTTTTGAGATCGCCCCGGTCCTGCAGGCCCTGTGTATTTGCAGATCGATCCCAACCCTTTGTTCTCCGAATACGCACATCCAATAGTCTCCGCTGTGCGTTATCGAAAATTGCGGCAAAAAAGGGTCCGAAAAAAAAGGTTTCCCCTCTTTTTCTTTCTGTATTTCAGGTTCGGTAAAGGCGCGGCCGGTATAAAAAGCGAGCGCTTCATAAAGCGCCTCGCGCGATCCCCGCCGGCCGCGGGGCTGAGTAAAATAAATATGAAATTCGCCGGCTTCGCTCACTGCGCCGTTTTTCTCCTTTCGCCGAGGACCTTTGTTAACGCGCGGCTCCGGTCGTTATTTTAAGATTATTAAAGCTGAAAACACAAAAAAAAGCAAGGACTAATCATTTTTCATGTGATATACTTTAATCATAAGCGGTATTAACACTTTGTTAACCTTTATCCCGCGCCTCGGTTATATAATAAAGACCCGGCCGCGCTCAAGCGGACGATCTGACGATAAAGGAGCGACGCGCATGCCCGGAAAAGCCCTGGTGATCGAAGACGACGTCAATATCGCCGAACTCTTGAGGCTCTATTTGGAAAAGGACGGCTTTACCGTATACATCGCCGCGGACGGAGGCACCGGGGTCAGTATGGCGTCCGAACTCGCCCCCGATCTCATCATTCTTGATATCATGCTTCCCGTAAAAGACGGCCGCAGGGTATGCCGCGAAATACGTGAGTTCTCAAAAACACCCGTAATAATGCTCACGGCGAAAGGCGAGACCGACGACAAGGTTTCGGGTCTCGAGACGGGAGCTGACGATTATGTGGTCAAACCCTTCGAGGTGAGAGAACTGCTCGCCCGTATACACGCCGTCATGCGCCGATCCGAGAGCGAGGAAAAAAACGGGTCGAAAAGGCTGGGATTTGACAAGCTGATCATCGATTTGGACTCCTATGATCTTATCGTTGACGGCAGGAGAGTGGATGCGCCGCCGAAAGAAATGGAACTGCTTTTCCATTTGGCCTCGTCCCCGAACAGGGTATACACAAGAAACCAGCTCTTGGACGAGGTATGGGGATTTGACTATTTCGGCGACTCAAGAACCGTTGACGTACACATAAAACGTCTCAGGGAGAAACTTGAAGGGATATCCGAAAAATGGTCGCTCAAGACCGTTTGGGGCGTGGGATACAAATTCGAACTCGCGGGGCGGCAAAGCGGCGTATGACTGTCTTTTGCTTTGAGGGGACAAAATGAGAAGCACATACTTCAAGAACTTCACGGCCACAGCGGGCATGGTGCTTATCAGCTTTTTTATTTTGGGAACCGTTTTTGTTTTTCTCGGTCGCAACTTCATGGTGAGCGAAAGGCGCGCCGGCATATACGCGAACGCCGGCGAAGTGGTCAGGACCGCCGCCGCCTTCAGTCTGTCCGGAGAATTGGACGGCTGGGAGTTGCGAATGTCGCTGAGCACCATAGCCCGAACGACGGGCAATCTGATATTCATCACCGATTTCGACGGCTGTGTCATATCTTGCTCGGATATGGAGATCGCTTGTCCTCACATGGGTAAATATTTAGGCGACGGAGTCATGGCAGTGCTTCATGACCGCCACGGCATTGAGGCTTTGACGGATCTGGAAGGATTTTTTTCCGGCATCCACTACGTTGCAGTCATGCCTGTTTTGCAATCGGCCGATAATACGCCGGCGGGCTATGTTTTCGTATCGTCGGAAAACGCCCGAATCTCAATGGCGTGGCGGGAATTCATGAATTTATTTCTCGTCGTCGCCGTATCCGTTTTGCTCATTGCTCTCATACTGTCATATTTCACTTCCCGGCATACCGCCAAACCGCTAAATGAAACCGCCGCCGCCGCCGTGCGTTTCGGCCGGGGAGATTATTCGGTGCGCGTTAAAACGGATACCCGTAACAAGGAGATCTTTGAACTGACGGAAGCGTTCAACGCAATGGCGCAGTCTTTGGAAAAATCCGAGGAACTCAGAAATGAGTTTATCGAAAATGTGTCTCACGAATTAAAAACGCCCATGACCACGATCTCGGGCTTCGCCAACGGAATCTTGGACGGCACCATACCGCCTGAGAACAGAGAAAAATATCTTGCCGTGATAGCGGAGGAAACGACGCGGCTTTCCCGCCTCGTCCGCCGGATGTTGGATATGACAAAGATTCGTTCCGGGGACGTAAAAGAACTTAAAAAGACCGGTTTTGACATATCCGAATTGTTAAGGCGCACACTGCTCACTTTTGAGAGCAAGATAACCGCAAAAAAACTCACCGTAGACGCGCGGCTTCCCGAAGAGGAAATAATCGTTTCGGGAGACGCCGACTCGATAACCCAAGTCATTTTTAACATACTCGACAATGCCATCAAGTTCTCCGAGGAGAACTCGGAATTGGGACTGTCTTTGAGGAAGCAGGGTCCGAAAGCATACGTTTCCGTCAAAAACCACGGGGAAACCATTCCGGAAAACGAGCTTCCGCTGATATTTGACCGGTTCCACAAAACAGACCGCTCACGCTCAAAAGACAGGGACGGCGTCGGTCTCGGCCTGTATATAGTTAAGGCCATATTGGACAAACACGAGGAAGATATTTTCGTTACGGCCGGGCACGGCACTACCGAATTTATCTTTACGCTGACTTTAAGACCCGCGGTGAAGCAATAGATCTCTGTGCTCTCGCGACCGGTCCGGCGCGGCGGTTTTTTCATTTTCCGCTCCGGAAAACAACCTATCAATCTCAAGGGGGCAGTTTTATGGAAAACAACGATTTCAACAACGGGAACTTCGGCAGAGGCGCCGGCGAAAACTCCGCCGGAGACAATGCCGAGTCGCCTTATTTCCGGTACTCCCCGTACCGGCCGCCCGAATACCGGCCCGCGAAAAAACATACGGCGATGAAAGCGGTGACCATAACCGCCAGCGTTCTCGTCCTCATTATCGCTTCGGCGCTGGTTTTTATGAAGCCGGGAGCCGACCCGATATACGGCGGCGATTTCCGCTTCCCGTCGATACAACGTCCGTACAATCCTTACTCACCCGGCGAGCGGGAGGGCAACTACCGCGAATTTTTTGAGGAGTATTACGGGGAGCGGACTTCAGGGACCACCGGCATTCCGAAAACCGAACCGGGAGGCGACGCCGTTTTGACGCTCACGCCCGCTCCTTTCGGTGACAAATTGAGTTACAGCGATATTTACAAGAAATGCAGCTGCGTCGTAGTCGCGGTCACCGCCGGGGTATCGGATTCAAGGTATTATTGGGGAAGCGGCATAATAATGACAGCGGACGGGTATATTTTGACCAACGCGCATATACTTGAGGGAACAAACTCAGTTACGATAACGCTCGAGGATGACCGGGAATTTGAAGCAAAGCTGGTCGGGCTTGATACCCGCAGCGATCTCGCTGTGCTCAAGATCGACGAAACAGGTTTGCCGTGCGCCGAATTCGGCGATTCCGACGATCTTGAAGTCGGCGACGGAGTCGTCGCTATCGGCAACCCGCTGGGGCAAAACCTCCGCGGAACGATGACTGACGGCATAGTTTCGGCCATCAACAGGGATGTGACTCATAACGGCGCTACGATGACTCTCCTGCAGACCAACGCCGCCATAAACGAGGGAAATTCCGGCGGACCGCTCATAAATATGTACGGGCAGGTGATCGGGATCACCAACATGAAAATGATTTCATACTACTCGAGCATTGAGGGGATCGGCTTTGCCATTCCCACCGCGACCGTGAAACTCGTGGCGGATGAGCTTATCAAAAACGGCTTTATAGCCGGGCGTCCGAGTATAGGCGTCACCATAGGGACCATACCTGCCTCAGCCTCGGTTTATTATTCCCTGCCGGACGGCCTCTATGTAGATTCCGTTGTCCGCGTGTCGGATGCGTATTTCAAGGGCATACGCCCGGGCGATATCATAACCGCCGTAAACGGCGTTCAGGTAACAACGACAGAAGAGGTAAACGATATAAAAGACGAGCTCTTTGTCGGAGACGAGATGGTGCTGACGATTTTCAGAAACGGCGAAACCTTTGACGTCGTCATACGGCTTATGGATTCAAACGAATTGTACGGATGACGATATTATTCAAAAAATATTGCCCGATTCGGCCGTCCGGTGTAAAATATCCGTGATTTATAACCGGCAATGCTTCTCCGCCGGAAAACATCTCAGGGAGGTCAGCGTATTCATGTCTGTCAGAGCAAGGATCCTGATACCGATGATCATTACGGCTGTTGTTGTGGCGGCGGCAATTCTTGCCTCCGACATAATACAATTCTCAAATTATGTCAACTCGAGTATTGAGGATAAATTGGACGAGGCCGTTCAGGAGATGATGAACGAGATCAAAACATTGGAAGACGAATCATATATCACGGCGCTGTATTTTGCACATGACGCCAAACTCATAAGCTCCATTGAGAACGACGGCCCGGACGTCCTTATGAACCGGGCGATGAGACTGTATTCGGAAACCGGCGCGGATCTGTGTATCGTTACCGATATTAACGGAATAACTCTCGTGCGCACAGACTCCAGGAAGATAAACGGCGAGGACCTGTCTGAAATGCTCAGCGTTAAGACGGCGCTTTCGGGGACGATCTGTACGGCGGTGGAGCGCGGGGAAGGAGATACCGTCAGGATTTCGGCCAATACCGGAACACCGATATTTAACGAAGACGATAAGATGCTCGGCGTCGTCGTCGTGGGCTTCCGTCTTGACACAGAAGTATTTGTCGACAAACTGAAAGACATTTCAGGCTGCGAACATACGGTATACATTGATAATGTCCGCGTTGCCACAACCCTGCTCAACTCCGACGGCACGCGCGCAGTTGGTATGACGGCTCCGGAGTCGGTCGGCCGCTCGGTCATGGCCGGCGGTGACGTGACCGGACAGTTTTCCCTGTTGAACCGCAATATGCTGACAAAATATATCCCGCTCAGAGACGGAATCGGAGAAATCCGGGGCATGCTGTTCGCAGGGCAGTTTCTGACCGAAAAAACCAATACGGTATGGGCTTTTATTATGACCGGAGGCCTGATAACCGCCGGCATACTGCTGCTCGGCACCTTGATCATATCGTTTGCAGCGAGGCGAATTTCATCTCCCATAGTAAAGATGATCGACAAAGCGTATTATGACGCTCTTACGGGTATATACAACAGGAGGTTTTTTGACGAGAGCACAAAGCGGCTCATCGCTTCATTATCCCGCATGGGCGGTACGCTCAGCCTCTTGATGATCGATATAGACTTCTTTAAGCAATACAACGATACATACGGTCACAGCGCGGGAGACAACTGCCTGAGAAAAATCGCGGAAGCGCTTTCGAAAAGCATTACGAGAGCTGACGATTTTATCGCTCGTTACGGCGGCGAGGAATTTGTCGTAGTCCTGCCGAATACCGATGAGAACGGCACGCGCATGATCGCGAACAAGCTGCTCGAAAACGTCATGGAGCTGAACCTGCCGCATAAAAAAAGTACGGCGGCGAGCTGCGTCACCGTATCCGTCGGGGCAACGCTCGGAACCGTAAATCATATGCAGAGTTCGGATGATTATGTTAAAAAAGCGGACGACATGCTTTATAAATCCAAGCAAACGGGACGTAACAGATACAATTTTGAAAGCCTGTGACCGAAACGAGCGCAGGCGGATCATTGCCGGATCTACCGGTCACCGATCCGCCTGTTCGCTTTTATTGTCCGCTTCACTGAAAACGACTTTATTCCGGCCCGTTTCTTTCGCTGTGTAAAGCGCCTTGTCAGCGTGTTTTGTCGCGGTAGGCAAATCGAACATGGGCGCCGCATAGGAGATTCCGAAACTCGCGGATATCGGTATCTTTATTTTTTCAAAGTCTACCGGCGTTTTGCATATTTCCTGCCGGATGCGTTCAACGGCGAATATCGCGTTATCCTTATTGATATCTCTTACATCGGTCATCAGAATAATAAATTCTTCCCCGCCGTATCGTCCGAGAATATCATAGGGGCGAATCGTTTTCTTCACTCTTTTTGCCATTTCCCGCAGCACTTCATCGCCTGCCTGATGCCCGTGAGTGTCGTTTACCGATTTAAAATGATCCAAGTCGAAAATAATAATAAAACAATCGACGCCGGTCCTGACGGATCTCGCTATCTGGAAAGAAGCGAGTTCCGTAAAAAAGCGTCTGGTGTAAATACCGGTCAACGCGTCGTAATTGGCTATTTCCCTCAATTTTTTGCTGAGTTTTATGTTTTTCAGGAGCATGAACACAGTCGCCGCCAAAACGAAGAACATGATTATTAGGAAGATCGTCAGGTAACGCGCGCTTTCTTCCGCGAGCCTCTTGGTGTAATCGAAGCTGCGGCTCGTCCAATTCATTTCTATAAGTCCGGTGTTCACATATTGCTGAGCTTTATCGATAACGGAGCATAAGACTTCCTCGCCGCCGGCAAAGCCGAATCGGGAATCAAGCGGCGAGTCTAATTTCAAATTGATCTTAAAGCCTGTTTTTTCACGATAGTTGATCTGCATGAGCAGCATATACTCAGATGCCATCAAAAGGTCGATCTCGCCGCGCTCCAAGGCGTCCAAACAGTCGTATCGGGTATCATAAAGTACAAGCGTCTCATGGTCCGGGAAAAATTCACGGAATACGTCGATTATCCCCGAGCCTCTTAATGCGCCCACCGTCCTGCGCGAAACCTGATAAGATTCCAGATTCGGATAATCCGATTTCGACATAAGCGTGAAATGAGAGTGCGCATAAGGGGACGCGCCCCATAGTAAGCTGTCATTATATGACCCGGAGGATAACAGCTGCGGTACCATACAGGCCTCACCCGAATTCAGCTTTTCGAATATTTCCGCCCATGTCTCGTCCGTTGAAGCCGCCGGCTCAAACCGAATATCCGTAAGCCTGCCTATTTCGGCCAGGACATCCACGGCGATACCTTCAAACTCGCCGTCTTTTTCGTTATAGAAGCTGACGGGATAATTGTCGTGTTCGTATGCGACTGTCACCGCCGCCCCCCGATTGATCAAATCGTCCGCATACGCTCTTTCCTTGTCGGTGAACGATTTGTTCAGCTTATACTTTGAGTATTCAAAATCTCCTTCTCTGTACAGTTCATAAAGCCTGTCAAATCCTCCGGCCTCAATATATTTGCTGACCGCGTAAATAAGAGGGGCAAGCTCCGGGTCGGCTGCGGTCATTGAGACAGGATCGTGTACCATGGGAAAAAAGACACGCGACTTTATAAAATCGTATTCACTGAACGCGGGGTCGGCAACAGCTTCTTCGATAAAAGCGTCTATCTCACCGGAATTAAGCATTGCGGCGGCGGCCTCGTAATTGTCAACGTCGACGCATTCAAACGTCAGGTTATATGACTCCAAAACAGAATCCGCCGTGACGGAATCTGTTAAGAAACCAAGTTTCAAATCATTTACGTCAGCTTCGGTCTCTATTTCGGAATCGGTGAGAGTGAATATACGTAACATACGCTCCGCAATCGGCAGCGACATGCCGTAGATTTTCATGCGTTCCTCAGTTGCGGTCAGTTCTCCCGTAAAATCAACGGCGCCCGAGGCAAGGTCTGCGATCAGTATATCCCAATCGTATATCTCCGGAATGAATTCCGTCTCGAACAGTTCGGATAAAAGATCGCAAAACTTACTTGCAAAACCCGAAAGAGAGCCGTCCGGCAATTCAAACGCCTCTGTAGCCAAACAGGCTCCGTAACTGAAAAAATCCCGTTTTGAAGTCAGTTTTTCGATCTCTGATATCTCTTCTACGGTCAATCCGGGAATGTCTCTGTATGTCTTTATCGAATCCTGCACAAAGTCCGGTCCGGCAGATTCTGCGCAGCCGGTAATAAGGAAAAAAAATAATGCCGCCGCAGAGAGAATCCCAATGCGCCTCATAATATTCCCCCCTATAACAATAACGTAATCCGCCGGAATCGCTGACCCGACCGTCCCGGCCGCAGCGGCTTTATTTGTCGAAGGGCTCAGTACTCGTCGGCAAATATGTGCGAAGCGTATCCAAAACCGCGGTAAAACTCAGCGGTTTTCCGAGGTGAGCGTTCATCCCCGCTTCGAGGCAGCTTTTAACGTCTTCTTTAAACACATTCGCGCTCATGGCGATTATCGGCACGGTCCCGGCTTCCGGAACGCCGAGATTCCTGATGTTTCGCGTCGCCTCCAACCCGTCCATTTCAGGCATTTGTATATCCATGAATATCAAATCATATCTTTCGGGAGCCGCCGCAAACATCTCAAGCGCTTCCTTGCCGGTTTTCGCGCAATCCGTCTCTATCAGCGTCGGTTCCAACAGCGCCGTAACAATCTCACGGTTGATATCCACGTCTTCGGCAAGCAGTATGCAGCGGCCCGCAAAGAGTCCGTCAATATTCTGCCGAATATCGTCCGTTCGGCGGTTTGAGTCGTTACTGTCCTCATTTACCGCTTTCAAAGGGACTGTAAAAGTAAATGTCGCACCTTTACCGAGTTCGGATTCGAGTCGGATGCTGCCGCCCATCATTTCTATAATGTTCTTGGAAATGGACAGACCGAGTCCCGTACCGCCGTATTTTCGCGTCATGCTGCTTTCGGCTTGCCGGAAAGGTTGGAACAGATGCGCCTGCTGCTCGCGGCTGACGCCGATCCCTGTGTCGGACACTTCGATTTGAATGACGCATGCGCCGTTTTCCTCTCCCGAGCATCCGGCGTTAACGGTAACGCTCCCCTCCTCAGGCGTGAATTTCACAGCGTTGCTCAGCAGATTTGTAATTACCTGCGCCAAGCGCTGCTCATCGCCCAAAAGGATTTTCGGTATGGCCCCGTCGATATTCACCGACAGAAGCTGCCGTTTTTTTTCGGCTTGGACGCCGGTCAGGTTCACGGTCCGGTTCAACATCTCCTCAAAGTTAAAAGGTTCGGTCGAAAGCTCAAACTTGCCGGATTCGATTTTGGACATATCCAAAACATCGTTGATCACCCCGAGAAGCTGTTCCGACGCATCGTTTATTTTTGAAAAACACTGTTTCATACGTTCGGTGTCATCGGCGGACAATCCCAATCCGGTCATGCCGATTATAGCGTTCATGGGGGTGCGCATTTCGTGGCTCATGTTGGCCAAAAAAGCGGACTTGGCTCGGTTGGCCTGTTCTGCCACCTCCAACAGGTGCTTTTGTTCATCCGCTTCTCTTATATGAGATATGTCGGTAAAACTCTCAAGCAGCGCCGGACGTCCGTTATACCGTATCTTCGCCACCGATTTGATTATGGGGATGACCGAACTGTCCGCTTTCACAAATTTCCGCTCGCTGCGGTCGACGACCTGATTCAGTTCCAATATCGGGCATTGCTGCGCGGGGCAGAACACATCCTGACACGGTTTTCCGATCATGCTCTCTTTCGTGTCGCCAAACATGCGGGCGGCTATGGGGTTTACATCCATTATTTCACGTGTCTCGGCGTCGATTATGGCCGTACCGCTTTCAATGCTCTTCCATATCATCTCGAACTGTTCCAGTACGTTCAGATTAATCGTATGCTCCTGCTTAACGTCATCCATTGTCTTAACAATGCAATTTTGCGGGATGTTGACCCCAAGCGCTATCTTTCTCGCCATGTTATGGCATGTGCCGGAACCGCAGGCTCCGCAGTCAAGGTTTTGCTTTTCGGAGGTATCCTTGCCTAAAAGCATAAGCGCATCTTGAATGTCCGACTCGGCTATTTGCCTGACATCAGTCTCAGCCGGCCGGTACTCTCTTAAAAAGCGCTTTAGATCGAGCGTATCGTCGTAGGTTTTATACAGTGACATGAAGTATTCCGGGTCGCGGCCTTTCGTCGCGGCTTTTCTGCTGTCGC
Source organism: Oscillospiraceae bacterium (assembly GCA_009782435.1). Classification (GTDB taxonomy): domain Bacteria; phylum Bacillota; class Clostridia; order Oscillospirales; family Oscillospiraceae; genus WRJA01. Next base: position 10,950 of record WRJA01000036.1, read on the forward strand.
TCATAATTCTGTCGATTGCGAATATACTCCTGCCCTGAAGGCCGGCGGAGCCGATATTGCAGCCGTTTCGACAACTCAACACATCGAACAGATCAGGTAATAATTCTTCGGGCGTTTCGCCGTATGCGTTCAACTCATCATATACTTCAAAGCCTTCCGCCTCGGATATTTGAAGTTCTTTTCCCATAAAAAACTCAATGTTTTCTTTTAGCCCGCCGGGCGTCGGAAACAAAGCCCCCAAAGCTTCGGCATCATTGTCGAAGCCGGTTTCTTCTTCGGGAAGCTTTATGTTGTTATTCTCCAAATACTCATGCAGTTTGGCAAAAGTAATATTGTACCGGACGAGTTTCGTGCTTTCAAATTCGTTTGTTTTTGCTATGCACGGGGTCAAAGCCGCAATGTCGTCGCTCCGACCCGCGTATTCTTTCAGGTAAACGGCGATGCAGCCGATGGGGCTTTGCACCGGGGACAGATATTTCAGCAGATCATGCCGATACATTTCGCAGTAAGCGACAATAACGGGACACGGCTGAGTTATTAAAGGAGAAAGCCCGTTGCGTTCAATATGCCTGATATGGGCCCATATGCAAATATCGGCGCCTGAAGACACGTCGTAAATTTTTCTGACGCCGAGGGTTTTCAGATATGTAAACAGTCTTTTGTACTCCGGTATATTAGTTCTGACGGAAGGCGCGGCAACAAGAGATATCGGCATACCTTTTGACAAGTCGTCAAAAAAACGGGCTGTATCATCTTCATACTGTCTCGCGCCGTGTTTGCACGCAAAAATGCACCGGCCGCAAGCAATACAATTCTCGTAGTCTATCTTGACCTTTATGCTTCCGACCTCGTCTATGTAGGTTATATTGGCAGTTTCCATCGGACATTCACGGACACATCTGTTGCAGCCTGTGCACAGATCGTGTTTTGTCCTGACAATTTCTTTCACGCCGCGCCTTTCCGTATTCGATCGCCGCACATTCGGCAGTCGATCGCCTTTGTTGAAAAAACCTCAAGTATTACGCCAAACGCTCCGGTCATTGTCAGCATACATATAAAAATGTGACAAGTCAAGCGCGGGTTTTGTATCGTTTCTCGTTGCCTCGGCCGTCTCAGCTGTGGTATAATGACCGAAAATCGGTCATTATACCACAGCTGAGAATTGTTTCATTTAAACTGTAAACTGTAAAAGGAAGACTGTATATGCGGGTATTGTGTGTTTCACTTGTCTCTTTCGGCGCGATCATCATGCTGTTCAGCATTTACAAATATTGTAAATCCTTGATAAACCTGAAAATAAGGATGAACGCCGAAAAACTGTTCGGCGATCGTATATACGCGGTTTGTTTATTGATGATGGTATTCTTTCTGGCGGGCTACATCATAAGCATAGCCGGCTTCACTTCCGAGGACGTGCCGGGAACGCAGGATCTGCTTATAGCCTGTATTTTTTTCTTGGGCGCGATCTTTGTACTCGCCATGATCACGATGCTGCGGCGCATGTTTTCGGCAATGATCGAAAACTCGAACCTCGCCGTCGCCAGAGAAGCGGCGGAACAAAGCAATAAAGCGAAGAGCGAATTTTTGAGCAACATGAGCCATGAGATACGCACGCCGATGAACGCCATATTGGGGATCACCGAGATACAGTTCCAAAACGAAGCTCTTGACCCCGGGGTAAAAGAAGCTTTTGACAAGATATACGCCTCCGGCGACATGCTGCTCGGTATAATAAACGACATCCTCGATCTGTCAAAAATTGAAGCGGGTAAATTGGAGCTTATAATCGACAGATATGAGACGGCGAGCCTTATAAACGACACAGCGCAGCTGAATATGATGCGCATAGCGGGCAAACCCATCAAGTTCGAACTTTACGCCGACGAGAACATACCTTCGGTATTTGAAGGCGACGAGCTGCGCGTCAAGCAGATACTCAACAATCTGCTGTCGAACTCATTCAAATACACGGCGGAAGGCACGGTCAAGCTGTCCGTATACCCCGAGGACGACAAAAAGAACGAAGAATACATCACGCTCGTTTTTAAAGTGAGCGACACCGGGCAGGGCATGACAAAAGAGCAGGTAAGCAAGCTGTTTGACGAGTACTCGCAGTTTAACAGGGAGGCAAACCGCACGACGGAGGGCACGGGGCTCGGGATGAGCATCACGCGGAATCTGGTGCAAATGATGAACGGGAGCATAGACGTTGAAAGCGAACCGGGCAAAGGCTCGGTATTCATCGTTCGTCTGCCGCAGCGAAAAACGGACACCGGTGTTTTGGGCAGGGATCTGGCCGATAATCTTCAGCAATTCAATGTAGCCGGCACCATGCAGATGAAGAGGGTGCAGATAACGAGGGAACCCATGCCTTACGGCAGCGTTTTGATAGTGGACGATGTTGAGACGAACATATATGTGGCGAAAGGTCTCATGGCGCCGTACGGGTTGACCGTAGACTCCGCAGACAGCGGATTTGCGGCCATCGAAAAGATAAAACGCGGCAATGTGTATGACATTGTGTTCATGGATCACATGATGCCGAAGATGGACGGCATCGAGGCGACGAAGATAATAAGGAGCACAGGCTATACGAGCCCGGTTGTGGCGCTGACGGCGAACGCGCTGGCGGGTCAGGCGGAGATATTTCTTGAGTCGGGTTTTGATGATTTTATCTCCAAACCCATAGATATACGTCAGCTGAATATAGTTTTGAACAAACATATAAGGGACAAACAACCGCCGGAGGTCCTTGAGGCGGCGAGGGCAAAAAGAGCCGGCGCGGACAGCGGCGATACTTCGACCGAAGATAATAAGAAACCGGTCGTAGACCCGCGCTTTGCCGAAATATTCGCGAGGGATGCGAGAAAGTCTTTGGCGGTTTTGGACGAGATAAGCGAAAAAGGAGATTATTCGTCGGAGGAAAACATAAAAACCTATGTCATAAACGTCCACGGGATGAAAAGCGCGCTCGCGAACGTCGGAGAGACAAAACTTTCCGAAATCGCGCAGAGGCTTGAGAAAGCCGGGCGCGATGGAGAAATAAAACTCATTGAGTCCGAGACGCCGGCGTTTTTGCTCTCGCTTCGGGATTTTGTAAACGAACTTGTTCCGGTTGCGGATACCTCCGAAGAAGACAATAAAGCCACGACGGAAGAAGACCGTGAATACTTGATCGAAAAGCTCGGCGAGCTGAAAGCGGTGTGCGCTGAATATAATAAAAAGAAAGCGAAGGAAATAGTGACGCAGCTGAGAGAAAAAGAGTGGTCAAGACCCGCAAGAGAATTGCTGAATGTTATTTCGGAACATTTGCTCCACAGTGAATTCGACGAAACAGCGCAAGCCGCCGCCGACTATATCAAACGAAACGGTCAATAATAGCATCCGCGCGGGTGCGGCAGTCATTTGATCAGCCAGCCGTCGCGGCAAACTCCGCAGGCCGGATCGATTTTTCGCGCAAAGGCCCACGGATATTTTTTCTTCATTTCTTCAATTTCTTTTTCCGTGATTTTGCAAACCTCAACGAGAAAGCCGGAAACCACCATTCCGGTCGCTTTTTTTGAGGTCACGGCCGTCGGGCTTATGAGATTTATCGCTCCGCCCCGGTCAAGATAAGCGGGGTCTATCGGGTCGAACCTCGCGCCGTGGTCCACATAACAGGCGTTCGAGATAAGGCGCTGAGTCACATAGGCCGCGCACAGCACGGCGCCGCGCTCGTTGAACACTCGGACAATATCCCGGTGCTTGATCCCGCGTTTTTCAGCCTCTTGAGGATGCAGCCAAACCGGCTCATAAAGATATCCGTCCTTTGCTTTGATCTTCATCGTTTCGATCTCTCGAGTCCAAATGATATCGTCACACTGTGCGTGAAAGCGCCAACGGCCGTGGTTGGACATGCAAAGCAGAGGATATTTTCCGGCGCGATCTGACGACAGCCTCTCGTCGTGCAGATCGCTTTTTTCTATCCACTTGGGATAGGGCGGGCGCTCCGGATCGTCGGGAAAATGCTCTTTGATTTTGGTCGAAGTAAATTCCAAAAGGCCGGTCGGAGTACTCAGCGGATGGTTTTTCGGGTCTTTATAAAAATCATACAGCCCCGCCGGAGCCTTGTTTTGCACGTCCGGATCGCAGGGCAATATAAAGATATCCTTTTTGTGAAAATCGTCGTTCACATCCAAATGCGCCACTCCGGAGCCCTCAAAAAACGTGTTGATTATATCCTCGACGGGAGTTTCGTCCGCTGTGTATTTTTTGTAGTAATCCTCTCCGAGCGCTTTAGCGATACGCGCCACGGCCTCGAAATCCGACAGTGACTCACCGATCGGCGGTATGGATTGACGTTCGCGGTAAACGGACGTCACTATCCCGGAGCCGGCGTCGTCGTTCAAGTCGGAAAGCTCAAATTTTGTGGCGACCGGCAGGATGATGTCGGCCATGCAGCAGTCGTTTTCCATCCACGGATGCTGCGCCAAAACAAATTCCGTCTCTTCGCTCGTGAGGGCCTTAACGAACCGGAAGCCGTCGTTCCAGCAGGTGGTCATGCACGGTGAATCGGTCCAAATCATGTGTATCCCGGAACAGCCTTCATTGGGATATTCATATTTTTGCCACTGCTCTTCGGCGGGTCCGCAGAAAGAATACAGTCCGTACCACTCAGCCTTGCCGGTCAGTATGGCGTCATGGACGAGGCATTTCGGTATCGACTGCGACGGCGGCGTTTTTTGCGGGGCGCAGAGTTTCTGCATAAGCGGGATGTGCCGGCTCGTTGACGGGAAGCACCATTCGAGAGTGTTGAAATTGCCGTCGTCCTCAGACGAGCCTACCGGTCTTACAAGTTCGCCGAACATAGGCAGCCGGGAGACGGCCTTGCCCTGATACGGCAGCGGATACACAGGAGCGTAGAGATTCCATTCTATCATCTTGGCCTGATGCCGGCCGGGCTTGCCGAGTCCCTGCATGCCGAGGAGTATAGGCTCAAGGCGGCCGGGTTCCGTGGAGAAAGGACCTCTTATCCCGGGTCCGCCGTTGCCGTGTATAATGCTCGCGACCTTTCCGGCCCAGTCGCGCGCCAGCGCTTTTATCGTCCATACGGGCACGCCGCATTTTTCGGACGCCCACTCCGGCGTTTTGGGTATGCCGTCATCCTCGCCGAGAACATAGCCGAAAAACTCGTCATATCCGACGGCGTGAGTTTCAACATACGCGCGGTCATACAGATTCTCCGTCAGCCACACGTATGCCGTCGCCAGATGCAAGGCGGCGTCGGTGTTCGGCAAAACAGGTATCCACTTGTCCGCGTGTACCGCCGCGCCGTAGTTGAGATCCGGACATATATAGACGCTTTTGATCCCGAGTTCGGTCAGCCAATAACACAGACGGCTCGCCATCATGCCGTCCATCCCGAGAGGCGTCGTCTCGGGATCGCATCCCCAGAACAAAAGCAGTTCGGAGTTTTTCGCGATATCGGGGTAAAGATTGGCTGTCGGCTGCATTTCACCGAAAGGCTCGCCGCCCCAGACATGCTTTGCACCCCAAGCCCACCCCTCCCAACTGTCCATGTTGCGCATCTGTACCGTGTAACCGCCGAGCATGGATAACAGCCTGTTCATGCAACCGTGACAGGGCGCTGTGTGTTTGCCCTCTCCGTGCATATCCGCTTCGGCCAATACGGCGGACATACCGTATTTTTCCTTTACCCGAAGAAGTTCCCCGGCAATGATCCGCGCGGCCTCGTCCCATGAAATGCGTTCATATCCTGACTTGCCCCGGTTTTTCGTATTCCGTTCGCCTTTGGGGTCCCAGTCGACGCGCTTCATAGGATAACAAACGCGATTTTCCGAATAGACGCGGGATTTGTAGGTCAAGGCAATATAGGATAAAACCGTGTGATCCGGAGGCTCGAAGGTCTTGCCGCGAGCTTCTATCTTCCAGGGGTTCAGACTTTTCCAATCATGCGTTTCGGTGTAGTCGAACGGGCGTATGCGGGTTATTTTCCCGCCGCTCGAGTCGACGCGGGACGGCGGCCCGCCGAAGGAGCCCATAAGGCTTGTGTGTTTTATGGTGCGCAGCTCGGCTTTGATATCGATCGGTTTACCGTTCAAGATGATTCCCTCCCTGTCTGTTGAGACCTTCCGCCTCCCACCCGTCAAGCGGCAGTCTTTGCATGGCGTTGAAAATCTTGCCGGCCGGATCGGGATGATCCCGGTCAAGACGGCTGATAAGGCTTTTTATCTCATATCTCTTGCTTTGTTTATCCATAGGGCATGGGTTGGATACGACCGGAAGCGCGAGCTTTTCGGCAGCTGCCGTTATTCTTTGTTCACGCGCATACAGCATGGGGCGTATCTGGGTTATTCCCGTGCGGCTCATATAAGTGACCGGCTTGAAGCAGCTGATCCTGCCTTCGTACAACAAAGACAGCATAAATGTTTCGACGGCGTCGTCATAATGATGCCCCAGGGCAAGCTTTTTTATTCCCTTCGCCTTAATCGCGTCGTTCAGCGCACCGCGCCGCATTTTGGCGCACAGCGAACAGGGATTCTCTTCTTTGCGCACGTCAAAAACTATTTCCTTTATATCTGATTTTATAACTGTGTACGGTATTTTCAGTCCGGCGCATAAATCGGCGACGGGAGAGAAGTCCGGGCCGTCAAACCCCAAATCAACGGTAACCGCCTCGAGAGTGAACTTTTTCGGGTAATACTCCCTCAGTCTGTTCAAGGCGCACAAAAGCAAAAGAGAATCTTTCCCGCCCGATACGCCGACGGCTACAGCGTCCCCGGTTTCGATCATATCGTAATCATCCGCGCAGCGGCGCACAAGGCCGCAGATTTCATTCAGAATATCCATTCTCGGTCTCCGAAATTAAAATCGATTTTGAGTAACAGAAAGAAAAAGCGAGTAAATCAGAGTATTCGCGAGTTTTCTTCGGAATAAATAATTTTCCGCCCGGGAAGTGTTGACACGACAGCAAATAAGTGGTATATAAATTAAGCGTCTTAACCGCAACTCATTCCGCCGGCTCGGAAAAGATCGCCGGCGGATTCTCACACATAATATAACGGAGGCAGAATATATGTCCACAACAATGGTCAACAAGGACGCCGTTGTCCGCAAATGGTATATCCTTGACGCAGCCGGAAAACCTCTGGGAAGAACGGCGGTGCTTGCCGCCGACATGCTTAGGGGCAAGCTGAAGCCCGATTTTACCCCTCACGTCGACTGCGGAGATTTCGTGATAATCATAAACGCCGAAAACGCCGTCCTTACCGGGAAAAAACCGGAGCAGAAGCTCTACCGCACACACTCGGGATATCCCGGGGGACTTAAAGAAGTCCGGTATAAGAGGTTAATGGCGGAAAAGCCCGAACTTGCTTTCAGATTGGCCGTGCACGGGATGCTTCAAAAAAACACTCTCGCACACCGGCAGCTGCGCCGGCTTAAGGTATACAGAGGAGCACAGCATATGCACGAAGCTCAAAAACCCGAATTGCGGGTTCTTTAGGGAGGTTTAGGGAAGATGGCAGTTTACAAAAGCAAAAAACCGTATCTGTACGGGACCGGACGCAGAAAATCATCCGTCGCGCGCGTCCATCTCTTCCCCGGCGGGACCGGCAGAATCACGATCAACGGCCGCGATATGGACGATTATTTCGGTCTCGAAACCTTAAAGCTCATTGTTCGGCAGCCGCTTGTCACCACCGGGACCGCAGACAAGGTGGACATTGACGCAACCGTATCCGGCGGCGGCGTCACCGGCCAGGCGGGCGCCATACGTCACGGTATCGCTCGAGCGCTTTTGCTTGCGGACGAGAGTTATCGCGTGCCGCTCAAGACCGCCGGGTTTTTGACCCGTGACCCGAGGATGAAAGAACGCAAGAAATACGGCTTAAAAGCCGCGCGCCGCGCGCCTCAGTTCTCAAAGAGGTAGTGCTCATCCCCTCGGAATATTTGCTTTCAAGTTATTATAGCACCTGTCTTAAAGTCTTTCAACAACAGCCGGAGCGCAGATGCTCCTTGCCGGCAGCACCGGCACTCCGGCGCCGCTTTTTCCCGCTTTTCAAAGGGTGACGCCCCGAAAACTTTATCTTGACAGATTGCCCGCCGTATGTTAATATAAATTGCTTTTGCGCGCAGTATGCGGCAATGAGCGATCATACCGCGGGGTGGAGCAGTCCGGTAGCTCGTTGGGCTCATAACCCAAAGGTCGAAGGTTCAAATCCTTCCCCCGCAACCAGAGAAAATCCCTGTGTTATCAACAACTACAGGGATTTTGTTATTTTCGCAACCATTGACCTGTCATTGCTATAACCTCACAAAAACCTCACAACATGCTGAAAAACGACTGAAAACTGTTATAATCAAGAGCGGGCGGCCCCGGTATTACCCGAAGCCGCCCGTCTCTGTGTGTGTTATAAATCGTCATGTCCGCAGAACAACACCGCGCAAATCGCGCCTATTCCTCCAACACTGATAAAAAGGTAAATAAGTCCCGCCGCTCTGTCGCCTCGCACAAGTACGAATGCTGTACAAATGACAGCGGCAATCATAATCATGGCAACAATGCGCAAAAGTGGTGATATTGCGCTTGGCCGCTCCGGCTTCTCACGTGTGCTTGCGACTTGGAGCTTGCCGTCCGAGTGATCGACCGTCAATGTGTGTTTCTGTGTAGCCCCGTTCATACCGTCACCTCCCGTTCGGCCGGCAACGCGGCGACTTCTCCCATGTTATCAAGAGCAAGCGGAAAGTCGATGATCATGCAATTTTTTGATTTGGTCCCGGCGCGAAGTTCCTCAGAGTCGCCCATGTGGGCTTTGATAACGTCCTTGATGTTCTCGGCTTCGGCGTTGGCTTCCTCAATGAGGGCTTGCAGCTCGCGGAGTTCGCGGATCCTCGCGGTCAGTTCGATGGTTGACATTTGTGTGTACCTCCTTTTTTGTTTTGTGAGAGCCGGTCTATGAGTCCGTTCGCGCCGTTGGCCTACTTGGGAATGTAGTGCCGGCTCTCGGGCGGGAAGCGGGAGGCGTCCGGAATGTCCTCGGTCATGGCTCCGTCACCGGTATGTCTGCCTCCGCTTTCGGCTTGTTTAAGGCCGCTTCCCTGTCCCTTTCTGATTATATGATAGCATATGGACACACATATGTCTATTGACAAATCACCTGAATATGTGGGCTCACATTTGTCTATTATGTATATGGACACACATATTGATTTGTGCTATAATATTGTTAGAATAGGAAAGGAGTGTCTAATATTATGGCTTCCGATGAAACCAAGAAAAGCGCATACACAGGCCAAACAGAAGCGCGAAGAAAGGCAAGCGCAAAGTATCTGAAAGAATCCGTTGAAGATATACGGATAAGGGTTCCCAAAGGCCGCAAACAAGCCATACAGGATGTCGCACAGGCCCAGGGCGAATCCCTTAATGCCTTCGTTGGCACGGCCATAGACGAGCGAATAGAGCGCCTGGAAGTGCCACAGGACAAGGAGGACGGGCAGTAATGACAATCCCTAAATACGCAAATGATACCATCTACAAGAAACTGGCTGATCTCTGCGAAGCTGCCGGTCGCCCTGTGCGCTATGTGCAGACGGATGATGATATTTACGCAAAGACACGGGAGCATGATGCCCTTTTCATGCCCGATGATGAACGCTTTAGATCAAGCGAACACGCCACAATGGTTTTAGGGCATGAATTAGGCCACCATCTTGTAAGTAGTTTTTATGTTGATACTGAATTTAACAATCCATACAACAATGAAGCAATGAATACAGCTATAGAGGCACAATGTGATGTTGCCGGTGTT
>WRJA01000037.1 GCA_009782435.1 Oscillospiraceae bacterium
GATGATCCTTACCGTTACATAAGCAAGCCAAAGCATCGACATGCCGCAGGCCAAATCACACCATATAACGATGGTGTGCAGGCCCAAAGACGGGATCAAAGGCAAAACGACGGCGGCGGCGACCGTATATTTATAGGCGATGCGTATTTTATGCAGATACATGAGCCAGGTGGCGAGCAGCGCCGAAAAAGCTGTTATCTGGACGACGGCTATCCATTGGACCTCGGGCTTTGTCGGGGCGAGGCTGCAGATGATGTTGATGATAAACGCGTATACGGGAGAGCGGAAAGAGTCGTATTCCCCGAAGCGCCAACCGGCTATATATTCCCACGAATCGTTTGACATTATGACGGGATTATACGCCTGCTGCCAGAGTAAAAACACTTCGAGCATGATCGTGAACAGTAAAAGCCACTTGAGTCTGTAACCGCCGGCGGACGGAACGCGGGCGCTTTCTTTGAACGCGCCCGCCCGGCTTATCAAGTCGAGGAAAGATTGAAGGACATAACCTGTCCAAATAAAACACATGCCGAGCGTGAGCAGATTAACAAAGAGGTTCTTATACAGCGTTTTTTCAAACAGCAGGGAATATCCGAAAAACGCGAAAGTCAGATATAAATTGACCGAAAAAAACAGGATCGCCTCAAAAGGCCGGTCGAACTTAAATCTGACGCTGCCTATATGCATCAAAACACAGATGCAAACAGCCGCGGCCGGTGTTTTGTTGATGAACCAGACCGGCGTGAAAACGATGAGATGAAAGGAAAGAAAAGCGAATAAAGCCGCGTGGAGTTTATAACGGTTTTTTACGGTTATGTCGATCACCGCCGGCGTCCCTCCCGCTTTTATATTGAGCCTCGGCGAACAGCCGTTATTTGCCGGTTCGCATGGCGCGGACGTGTTTTGTGTTTTTGTCTTCGGAGAGGTTTTTATACTCATCCGAATCCGCGGCATAAAGAGCGATTTTTCCCTCAAAGTCGCTGTGAACGCCCCATCCGTAGCGTCTTGTCAGCGCAGAGGCGCGAAAGCAGGGCTGTCCCCTTGAGAAGAAAGTCTCGCGGTCTGTTCCTTTCGGAGCCCCTTTTATCGCGTAGATAATATCATCCGAGGTATAGCGATACGGGTTTTCGGACAGCATATCATATTCCTGCCTCGCTATTGTCTTCGGCGTCTTATCCGGAGGAACGACGCCGCTTTTTACGGGGCAGTCAGGGGCCGTTTCTATGAAAGTGTCGATGTAGTTTGCGGTATATTGTTTCATAATGTGATTATATCCGTATAAAGGCTTAACTTCAAGAAAGAAAAAAACTATGCGCGAGACTGCGCCCGCAAAGCGCCGCAGGGCTGCTCCGACCGTGTCACATGACGCTGCAGAGCAGTTCCCCGTATGAAGGCAGGGGCCAATATTTCTTTGCGACAAGCTTTTCAAGCTCGTCGACGACAGAGCGCAGCTCCGACATGACGGAAAATATCATGTCGCGGTAATATCTCGCTTTATTCGGGATATCCCGGTCGTCCTGTGATTCAAAGAGCGCCGTTTCAAGCTCGCTGAGCAACCCGGGCAGCCGGGAGGAGAACTTTATTATGTCGGACAGCAGATATTCTTCAAGCGAAGCGTTGTATCCGCCGCAGCTCTTTTTCCGCTGCAGAAGTGACGTCAGATCGTTTTGATAGTCTATGCAGGCGGGGATTATTTCGCTTTTGACCAATTCCGTCATCGTGAGCGCCTCTATACGAATGGTTTTGCAGTAGCCTTCGGTCAATATCTCGCAGCGGGAGTGAAGCTCCGTTTCGGAAAAAACGCCGTGTCTTGAAAATAATTCGACGCTTTTCGGCGAAACAAGCTCCGGCAGCGCGTCGGCGGTAGTTTGAAGCTTCGACAATCCGCGTATTTCGGCCTCCTTTTCCCATTCGTCCGAGTAATTGTTGCCGTTGAATATTATCCGCTTGTGCTTGCGGAAGGTGTTTTTGATAAGCAGCGCCAGATCGCTTGTGAAGTCGTCCGAATTTTCCAAAAACTCCGCAAACCCGCGTAAGGCTTCCGCCGCCGCCGTATTCAATACGATATTGGGGCCGGCGACGGAAAGAGATGAGCCGGGCATGCGGAATTCAAATTTGTTTCCGGTAAAAGCAAAGGGCGACGTGCGGTTGCGGTCGGTCGAATCCTTGGGGAAATGCGGCAGCACGGTAACGCCGATCTCCATTTTGGGCCTTTCTTTGCTCAAATAATCCTTACCGGATTCAAGGGCTTCGAGTATATCGGTCAATTCCTCGCCGAGAAAAACGGACATGATCGCGGGAGGCGCTTCGTTCGCGCCGAGCCTGTGGTCGTTGCCGGCGCTTGCCGCCGACACTCTGAGCAGGTCCCCGTATTCATCCGCGGCTTTTATGACCGCGAGCAAAAACAGCAAAAACTGAGCGTTTTCATACGGCGTCTTGCCGGGTTCGAGCAAGTTGAGGCCCGTATCGGTACTCAAAGACCAGTTGTTATGTTTGCCGCTGCCGTTTATTCCGGCAAAGGGCTTCTCATGGAGCAGGCAAACAAGGTCGTGACGGTCCGCGATTGTTTTCATCATTTCCATCGTGATCTGGTTGTGGTCGGTGGCGATATTCGCGGTGGTGAATACCGGAGCTATCTCGTGCTGTGCCGGAGCGACTTCGTTGTGTTTTGTCTTGGCATAAACGCCGAGCTTCCATAATTCCTCGTCCAGCTCTTTCATAAAAGCCGAGACCCTCGGTTTTATGCTGCCGAAATAGTGGTCTTCAAGCTCCTGCCCTTTGGGCGGCGGCGCGCCGAACAGCGTTCTGCCGGTGTATACCAAGTCCGGGCGCGAGAGGTATATTTTTTTGTCTGTAAGAAAATACTCCTGTTCGGGACCGACTGTTGCGATAACACGGTTGACAGATCTGTTGCCGAAGAGCCTGAGAACGCGCAGAGCCTGTTTGTCAAGCGCCTCCATGGAGCGGAGCAGAGGGGTCTTTTTATCTAACGCCTCGCCTCCGTAAGAACAAAAAGCCGTGGGTATGCAAAGAGTGCCGTCCTTGATAAAGGCGTATGAGGTGATGTCCCAAACTGTATAGCCTCTTGCCTCGAAGGTCGCCCGCAGACCGCCGGAGGGAAAGCTCGACGCGTCGGATTCGCCGCGCACAAGCTCTTTGCCGGAGAATTCCATAATGATACTGCCGCCTTTGGCGGGTGAAATAAAACTGTCGTGCTTTTCCGCTGTGGTGCCGGTCATCGGCTGGAACCAATGAGTGTAATGCGTCGCGCCTTTCTCCGCCGCCCAGTCTTTCATGGCGCCGGCGACTGCGTTCGCGACGTCGAGCTCCAGGTGCGTCCCGCGGGACATGGTTTTTTTAAGCGCTTTATATACGTCTTTCGGAAGACGCTCCCGCATGACGGTATCGTTGAATACCATGCTCCCGAACAGATCGGGGATGCTCTTCATCAGCTTTCTTCCTTTCGTCGGGGTCCTTTTGTTCATACGGTATTGTTGTAGCGGCGTCTTCTTTTCTTAAAGCTTTTTTTGAATTCGTCTGACAGGATGCTTATGCTCCCGTCGATCTCCAGTACCGCCAGATTGACGTCTTCGATCGAGCTGACCCCGTGCTCCCTGACGGTTTCTTCGATTTCCGTCATGCTGATTTTCGATTTTTTCAGATTCTCATCTATGATCTTCCCGTCGTATATCAGCATTAAGGCGTGGCCTTGAACGATTTCCGAGAATTTCGGGAATTTGTATATCGTGTATTTGAAAATAAAGTTGACGACAAACAGGGTGGCGGCGGAACATATTCCCCCTAAAAACGAAGTATCCGCCGACAACATGGCGTTTTGCACGGCGTTGCTTATGAGCAGTATAAAGACAAGGTCGAATATGGACAGCTGAGCGAACTCTTTTTTTCCGAAAAGGCGAATAAAGATTATCAGGAATATATACATGGCAGCGGAGCTGCCGGCAATGATCAGATATTTCATTGTGTAAAACTCACCGCCGTTTTTGTTATACTGTGTGTGTCGCTCATTTCCGGTATAAACGGCCATGCGGCGCTGAAAACGCCGCATGGCTTTATTCCCGGGAGAGCGGGTCACTCCCCGGCGCTGCCGTTCGTATCGTACCGGGCTTCGAGCTCACGGGGATGAGGCGCTTTCGGCAGGAAACCGCTGTTGTCCTTTAACTTGAACCGTGAGATCGACTCCTCTAAGATATCGGACTGTCCTTTCAATTCCTCGCCGGCGGCTGCGTTTTCCTTTGCCGTCACGCCGGTCTGACGGACGATCTGCGCCATTTGGTCGATGCCGCTGCGGATTTGAATGATACCTTCGGTCTGTTCTTCGGAGGAGGCGGCGATCAGGTTAACGATGCGGCTGCTCTCGTTTATGCCGGATACGATCTCCTCAAGACTCGCCGCTGTTTCTTTTGCGATCGTCGCGCCCAAGTTGGCTTTTTCTATTGAGTTGACTATCAGGCTGTCCGTATCCTTTGCCGCGTCGGCGCTTTTCGCGGCGAGATTTCGCACTTCTTCGGCAACGACGGCGAAGCCTTTGCCGTGCTGTCCCGCCCGCGCGGCCTCGACCGCGGCGTTGAGCGCGAGTATATTGGTTTGAAACGCTATGTCGTCAATGACTTTTATGACCTTATTTATGCTTTGGCTTGCAAGAGTGATGTCGTTAACGGCGGATACCATTTCTCCCATCTGGCGGCTGCCTTTTTCAGCGTTGAGCCTGATCGTGTTCGCGAGTTCGGCAGCCTGATTTGCCAAGTTGGCGTTAGCCTTTGTTTTTTCGGTTATTTCCGCGCCGGAAGCGGAGAGTTCGATAACTGTGGCAGACTGCTCTGAGGCGCCTTGCGCGAGAGATCTGGCGCCGTCGGCTATCTGTTTGGCGTCGGATGAGACCTGCAAGGCGGAGGCATTGATCTCTTCGAACATGAGATCAAGTCCGTCCACCATTTTTTGCAGTTCATTTCCCAAAGCGTCGGCTTCGGAGAGGCGTTTGACTTCGGTAGTCAAATCACCGCCGGCGACGCTTTTCAGCGTATCCGCAATTCGCGTGACGTGGGTGATAAAAGCTGCGCAGGCGGTTATGGTCTGCCCTATCTCATCTTTTACAGACTTGTATTTGCTGATGGTCGCCGTATCCTCGGATGAAAGAGCTATATCTCCCGTGGCGCCCGCTTTTTTCATAAAAGCGGTCAGCGGGATAAGCGGATTGGTGACGATCCTTTTAACGGTCAGATAGATTATGATCGAGGCGATCAAAAGAATAGCAATAGAGGTGGGAATAACAATGATGACCAAGTTGGTGATCGGCTGAGTAACGATCCTTGTGGGCAGCGCCGTTACGGTATACCAACCGGTCGTTGAAAGAGAGCTGACGGTATAATATTTGTCGGTGCCGGTCGCGTCAGGGTATTTGTAGGTCCCGTCGGCGGATGAAATATCTTTCCACAGTGCCGCGTGAGCGTTGTCTTTGACCGTGCCGAGATTGCGGTATTTACCCTCGTCGTCGGGGGCGTAGTCTTTATCGGGGTGTATCAGAATATCTCCGTTTGTATCGATGAGCATGGAGTAGCCTCCGGATATCGACGCGTAGTCCAGTGTGATGTTTTGCAGGTCAGTCACAAAAATGTCCGACCCTACGACGCCCAAGAGCCGGCCGTCGCGCATAACGGCGCGGACGGCCGAAACGCAAAGTTCGCCGGTCTGAGCGTCCAAATACGGCGATGTGATATGCGCGCGGGACGTGTCTGTCAGAGCCAGCTTATACCAGCCGCGCTCGGGGGCGCTCCACCATGAGTAGTCGAAACTGTACCCGCTGCCGGTCACGGCGCTTCCGTCCGTGAAGCCCATATACAGTTCAAAAAAAGCATCGTTATCGTCGAGAACGGATTTCAAGACAGACCTGAGTATGTCGACGGTCCGCTCCTCCATAGAAGCGTCGGACGGCGAGACGGTTGTCAGTATTTCGACCAAGTCGGTCCTGCCGGCCAGCATAGCGGCCGAGGTATTCATGACTGATATCTGATCCGACAGCCACCTGTCCAGTCTTTCGGCTTCCGATTGATTGCTGTTATTTACTTTCGCGAGAGATTCGCGGGTAATGACATTGTTTGAAATGATAACTGATATACCTGTTGTAACGGCGATTCCGAGCAGGATAACGCTAAGCATGATGGATGTTAGTTTATAGCCGACGCTTTTCATGTTGCTGCTCCTCCGTATGTATATAATTGAAAAGTCGATTTGTATATTATTTGCATTATGTTAATCCTTTTCAGCTATTGTACCACAAGGATGCAAGTACGGCAACATAACATTTGCGGTCAGGATATTACGCTGCTGCAGGTTACAGTGTTTCGGTGAATTTTCCGAGCCTCTCAAGGGCGGTTTCGATGTTTTCCGTCGAAGCGGCGTAGGAAAAACGTATATATCCTTCGCCGTATTTGCCGAAGGCGGTCCCGCTGACCGCGGCTACGCCGGCCTCATCCAAAAGGCGCGCGGCGAATTCATCACTCGATATGCCGAAAGAGGATATGTCGGGGAAAGCGTAAAAAGCGCCTTTCGGCAGCCGGCAGCTTATGCCTTTTATCCGGTTAAGTTCTCCGACCAATATGTCACGCCGTTTAATGAAAGCCTCACGCATCATATCGGCTTTATCCTGCGGTCCGGTCAGGGCCTCGACAGCCGCTATCTGCGAAAAGGACGCGGAGCATGAATTTGAGTTCACCATAAGCATCTCCGTGTGTTTCGCGAGATCGGGATGCATTATGCCGTAACCGAGGCGCCAGCCTGTCATGGCGTATGTTTTTGAAAAACCGTCGAGGATTATCGTCCTGTCCTTGAAACCCTCAAGCCGGGCGATCGAAAAGACCTCGCCTTCAAATATAAGCCTGTCGTATATCTCGTCCGAGAGAATGAATATGTCGGGACGGTCTTTCAATATCTCCGCCACGGCGGTGATATCCTCGCGCGAGAGGACTCCGCCAGTTGGATTTGAAGGGCTGTTGAGAAGCACCAGTTTTGTTTTCGGCGTGAGCAGTTTTGCAAACGCGTCCGGGTCCGGCTTGAAATCATTTTCCGCCGACAGCTTCATCGGGACCGGAACTCCGCCCGCGAACTTTATGCAGGATTCATAGATCGGGAAGGAGGGATTGGGATACACCACCTCGTCCCCGGGGTCGATCAGCATAAGCATGGTGAAAAACATGATAGGTTTGCCGCCGGGAGTAATGACGACTTCGTTTTCGGAGGTTTTGATGTTTTTATGCCTCGCCGCGTACTCGGCTATGGCGCGCCTTGTTTCGGGAAAACCCGGCGTGGGCGAATATCCCGTAAAGCCGTCGTTCATGGCGCGGTACGCCGCGTCGATAATGTTTTGCGGCGTTTTAAAATCCGGCTGGCCCAGTTCCAAATGAATTATATTCTTTCCCTGCGCTTCCAAGGCCTTGGCTCTCGCGAGCACTCCGAAAGCGGATTCCGTATGCAAAAGGGACATTCTGTCCGCCACTGCGTTTTCAAACATTTCATTCACCTTTTTCCGTTTTTGACATAAAGCTGCGTAATATAAAGCACAAAAAAACATATTGCTTCCGCAACCGAATATAACACGAAAAAGCCCGGTTGTCACGTCAAAAGCAGAGCATACGGCTGTTGATACAGATCTGCCGCAGCGCGTCGTTTTCCGCAGGCCGGTTTATTGACATATATGGGTGTTTATGGTATAAAAATCCTGAATGAAATTGGATTTGGAGGGATTGAAATGACTGAGCGCAGCAAGCTTAACAAACGGTTCTTTGTTTTCATGATCCCTGCGTTTGTCTTGTGGCTTATCAGCCAATACTTTTTTCCGGCTTTTGCAACCGACCAGCTGAACATTGTTGTTCCTTTCCTTATCGAAACCAAAGGCTGGACGCCGCTTATGATCACCAACGCCAATACTTACGGGCGCATCGCAAACATCCCCTTTACTTTTCTTGTCGGTACTCTGATAATAAAATGGGGAGCGAAAAGAGTTTTCTGCCTGTCAATGATCATGTACGGCATAAGCGAGCTTTTAGTCGCGTGGTCATTGAATTACGCGGTCTTTTTTGTCGGTATGTTTCTGATACCGATAATCGGCATCGGCGTTTTAATGTCGACTTTCGCTTTGGTCAACCAATGGTTCCGTAAATGGCGCGGCACGGCGCTCGGCATCGTTACCATGGTATCCCCCTTGGCAAGCGCAACAGTCATATCATATATGTCGAACGGCGTCGTCACGATGGGATTTTTTACCACATTTGCCATTCTCGCCGTTATCGTCGCGCTTGCCGGCGTCGTCGGCTTCGCCATAATCCGGAACACTCCGGAGGAATACGGCTGCTATCCGGACGGCGCGCTTGAGGCGCCGCCGCCCGAAGTCCTTGTCGACGCCGAAGGAGTTGACAGGATAAAGATCAAACACATACTCAAATACAAGGAATCATGGTGCCACATTTTAACATTCGGCTTCATGCTGTTTTGCCTCGCCGCTTATCCCGCTTTCTTCCTTATGCGCTTTGAGCAGCTTGGGTTTACCCCGCCTCAAGCCATGGCGTTCATATTCTGTTTTTCGATATTCGGCGCCGTGCTTTCGCTGTTTTCCGGCTTTATAGACGACAAGCTCGGAACCAGAAGAGCAACTATTATGATGTGTTCTTTGATGTTTCTCGGGACCATCGGACTGAGTTTCGGCAGCGCGGAAGCTCCGTGGCTGATATGGATAGGCATAGTTGCCCTCGGCGGCAACGTCGGCGCGGCCCCGAATCTCGGCCCTTCAATGGTGGTTTATCTGTTCGGCAGGAAAGCGTTCAACAGAGTATACCGGCTGCTCAACACCGGCATGTACATAATCCCGGCTTTTGCCATCGGCTTTGTCAGCTCCTTCCTTGAAAGAGACGGCCATTTCGCGAACGCTTACCGGGTCATGATCGGAGTCGGAGCCATCGTTCTGATCGGGTCGATACTCATGAACAAAAAACGCGACCTGACTGCTGACGTCAAAGCGGAGGAAAATAAAAAAGAGGCGGCCGCTCAATAAAACCGCGACCGAAAACCCCGCGGCCGCGGCGGACCGTGTCTGCCGCGGCCGCGAAAGCAGCTAAGGAGGAACGCAGAATGAGCGTTGACATAAAAGCAAAACGAAAAACGCTGAAGGGCGCCAGCCTCATGGGACCCGCAAGCGGACTGCCGACCGTCGTCGATTCCGACGAGAACGGGAAGATAATTCGCATACGCCCGTTCAGATATGATGAGGATTTTGACTGGGACAGCTTGAATCCTTGGAAGATCGAAGCGCACGGCTCAGTTTTCGGGCCGCCGAGACACTCCTTGCCGGCCTCGTATTACCTTACATACAAGAAGCGCGTCTATTCGGAAAACCGAGTTCGCTATCCTCTCAAGCGCGTCGACTGGGACCCGAAAGGAGAGCGCAATCCTCAAAACCGCGGCAAATCAAAATATGTCCGGATATCATGGGACGAAGCGACCGGCCTCATAGCCGACGAGCTTTTGCGAGTGAAGGAAAAATACGGGATGTCCGCCGTGCTTTCGGAGGCGGATATGCACGGAGAGGGAAAGCACGTCGCCCCCTGCCACGGCTGCGCCAACCGCCTTTTGTCTCTGCTCGGCGGTTATACGATACAGATGAGGAATATGGACAGCTGGGAAGGTTATTCATGGGGCTCAAAAAATGTATGGGGATGCGAACCTGTAGGAGAGATGCAGCCCTCCGGAAACGTCTGGCCGGACATAGCAAAAAATTCCGAGATGCTGTTGTTCTGGGCGGCTGACCCGGAGACCACTCCGGTTGGGTTTGACGGGTATATGGCAAGCCGGCTGAGTTATTGGATACACAGTCTCGGGATGAAATATGTGTTCATTGACCCGGCGCTTAACTTTTCCGCCTGCTGTCAGGCGGATAAATGGATACCGATACTTCCCAACACCGACGCCGCCATGTATCTCGGCATTGCGTATACTTGGCTCGCCGAGGGCAGCTATGATACGGAATACGTGAAAACGCACGCCGCGGGAGCGGAAGGCTTTTTCGATTATGTTCTCGGGAAAGAGGACGGCATACCAAAAACTCCGGCGTGGGCCTCGGAAAAATGCGGCGTTCCTGACTACACCATCAAGGCTCTCGCAAGAGCGTGGGCAAAAAAAGTGACGAGCGTGACCATCGGCAACGGCGGCCCCGGATACCGCGGGCCATGGTCGACCGAACCGGCCCGCATGCAGTCGATATTGCTCGGGATGCAGGGACTCGGAAAGCCCGGCAGACATCAGGCCAAATGGCTCGAGTGGAGCCTGCATACGCCGGTTTTCGCGATGCCGTATCAGGGGAAGGCTGTACCGAGGGCGCCCGGCAGGGCAGAGGTCGTCCGCCCGCCCGGCGCGGATAAGGACATCAGCGCGCAGTTCCGCCCGCCCAGCGATAACGCTGAGTTGAACGAAATGCTGAGACCCATCGATACCGCTCCGCAGCAATCCGTGCCCAAATGCATGGTGCATGACGCCATTTTAAAGGATTCCATTGAATGGGACGGGCTGTATTCTTTCCATGGTCCTGCCGACGAGCAATGGGTCAAACACAAATTCCCGGCCGACGGCTGTTCCAAAATACACATGATATGGACGGATTCCCCTTGCATGGTGACCTGCTGGAACGACGGCTTCAATTTTGTCAAGGCTCTGCGCTCAGATGAGATAGAGTGCGTCGTGGCTCAGCACCCGTGGCTTGAAAACGACTGCTATCTCGCGGATATCATACTGCCGGTCGTAACCAAACATGAGATGGAGGATATAGCGGACGACGCGGGAGGGGCTGTCTTCACTTCGGTGTATCGCGAGCACGCGGCCTGCCCGCCCGTAGGAGAGTCGATCAGTGACTTTGACTGCGTTGCCGCCGTAGCGAAAAAGATAAGCGAAGATATATATATGGCTTATACCGTCAATGAAAAACCTGTTGAGCGCGTTATTGAACTGCTCTGGCAGGGAAGCGGCGTCGCGCATCTTGACGTGAACGACGATTTTCATAAAAAGGGCATGTTTGTCGTGCCGGCGGACCCGGATATACAAAAACTCCCCGCGGGCCTCTCCCTTTTCGCGAATGACCCGGAAAAGAATCCGCTGACAACGCCGACAGGCAAGCTTGAGTTCACCTCAACTGACCTCGAAAAATACTTTCCGGACGACCCGGAGCGGCCTCCGTATCCTAAATGGATCGAAAAGAGCGAACTGCACGACGAGAGGCTCTCAAGCAAGCGCGCGGAAAAATATCCGCTGCTCTGCATGTCGAACCACGGCAGATGGCGCTTCCACGCAAATCTTGACGATATCACATGGAACCGCGAGATACCGACGATGAAGCTCCGCGCGAAAGACGGCTACCAGTACGAGCCGATGTGGATACACCCGAAGACGGCGAGCGAGCGCGGCATAGAGTTCGGGGATATCGTTAAAATATTCAACGAGCGCGGCGTCGTTCTGTGCGCGGCCTATGTCACGCAGCGCTTGATCCCCGGGGCGGTCTACGTGGATCACGGCTCGCGCTTCGATCCGATAGACGCCGAGTGCCTCGACCGCGGAGGCGCTGTCAATCTGATCACACCGCACGCCATCATATCCAAACACTCCACCGGCATGGCCGTTTCCGGTTTTCTTGTCGAGACGCAGAAGGTCACGGACGAAGAAATGGAAGCTTGGCGGAAAAAATATCCGGAGTCCTTCGCTCGGAAGGTGGACAAGGCCTGCGGCGTCTGCCTTGACGGGTGGCTGATAAAATAAAGGAGGAAATCCGTAATGTCCAAAGCGTTTGTGACAGACGTCGCGAAATGTAACGGCTGTTATGTTTGTCAACTCGTCTGTAAAGACGAACATGCCGGCAACGACTGGACTCCCTATGCGAAACCCCAGCCGGATATCGGTCAGTTTTGGATGAAAGTCCGGGATCACGTCAACGGGACGATCCCTAAGGTGAAAGTCCATTACATACCGCAAATGTGCAACCACTGCAGAAACGCGTTTTGCATGGCGGCCTGCCCCGTGAGCGGCGCCGTTTACCGCAGAGACGACGGGCTTATCATAATCGATCCGGAAAAATGCAACGGCTGCAGGGCCTGCGAAAAAGCTTGCCCTTACGAGGCGATCTACTTCAACGAGGAATTGAACATAGCGCAAAAATGCAC
This sequence comes from Oscillospiraceae bacterium, assembly GCA_009782435.1. Lineage (GTDB taxonomy): Bacteria > Bacillota > Clostridia > Oscillospirales > Oscillospiraceae > WRJA01. The sequence goes on from WRJA01000037.1 coordinate 12,210, forward strand.
GGGCTGCGCCCATCTGCTCGATAACGGTATCAAGCTGCCGCGCTGCGTTGAGGCTTGCGCCACCGCGTGCCTTTCATTCGGCGAGGAGGAGGAACTCTCGGACCTTATCAAGGGCGCCGAGGTCATGCTTCCCGAGACCGGTGCGGGACCGAGGGTGTATTACCGCAACATTCCCGGAAAATTCATCGCGGGGACGCTGTTTGACGCCGTTGAGCGCGAAGTCATTATCGGGGCGAGATGTTTGGCGGTCACCGGCGGGAAATTGATCGAAACCGTGACGGACGAATTCGGGGATTTTTGGTTCAAAGATCTGCCGGTCGGCGCTTTTGACCTGTCCTTTGAGGCTTTGGGATTCGAGCGCTTGACAATGCCCGGAATACGTACGGACGAGAGCGTCTGCCTCGGCGATATCGCGTTGGAAAAAAGCCGGTAAAACGATTATCGGCGCGAAGGAGCGTATTATGCCGACTGTCAGCATAAAATTCATAGCGGGCGATCTTGCGCCGGGACTTTCGGGCGGAGATTACAGTACGGACAACGGCGGGACAGTTCGCGACCTGTTTTCCGCCTGCGAGAGACAAAGCGGCGTGACTGTTCCCCCCGAAAACTACAAATTCATGTATCTGCTTTTGGACGGGAGACCGGTGACTCTTGACAGCCCGGTTTCGGGAGACGGTACATTGCACGTCTGCCGGGCCGTGTTGGGAGGATGATCTTGGACGGGCGATTTTCACGGCAGATCGCTTTTCCGGGAATCGGTGAAAACGGGCAGCGCAAGCTTTCATCCTCCCGCATTGCGATAGTGGGGCTCGGTGCGCTCGGCACGGTCGCCGCCGACAGGCTTTGCCGCGCCGGAGTGGGATTTCTGAGACTGATAGACCACGATACGGTAGAACTCAGTAACCTGCAGCGTCAGTTATTGTTCACGGAGGAGGACGTCGGCAAATCAAAGGTGAAAGCCTCGGCCGCGCGGCTTTTTGAAATCAATTCCGGATCAACGACAGAGCCGGTCACAAGGCGATTGACAGACTCGGGAGATCCTGCGATCAGGGATGTTGACGTTGTGCTTGACTGTACGGATAACGCTGAGGCCCGGTATTTGATCAACGAGGGATGCGTGAGATCGGGTACCCCGTGGGTCCACGGGGCTGCGGCAGGCTCATTCGGACGGGTCTTCGCAATAGTTCCGAACGGAGCCTGCTTTTCCTGCCTGCACCCGAGGGCGGAAGACACTTCGGGCGACACCGCCGCGACCTTGGGGATGCTGAACACGACGACCGCGGCGGTTGGAGCGCTCGAGGCCAACGAGACTTTAAAAATATTGGTAAACGCGCCGCTTTCGGGCCTTATGATGTTTGACTTATGGAGCGGCGCGTTTGAGTATGTAGGCGTCGTCCGCGATCCGGATTGTCCGGTATGCGGCGGCCGGGACCGGAGGTAGTGATTTTTGCTTTCCGTTAAAACCCCTGACGAAGTTATGGAAATAATCAAAACCGGGTTTGGGCTGTTACCGGGCTTTGAGAGCGTCGGTATAGCCGAAGCGCTCGGTCGCGTATCGGCCGAAGATATTGTCTCAGCCGAATATGTACCGGGTTTTGATCGCTCTGCCGTTGACGGCTATGCCGTTTGCGCCTCCGACACTTTCGGATGCTCCGAGAGTATTCCCGCGATTCTCACTGTGCCGTCGGGACCGCCCGGTATATCACGCGCAGCTTCGGCGGGCGGCGGTTTTTGCGTTTATGCTGCTACCGGCGCGCAGCTGCCGCCCGGCGCGGACAGCGTTGTCATGCTGGAATATACGGAGGACTACAAAGACGGCACTGTCGGGATAGAAATACCCGTCGCGCCGGGAAACAATGTAATATTCAAAGACGACGATCTGTCGCCCGGAGACGTCGTTTTGAGGAAAGGCTGCCTCATCACGGAGCACGACACGGGCGCGTTGGCGGCGGCGGGCATAACTGAGCTGAACGTTCGCAGAAAACCGGCAGTAGGCATTATTTCGACCGGCGACGAACTTGTGGAAGCGGACAAAAAACCGAACCCCGGAGAAGTGCGGGATGTGAATACATATATGCTTGCCGCCGCCGTATCCTCCGGCGGAGGGTCGCCGAAGACCTACGGCATTGTGCCGGATGATGAAAAAAAACTTGACGCGGCGCTCGGACGCGCCCTTTCCGAGTGCGACGTCGTTTTGATTTCCGGCGGCAGCTCAGTGGGGGCAAAGGACGCCGCCGCCCGCGTTATCGGAAGTCGCGGAGAAATACTTTTTCACGGAATAGCTATGAAACCCGGCAAACCGACGATATTGGGAAAGGCGGGAGGAAAACCCGTGTTCGGGCTGCCGGGGCATCCCGTCGCGGCATATTTCGTTACCCGGCTGTTCGTATTTTTACTGCTTGACTGCTTGACGGGACGGGAAAGACCGGAATTCCCGGTCCGCGCCGTGATTTCGGAAGCGGTTCCCGCGAACCACGGGCGCGCGGAATATGCAGCGGTCAAATTGCGGAAAGACGGGGACATTATCCGTGCCGAGCCGGTCCGCTTTAAATCCGGCCTCATAACGAGCCTTGCGGCTACCGACGGATATATCTGCGTCCCGCGCGACTGCGAGGGAATAGCGGAAGGGACGGCGGCGGATGTTACGCTGTGGCGTCATTAGCGGAATCCGAAAATATATAGTGAGGGAATGAGCGTTGAATTGAGATTTGAGTATCTGACAAATGTGCCGCTCGAAAAGGCGAGAGAAGATTATTTAAAAGCTCTTGCGGACCGGGGCGTATCCGCGAAGACGGAAACGGTTAAGACCGCCGCCGCCGCCGGCCGCGTGACGGCTTCGCCTGTCTATGCGAAAATATGCGCTCCGCACTATAACGCGTGCGCCATGGACGGCATAGCGCTTGCCGCGGAACTGACTTTTAAAGCGACGGAGACTTCTCCGGCGCTTATAAAACGGGAGCTGTATACGCCGGTCGATACCGGGGACCCTCTGCCGCCAGGATGCGATACCGTTATAATGGCGGAGGACCTTATCGAAACAGACTCCGGGATCAAAATCATCTCAGCCGCAGCGCCGTGGCAGCACATAAGACAGATCGGGGAGGATATGTGCGCGGGGGAGATGATACTGCCGTCTTTTTCGGAGATAACCCCTTCGGCTCTCGGAGCGATGATAGCTTGCGGCGTTAACGAGCTTTCGGTCGTGAAAAGGCCGACAGTCGGCATTATCCCGACGGGAAATGAAGTGATAATGCCGAACGACGACCCGCGCGAAGGGGAAGTTTTGGAATTCAATTCCGTGATCTTCTCAGCCATGCTCAGTCAATGGGGCGCGAAGCCCGTTACTTTTGACATAGTCAAAGATGATCCCGCAGAAATAAAAAAAGCGCTTGTTAACGCCCTGTCCGAATGCGATGCGGTTATCGTATGCGCGGGGTCTTCCGCGGGCTCGGAGGATTACAGCTGCTCCGTCATATCCGAGGCGGGAGAAGTCATATATCACGGAATCGCGATCAAACCCGGAAAACCGACCATACTCGGCATCTGCGGGGGCAAACCGGTAATAGGCGTTCCGGGATATCCGGTATCCGGCATCATAGCGCTCGATGAATTTCTGCGGCCGGTGATAGAGTTTTTGGGAAACACAGCGCCCTTTGAGCGCGAATTCGCGGAAGCCGTGCTTTCAAAACAGGTCGTGTCAACTCTGAAATACAGAGAATTCATAAGGGTCAGTCTCGGATACGCGGGAGATAAGCTCATTGCCGTGCCTCTTAACAGGGGCAGCGGCGTCGTCAGCTCGTTTATGAAAGCCGACGGCATACTTGAAGTCCCGCAGGAATTGGAAGGCTATGATAACGGAGCGCAGGTGAAGGTGCGGCTCCTGCGCCCGCTGCGGGAGATCGAATCGAGCCTTGTAGCGACAGGCAGTCATGACCCGCTTCTCGACGAGCTTGCTGAGCTTTTGCGGAGTTTCGGGCGCGAATTATCGATGAAATCGTCTCATGTCGGCAGCATGGGAGGCATAACGGCAATCAAGCGCCGGGAGGCGCACGTCGCGGGGATTCACCTTTTAGACGAGGCGACAGGCGAATATAACGTTTCTTTTATCGAAAAACATTTCCCGAACGGAGGAGTTTCCCTTGTCGAATGCGTCAGCCGTGAGCAGGGACTCATGCTGCCGAAGGGGAATCCGAAAAACATAGGATCGATTGGTGATATCGCCCGGGACGGGATAAGTTATGTAAACCGTCAAAAAGGCTCAGGCACAAGGATACTCTGCGATTGGCTGTGCCGGCGCGAGGGTACAGACACAAAAAAAGTGTACGGATATGACAGGGAAGAGTATACGCACTTCGCAGTGGCGGCTGTTATTGCCGCAGGGTCTGCTGACGCCGGACTCGGGATATACTCTGCCGCGAAGGCATACGGCCTTGATTTTTTGAAAATTTGCGACGAGCAATATGACCTTTTAATTCCGAACTTCGTTTGGGATACGCCACGGGTGCAAAGACTGCTTGAGATACTGAAGTCAGACGCCTTTGCCGACAGACTGAAACAGCTCGGCGGGTATAAGTTAAGCCGCCCCGGAGAGCTGCGGAGGAGATTTGGTGAATAGCAGGCATAAAGAGACCTGTGATCCGCCGGCTGATAAAGAAGCATTCGATGTGATAGTTATCGGCGGAGGACTGACAGGCTGTTTTGCGCTTCGGGCTCTGATGGGCCTGAATGTTAAGGCGGCTTTATTTGAGTGCCGCGAGGACTTGTGCACAGGTATTTCACGCGCGAATACGGCTATAGTCTACAGCGGATGCGACACCAAACCCGGCACGCTCAAGACCGAAATGTGCGTCCGCAGCGCGCGGGGCTTTGCCGGGCTTTGCGAAGAGCTCGGAGTGCGGTATTCCCGGTGCGGGTCTGTTATGGTGAGCTTCGGACCGCGCGGCGACGGGATATTGCGGCGGAAATACGAGCAGGGGATAACAAACGGAGTGAGAGAGCTCCGACTGCTTGATAAGAAAGAGGCGATCGCGCTTGAACCCGGGCTTGCCGGGGATGTGACGCTCGGTCTTTATATTCCCGACACGGGTACCGTAAACCCGTGGGAACTGTGCTTGGCGGCCGCTGAAAACGCGGTATGCAACGGGGCAAGGCTGTGCTTGAATACAAAGGTGACCGGAATATCAAAAACATCCGGCGGGTATACGATAGAAACTCCGGGCGCCGCGATTTTTACGCGCGGGATAATAAACTGCGCGGGACTGAACGCCGACAAAATATATGAGACGACAGCCGAGCCGAAGGTGCGCATTGTGCCGACGGCCGGCGATTATTTGGTGCTGGACACAAAAGCTTCGGGAGCGGTCAGGCATATTATTTTTCATGAGCCGGAGAAACGCGGCAAGGGAGTGACGATAGTTCCGACGGTCGACGGGAATGTTCTGGTCGGGCCCACGGAAACGGAGCGTTCCCCGGGCGGGGGTTTTGAATCCTCCGGGGACGGAGAGGCGCTTTTGCGCTCCCTCGCGGCAAAAGTGATACCGAAGCTGCCGCCGGAGCATATTATAAGAAATTTCGGCGCTCTGCGCCCCAATCCCTTCCGGGTGGCCCGGGATCAAAACGGCGAATACGCGGTAACGGATGAGAGCATAAGTGATTTTTGCATTATGGCTCCGGAAGAATCTCCGGGCTTCATCAGTCTTGTCGGCATAAAAACTCCCGGACTGACTTGCGCGGAAGAACTCGGGAGACATGTTGCGGGCATGATCGAGGAAATATACGGCTTCGGCGAAAATAAGGATTTCGATCCGCGCCGCGTTATGCCGGTAAGACCGGGCGAGATGTGCTTTGAAGCGCGGGCTGCGCTTATTGAAGAAAATCCGGAATACGGCAGGATAGTCTGCCGCTGCCGCGAAATTTCCGAGGCGGAGATAAAAAACGCGGTCCGTATTCGCCCCGGCGCGGTTACGGCGGACGGCGTTAAAAGACGCACCGGCGCGACTTCGGGCCGCTGTCAAGGGGGATACTGTACGCAGAAGATCATTGAGATAATTGCAGATGAAACCGGGCGGAGGCCCGAAGACATACAAAAAGACGGGCCGGGGTCATATATCGTTCTCGGAGGTAAGAATGCCGGAATATGACGTCGTTATAACGGGCGGAGGCCCGGCCGGAATGTCGGCGGCGCTGGGAGCCGTATCAGCCGGAGCGTCGCGTGTTTTACTTGTTGAACGCGATGATGAGCCGGGCGGCATGCCGAAACAATGCGCGCACCGGGGCTTCGGGCTAAAACGCTTCAAAGAGGAATTGACCGGGCCGGAATACGCCGAAAGACTCAAAAAGCTTGTTGCAGTCTCCGGCGCGGATATCATGACCGGGACTTCAGTTTTGCAGTTCGAAAGGGACGGGAGCCTGTTGCTTTCGGGCAAAAACCTGATGCGTGTCGAAGCAAAAGCGCTTGTACTTGCCTCCGGATGCCGCGAGAGGCCGATAGGCGCACTGCCTGTGACAGGGGCGCGCCCGTCCGGTGTTTTTACTGCCGGCACGGCGCAAAGGATGATGAACCTCGGCGGATATGAGGTCGGTAAAAGGGCGGTGGTCTTGGGCTCCGGCGACGTAGGATTGATCGTCGCGCGCGAGATAAAAAAACGCGGCGGAGAAGTCATTGCGGTGATCGAGCAAAAAGAAGTTTGCGGCGGACTGCCGCGCAACCGGAAAGGCTGCTTGGAGGCCTATGATATACCGCTTTTGACTTGTTCGACCGTTACCGAGGTTCACGGCGCGGAGAGGATAACGGGAGTAGCGGTGCGAAATTTGATAACCGGAGCCGTGAGCCGTACGGCTTGCGACACGCTGATCGTCTCCGTCGGGCTGATTCCGGAAACGGAACTGATGGAAAAGCTTGCGGCGGAGACCGGAGGCGTCCCGGATTTTCTTTTCGTTTGCGGCAATGCTTGTTTCGTACACGCGTCGGCGGACGACGCGGCGGAGGAATCGGAAAAAGCCGGTATCGCGGCGGCAAATTTCGCGGCCGGCCGTATGTCCGGAAACGCCGTTCCTGCGCCTGTTAATAAATACCGGCCGGCGGAAGGGGACTTGAATTGTATCGGTTGCCCGAAAAACTGCCGGATAACAAAAGAATCCGGAGCATACGCCGGTATGACCTGCGGCAGGCCGGAGCCGGTGTTTTGAACCGGACCGCGTACGAAAACACTTGACAAAGAAGAGAATTCCGATATAAAATATCCCGGTACTGTAAGACAGTTTCTCCCTGCGCCGGTGACTTCTCGCGCCGTTTTCGACGAAAAACGGCCGAAGGGCTTGAAATGTTTTGTACGGGCGCGGGACGAGTGTAATAAAAACTTCGTGAGAAAACGGTGGACGAGCCTCTTCTCAGAATCATAACGATATGCCGAACGGTAAATACGTTTGGCGTCGTATGACTTCGGGGAGGGGTATTTTTTGTGTTTGGGCGGCATATTAAGAAGGGAACGGCCGGATATATGAAAAAAAACCTGAACTTGCTTGCCTTATGCGCCGTGCTGTTTTTAACGCTTGTTCAGTCGGCATATGCTTCGGACGGCGAAGGCGACGGATCGGGGCAGGGCAAAGGAGAACCTCTGACCTTGACCGGAACGTCTATCAAAGACGGGATCGCCGACGGGGATATGATAACGCTGACTTTCAGCAACAACGTGATCAACTCCTCCGTTCGCGAGAATAATAAAAAGGCCTTTATCCTGTACGACGGCGACCGCGGCGTCGTTGAGATCGATGTTATCATGGCTGACGAACAGATCGAGCCGGACGCCAAGCGTATCATTTCCGTAAGACCTGTCTCCGGTTTTTCGCCGGGCTTCGAATACACACTTTTTATCAGTAAAAATATTCAAGCCAAAAACGGCGCTTTTGCGGAAACGGATACAGAGATCAGATTTTTCGCGCCGGGACCGGCGCCGGAAGAGACTTCCGCGCCCGCGGCGGTCATATTGCCGGAAGCTCCGTCGGATGACGGCGATGCTGCGGAGGAAAAAGTACCGGAAGCCGGCGACGGAGCGCCCGCCGCTTCACCGGCTTTGCCCGCGGCGCGGGAGGAAAGTAGAAATCCCGAAAATAATTTCGCCAATATACCGGAGACCGAAAACGTCCCGCAAAGCTTCGCCGATACCGGGCCGAGAGAGAA
>WRJA01000038.1 GCA_009782435.1 Oscillospiraceae bacterium
GAACCGGGCCGAGAGTCTGCGGCTCTCGGGGATTGTCCCCCTGCCGGGGACGGGGGTTGCCGCGCCGCATTTCTATCCGGCACTTCGCAGCCCTGCCGGGGACGGGGGCTTGCCGCGCCGCGGGGCTTTCGCCCCTGCGCGACTCTTTTACCCCATTTCTTTCGGCGAAACGAAAGAAATGGGGTAAAAGGGCAGCCCCGAGAGCCGCAGGCTCTCGGACCGTCCCCCGGCAGGGGGAAGCCCCCGCCCGGGGCGGTGGGCGTCAGGCGGAGAACAGCCACTCAAGCAGATCGAGCGTGCCGTCTCCCTGCGCCATGGCTAAATTCTCGACCAGCAGCACGTCGCTTATTTCATAATGGTCAACAAAGTAGCGCAGTTTCATTTTAGAGTATTTTCTGTAATCGATCACATACACGTTTTTATAATGCTGAGTCAAATACGGCGCGAAGGGATTGCCGAAAGATTCCTTGATGACCGCGCAGTTCGGCGCGTCGTCCGGCAGATCATTGTTTGTGAGTGTTGTCAGCGGGTTGTCGCCCGCGATGAATGTCATGTATTTGCCTCCCGGACCCGAGTGTGACATGTCGGTCAAAACCGGCCAGGGGAAAGTGTTTCCTTCCGTATGAGTCACTTTCATCTCGATATTTCCCGGCGGGTCATAGGCGTATAAAGTGTCTTCCCGCAGCCGGGAGTTTTGGTTGCACATCCAATAAAACGAACCCAGAAATCCCGGGAACTCCAGTTTTTCGTAACGCTCAAGCGGCACGGGCTCGAATCCCGCCGTAAGACAGAATTGTTCATAGGCGTAATATGCCCCGAGCGCTGTCCAGTGGTGATCCGTGCGAAAATAAATATACTCGTCGTTATGCCGGATAAGTTTATTGAAAACATTGACTTTTTTAACGTTATCGGATTCTCCGGAGTATATGTAGTCGACGGTGGCCCCTTGGTCGGAGCATTTGAGTTTTTCGGTATATTCAGATGAAACAAGAACTCCCACGCTTGTGGGAATGAGTATGTCGTAAACTGTAACGCCGCGCTGTGTCATTACCTCCGCCAGATCGTTCACGAGTCTTATACGGCGGTCTGAGCCGTATTGTGAAAAACCGAAGTACGAAAAGGCGGAGTCGCCTATTTGCAGTACCTGACCGAATATTACCTCGGCGTCGTCATCGACGACAAGACCGCCCCAATGCTCGACAGATTCCGTCGGCGGCGATGTTTCGACCGGGTCGGGATCGGGCGGCGGAGTTTCCTCAACGACGGGCGGCCGCGTCGCGAAGGGCGCTGCCGGAGCGGCGTTAACGGGCTTGAGTTCCGGCTTCGGAGGGATATCGTCCGCGCCGGTGAAGCTGCCGTAGATAGTCACGTCGCGAATGCCGCGAAGATCGGCCAAAAAGCCGGCGGCTTTGATCCAGCTCTCCCTGCCGGGAAAGGTATCGGAGAACCACAGGGTCATGCCGTCAAAATACTCGCCGCTTATCAGCGTATCCGTCGAAAATGCCGGGAACTCCGCGAGACTGCGCTTCTCGCTCACTGAGAAAGCGGGGCGCAGCGGAATCGCGAACGCGACTGCTGTGAGCGCGGTGAGCATCACGAGAAAAGGCGCCGCGAGCATAAGACTTTGCCTGCGTTCCCGGCGCTTTTTCAGGAGCTTTTGCCGGTTGTCCGATTTATTGTTTTTGTTTCTTTTTTTTCTTTTCGCCGTACTCAATATCGACACCCGCGTTTCAGAATTGAAAATAAATAAAAGGACTGTAACCGTCTGCGACCAATGACGCAGTCGACAGGAGCAAGAGCGCCGCGGGGATGACGGCGCCGGTCATTATTTTTCTCAGCCGTTCGAAACCTGCGTGCCTGCGCCCGAAAAATGAAAGACGCGCTTCGGCGGCGCCGGCGAGAGGCGTACATGCCGCAACGCACACCGCAAGTAAAAACACGTTGTTTTTCAAAAGCGTTAAACTCGCAAAATCCGACGCCGGATTGCCGGCCGCGCCGAACAGTCCGGCGAAAACAGCCAAACCGAGACGAAGATCCGTAAAACGGAATATGATCCATCCGGCAAAAACAAAAGCGAGCAGATAAATATGCGAAAACACAGCAGGGGATTTCTCCAAAAGGCGCTTAAGGATGATACGTTCTGAAAATATGAAAAGAAAAGACCACAGTCCCCAAACAACGAAATTTAAAGTCGCCCCGTGCCACATTCCCGTCAATGCCCAGACGATGAAAAGATTTGCCGTATTCCTCGGCGCGGAGCGTCTTTGTCCGCCTAAGGGGATATAGACATGTTCCCTGAAAAAAGTTCCCAGAGATATGTGCCAGCGCCGCCAAAACTCAGTGACGGAACGCGAAATGTACGGATGGTCAAAATTCTCCGGATAATTCAGCCCGAACATTTTTCCCATGCCGACGGCCATGTCGGAATAGGCGGAAAAATCCAGATATATCTGCAGTGTATACGCGAGAACGCCGAGCCATGCTCCCGTGACCGGAAGTGCGGTGAGCGCATCGAGATTTGATGCGAAAAGCGACGCGTCCGACGCGGCTTTTTCGGTCAGGAGCAGAGCGTCCGCCAAAGCGCCGCACGGAGTCGCAAGCAGGGTCTTCTTTGCGAGGCCGACGGAAAAACGCGATATGCCCGCGGCAAGGGCGCTCCCGTCCTCTCGTTTCTTAAAGAGCCCTTGTTCAGGCAGCTTGTATCTGACGACCGGCCCGGCGACGCATAAATGAAACAGCGACGCGAAAAGTAAAACGTCCGCAAAGCTTTTCCGGGCCTTCGCTTGTTCGCGATATACGTCCGCGACATAGGTGATGAGCCGGAAAGTGTAAAACGAGACGCCGAGGGGCAAAGCGACGCCTTGTAAAAACCCCGGGACCCGGGTGAACAGCGAGGAGACCGGTCCGGCGTATTTAAAAAAACACAGCATACATATATCGACCGCGCAGGATAAAAACAGCCGGAATTTCGCTTCCTTTTTGTTTTTCGCTCTTTCGATGCGCAGGGCGAAAAACCAGGATGAAAGCGAAAGGAAGAACAGCGGGAATATGACCCGCGGTCCCGCCCATGCGAAAAAAATAAGGGAAAACAATAAAAGCGCCGTATTCTTCGCTTTAAGGCTGCGGCAAAGAAAATTGCACAGAAGCGAAGCCGGCAAAAAAGCATATATGAAGATCAGACTTGAAAAAAACATACGCAGATACCAACCGGACGTCGCCGGCATTTCACTTTATTTATAATACGGCGCGGGCGCGATAAGATATCGCTTTGCCGCGGGTCAGAGGGCTTGCCCGCCGTCCGGCCTTATTCTTTCATATACGAAAAAACCGTATTTTATTCCCTCGTGCTCGCGGGCTTCCCCGCTGTGCGCACAGCGCCAATCCGGCGACTCGTCAAGATTTTCAAAAAATACGTCAGAGTGGGGGCAAACATCGATTTTTGTCACAAATACTCGGTCAATATGGGGCAAAAACAACTTGTAAACGCGCTCTCCGCCTATCACAAACACTTTTTCGTGATTTTTGACCGCCTCCAAAGCCTCCGCCGCGCTGCGGGCGGTCAAAGCGCCTTTAACGGCGTCGCCGGATGTCAATACAACGTTAAAGCGGTCCTTGAGCGGAAGTCCTCCGGGAAAGTCAGCCAAGGTTTTTCTGCCGACTATCACGGCGGCGCCTTTTGTCAGCTCCGCGAATTTCCGTCTGTCTTCGGGAACCGCCACGGGCTGCGTTCCGTTTGCGCCTATGCCCCAGTCGGAATATACCGCAACAACAGCGTCCATTTTAAGAGTCCTTTCAGTGATCACAAAGCGACGGGAATCGCGTCGGAAAACTCGCAACAGTTATAGTTTTCAAGTGAAAAGCTGTCCCGCGTGAAGTCGTAAAAATCGCTTACTTCGGGGTCGATCATGAATTTCGGAGGATCTTTCGGTTCGTTTTTTATCATTTTCTCGACCAAAGGCACGTGGCGGTCATATATGTGAGCGTCGGCGATAACGTGAACGAGCTCTCCCGCGCTAAGGCCGGACACCAAAGCGAACATATGCGTCAAAACGGCGTACTGGCACACGTTCCAGTTGTTTGCGGTCAGCATATCCTGGCTGCGCTGATTGAGGATGGCGTTCAGTGTATCGCCGGATACGTTGAAAGTCATCGAGTAGGCGCAGGGGTACAGGGCCATCTCGCTCAAGTCCTCAAAATTATATATATTTGTCATGATGCGCCTTGAGGAGGGATTGTTTTTGAGATCGAAAAGAACTCTGTCCACCTGGTCAAAATCGCCTTCTTTGTAGTGATGACGGAGCTTGAGCTGATAGCCGTAAGCCTTGCCTATCGAACCGTCCCCGTCCGCCCATTTATCCCATATCCTTGTCCTCAGATCGCGGACGTTGTTGCTTTTTTCCTGCCATATCCAAAGCAGCTCGTCGATCGCGGATTTCAGATAAGTTCGCCTAAGAGTCATAATCGGGAATTCTTTTGCCAGATCGTATCTGTTGACTATCCCGAATTTTTTGACAGTGCGGGCCGGCGAACCGTCTTCCCAACGCGGGCGGACCTCGCCGGTCTCTCTGATTCCTGTATCTAATATCTCGCGGCAGTTTTGAATAAAAATCATATCCGCACAGCTCATAAACGACGATTCCTTTCAGAAGGCGCGCCGGATCGTTTGTTATTTGCCCGGCATTTCAAAAAAACATTCACAAAACGCACGGTTTCAATTATAATGATATAATGGTTGTGCGGCGCGCCCCGCGCCGCGGCTTGAACGCTCGATATTCATTGCTCTGCAATTACTATATCATACAGTTTATTAAACCGTAAAGCACAAAGGTGAGGGGTGCGGATGGCTCTCAACAGGCGGCAAAAGGAGAAACTTCAGAAAGTCTTGGATTGCGGTGTATTTGACATATACGACGCCGATGTGGCGGTCGTATCCCCGAGAGACTGCGAGACTGTTTGGCTGAACGCGCACGCCAAGGCAAGGCTGGCGTCTGCGAGACTTCCCGAAGATGACTGCGGCGCCGGCTGCTCGCATCTTTTTCCGGCTCTGTGCGAATACTGCGGCTTATATTCAAGGGAGGAAAAAGGCGCTTCGGCGCCGGTCGACATCGTTGACAATAAACAGCGAGTTTTTTCTTTGAAAACCGGAGTGACCGATATCGTTGAGGGCGGACCGTACCGCGTTTTTATCCTGCGCGACGTGGACGAGGAGAGAAACGCGGGGAAAATGCTGAGAAAACTCATCTATACGGATCAGCTTACCAATATGCCGAACCGGCGAAAATTCACGGAGGATTTCAGAGCTGTCGCCGACGGGGCGGCAAAAGGCAATATTTGCGGACTTGCGGCTTTTTTCGATATCGATAATTTTAAAAACATAAACGATACATACGGACACGACACGGGCGACGTCATGCTCGCCAAACTCACGGAGAGACTTGAAAAAAACTTGGCGTACAACGGCCGGCTGTACCGGTTGGGCGGCGATGAGTTTTTCTTGTTTTGCGTTGATAAAGCCGATCGTTTTGCCTCGCAGGACGACCGCCGCAAATATTATGAGGAGATGCTGAGCGGCGCTTTGATCTCCTATTCGCTGCCCGATATCGAGGTTTCCTGTACGCTCAGCATAGGAGCGGCTTTTTTTCCCGAGCAGGGGGCCGATTCCTCCGAGCTGCTGCGAAAGGCGGATATCGCGCTGCACAGGGCAAAAGCGACCGGGCGCAATCGCTTGGTTTTCTTTGAAGATCGTTATGACACCGCTAAGAATTTCAGAGACATTTATGTGACCCTGCAACCGGTTTTGACGTCCTACGGAAAAACCTTCGGTTATGAGTTGGTTGACCGTGGGAACGACAGAGCCGTCGAAACGGGGGCGGTAAATCTGACGGGCAGCGACAGGCCCGCCCGCGCGCTCGGCCTTGAAGACCCTGCGGGCTCCGCTTTGTGCTTTGTTTCATATTCACCCAGATTTTTTGACGAAACAGTGCTGAACGCTCTTTCAAAAGATAAATTTATCATACAGTTCTCCGCCGAAGAATGCAAAAGCGAACGAGAGATCAAAAAGCTCAGAGAACTGCATGAGCACGGATATTACATCGCTCTGACCAATCTGAAAGGTTCCGTTACGAACGAATTTTTGAGCTTGGCGGATTTCTGCAAATTTGCGTCTGTCGGCGCTCCGAGCGACTCCATGAAAGCGTGGCTCATAGCAAACAACTCCGACAAGAAATTCATTGCTACAAATATAAACTCTCACGCCGAATATGAAGAAGCAAAACGCAGGGGATTCAAGCTGTTTCAGGGCTTCTGGTTCAACGAGCTTTCCCCCGGCAGGGCAACGGAAGCGGATCCCTTAACGGAGGATTTCCGCCGGCTTTTGCGTATGGCCTGCGCCAAGGATTATTTTACCATCCGTGACATAGGCTCACTTATTTCGTCCGATCCCGCTCTCTCGGACAGCTTTCTGCGGCTGTTGAACTCGGAGGTCGTGGGACTGCAAAACATTTCGTCCTTTTCGACGGCGGTCGCGTATCTCGGAGAGGAAAATTTAAAAAAGTGGACGGCGCTTTTGGCGGTTCGCGGACTCGGTTTCAACAAACCGCCGGAGCTTGTGCGGCTGTCGTTGATAAGAGCGCAGTTCGGAAGCCTTCTCGCACCGTATTTTACCGGCAAACGCAATCCGAACACAGCGTTTTTCGCGGGTATGTTTTCTCTTTTGCATGTTATCCTTGACAAGACGCCGGAAGAGACGTTTGAAGAGATCCGGGTTTCGGAAGAACTCCGGGAATCGCTGGTTTTAAAAACCGGGACGTATTCGGACTTGGCGCCGTTTTTCCGAAGTTATGAATTCGCCGATTGGGACAGCGTCGGCCGCTTCGCGGAAAAACACGGACTGGACAGTAAACTGATCAACGACTCCTATACGGCGGCCGTCAGGTGGTTCGGCAATTTGGAAACGGTATGACAAACGCCGGCGAAAAACAAAAAACGGCCTGTCTGAACGGGCCGCATTAATATTCCGGGCGGACAAAAAGAGCAAGACCCGCGGCGGGCCTTGCTCTTTTTGTTTACGCGCGCGTTTTTGCCGCGTTAATAATTCTGACGATTATCGGACAAAGAACGATATTGACCCCCAATTCGAACAGAAAATTCAATCCGGCCATTATCAAAAAAGCATAGTAAACGACCGGGAAACCGTTCAGCGAGGCCCACACGGAAAGGGTTTCGCGGAAAAAGAGAAACATCGCTGCGATGAATATGCCGGTGTTGACGACGGGACATGCAAACGCCGCGCATACGGCGCCTGCGTATATGTTCTTTTTTGAAATCCGGGAGAAAACAAATCCTGCGGCATATCCCGCCGCAATGCCTTTGATCAGGCAAAGAACGGCCGTCAGCGCGGGATTTACCACCCACAGCATATTGCCTCCGATGTCAACTCCGTTGATGCAGTTTATCAAAACGACAACGCCGAAAGCGCCTCCGAGTACGGCGCCGGCGCCGCGGCCGTATACAGCTGCGCCCACTACGATCGGGACAAGCACGATAGTGACCGAAACCGCGCCGAACCTGATAAAACTTCCGATTATTTGAAGTACGACTACTATCGCGATCAGTATTGCCGTACCGACCATTCGATTGACGGAGATTCTTGATTCTCTTGCCATAACAGTAATCATTCCTTTCTTGATTTCCGATCGCCGGAATGTCGGAGCAGTCGAGCGGCGACCGCCGTAATAATACACTGTCCGGTCTTTTATTTCAAGTCCGCAGCGTAAATATTCGTGCCGGACACACGGAAAAAAGTGAAAAGCATGGTTGTGCTTTCGGAAAGAATGTGTTATTATTGCTTTATAAATTCATGAAAAGGATGGTATTGACATGCAAAACAAAAGACTCTCATATCGTGTTCTCGGCTTGCTGCTGTCGGTGATCATGTTGTGCGGCATGATGGCGGCTTGCTCATCGAACGCTCCGAGCGGCGGCGGCACGCCCGGCACTTCAAGCGGCGGCGGAACCACCGGCGGAGGCGGCACTACCGGCGGAGGCGGCACCACAGGCGGAGGCAGCACCGGCGGAGGCGGCGGACTTACGACCACCGGCCAAAGCTGGAAGCTTAACGCCACTATCCACGACCCGCCGCAATCGGTCAAGACGATCTTCCTTGAAACCTATTCCGACCGTATCAGAGAAGTCACCGAGGGACAGGTCGACATCACTGTTTTCCCGAGCGCCACTTTGGTTCCGGCCGTCGGCGCGCTTGAAGCCGTCGTTAACAACGCGGTCGACGTCGCATGGTGTTTCTCCACTTTCTTCCCCGGCCAATTCCCTCTGTGCGAGGTCGTAGCGCAGCCTTTGTTAGGCGTTAAAAGCTGCATGCAGACAACTAACACTTTGTGGGACCTGTGGGATAAATATGACGCGATGAAGCAGGAACTTTCCCCTTACAAAGTCCTGCACCTCTACACCAACCCCCCCAACCACCTGTCTTTTGCAAGTAAAGAGGTCAATTCTCTCGACACTTTAAAAGGCCTTAAACTGCGCGCTCCCGCCGGCCCCATAACCGAGATTCTCAATCTCTGGGGAGCCCAGCCGATACTGATGGGACCTCCGGATGTGTTTGAGTCGCTTGAAAAAGGCGTTATCGACGGATATGCTTTCGAGTATTCCGGCCTGACCGACTTCAAATTGGAAGAGATCACAAGCTACTATATGGATATGGACATCTATGCCGGCCCCTTCCTTCTGCTGATGAACAAACAAGTTTGGGAAGGTTTCCCGCAGGATATCAAAGACGCCATCGACTCCATCTCCGGACGCGACTGTTCGATCGAAATGGCGGAGATATTCCAATCAGACTTCGACAAGAAGAAAGAAACGGTACTTGCGCGCTCCAACGCTAACCTTGTTTCCGTCAGCGCTGCTGATTACGCGCGTTTTGAAGAGATCGCGATGCAGTATAACGATGAATGGGTCCAGAGGACTTCCTCTGCCGGTTTTGACGCTCAGGCATATCTGGACGACGCCATTTCTCTTCTCAATAAATACGCATAAGCCGATTTCCGGACGGATTTTCCGTTAATGCTTTTTAAGTAAAATGAAATGAAGGTGGAATTCAAATGCTGAAAAAGAAATCCTTATTCCGCGTCATCGGCATGCTGTTGACAGTCGTTCTTTTGTGCGGCGTGATAGCGGGCTGTTCTTCGAATTCCAATTCCGGCGGCTCGTCCGGCGGAGATGAGAAATTCGTAATTTCCGCTTCGATCCACGACCCTGCTCAATCGGTCAAGACTATATTCCTGAAGGAATACGCCGAGCGCGTGTTTGCCGCCACGGACGGTCAAGTCGAAATGCAGGTTTTTGAGGGAGGCGTTCTGGCGGGCGCGGGCGCCGCGCTTGAGGCCGTTACGAACAACACCGTGGACGTCGCCTGGTGCTTTTCGTCCTATTTCCCCGGCCAATTCCCGCTGTGCGACGTCGTCGCTCAACCTCTGATGGGCGCGAGAGACTGCATGCAAGTGACGAATACCCTTTGGGATCTTTGGGGAAAATACGACGAGATGAAGCAGGAATTGGATGCAAGATATAAAGTCCTGCACCTCTATGTGAACCCCCCCAACACCCTGTTTTTCGCCAACGCTGAAGTCGACTCTATAGAGAAGCTTCAGGGATTGACGCTGCGCGCAGCAGCCGGCACCATCACCGACATTCTCGGTCTCTGGGGCGCGAACCCCATATTCATGGGACCTCCCGACGTCTATGAAGCCCTTGAAAAAGGAATAGTTGACGGATACTGCTTCGAATTCTCCGGCATGTACGACTTCAAACTGTTTGAACACACCAAGTATTATCAGGATATGAATATCTATTGCGGCCCATTCCTTCTGCTCATGAACAAGGATATTTGGGACTCTTTCCCGAAGAGTGTTCAAGACAAGATCGACTCCGTCTCCGGCCGTGACTGCTCGATAGAGATGGCTACGGTATTCCAGAACGATCAGGATTTCAAAAAAGAGACGGTGCTTGCCCGCTCCGACGCTGTGGTAGTTAACGTCAGCCCCGCGGAATACGCCAAATTTGAGGCGATAGCCATGCAGTATAACGCTGAATGGGCGGCGAAGAACACCACATCCTCCTTTGACGCCGCGGCTTTTATGGCCGATGCTATCAGCATACTTGCGAAATATTGATTTGATCGCCCGGACCGGGCGCGGCGGATGATCCACCCGGCCGGCCGGCCAAACCGGAAACGCGCGGGGCATATACCTCGCGCGTTTCTTGCATAAATTATTGAACCGGAGGAGAAATATGAGTCCTGTTACCGTTGCGATACTCGGTATTATTGTTATGCTCATTATGATGTTCCTCGGCATGAACATTGGGATGGCGATGCTGGTCGTCGGCTTCGCCGGCTATTGGATGGTCGTCGGCCAAAAGGCGGCTGTGGGAATGATGCAGACGATACCGGCCCAACAGGCGATAACCTATTCATTTACCGTTATACCGCTGTTTATCCTCATGGGGAACGCGGCCTTTGCCGCCGGGCTCAGCCAGGGGCTTTTTGACGCGGGGAGAAAGTGGCTCTCACGTCTGCCCGGAAGCCTCTCCTGCGCGACCATAGCGGCCTGCGCGGCTTTCGGCGCCATATGCGGCTCCAATTCCGCAACCTGCGCCACCATGGGAGTGATCGCCATACCGGAGATGAAAAAATATAACTACGCGCCGAGCTTGGCTACCGGCTGCGTCGCCGCCGGAGGCACTTTGGGCGTTTTGATCCCGCCCTCGACGCCCATGATCATTTACGGTATAGCCGCCGAGCAGTCCATAGGGCGTCTTTTTGCCGGCGGGGTGATACCCGGCGTCCTGTGCGCCTTGTTGATGATGTGCGTGGTATGGATCGCTATGCGCGTTGTACCCGGATTGGCGCCCAAGGGCTTTTCATGCTCATGGGCTGAGCGTTTCAAATCACTGAAAGGGATCATCGGCGTCGCGTTTCTTTTCGCCTGCGTGCTCGGCGGTATGTTCATCGGGTTTTTCACAGTGAACGAGGCCGCGTCGGTGGGAGCCTTGCTCGGCCTTCTCCTGATGGTCGTTCGCCGCCGGATGAATTGGCGCAGTTTTGTCAGCGTCATGAAAGACACGGTCAAAACCTCCTCCATGGTTTTTCTGCTTCTCATCGGAGCTACGGTGTTCGGAAATTTTCTTGCCGTCACGCGTATGCCGATGATGTTTGCAAACTACATTGAAGGATTGGAAGTATCCAAATATGTGGTATTAGCGCTCATAATAGTCATTTACGCTTTTTTGGGCTGCATAATGGACGCTTTGCCCATGATGATGCTGACGGTCCCGATCTTTTATCCTATCATTACGGGATTGGGCTTCGACGGAGTATGGTTCGGGATCATCATCGTGCTTGTAATGAATCTCGGCAACATCACGCCGCCGGTCGGATTGAGCTGCTACGTGATAGCGGGGATCGCCAAGGATACGCCTCTTTACACGATATTCAAGGGCGCGCTCCCGTTCAGCTTTGCGATGCTGGCCAGCATCGTAATATGCACGATGTTCCCTCAGATAGTGATTTGGCTGCCGAATCTTATCTACGGCTTATAAGGGAGGGCAATGATCATGAACGCAATAAAAAAAACCGGCGTATGGATCAAGCGCGTTACCACCGCAGTCAGTCTGATCACTTATGCGGGGTTCTGCATCATCATGCTGCTGATCGTGACGGACGTCATACTGCGCAAGGCGGCAAACGCTCCCATAAGCGGCACGTATGAGATAGTGCAGTATACGCTTATGTCCTCGATTTTCGCTTCCTTCGCGTATTGCCAGTCCGAGCGCGGGCATATCCACATAACCATGTTTATCCGGCTGATGCCGCAGAAACTTCGTTTCGCTGCGTATTCCGTCACCGGACTGATTTCCACCGCGGTTGCCGGATATTTGAGTTATGCCGGAGTGCGGCAGGCGCAGCTGGCCACTTTTGAAAATTATATTTCCGGAGTTCTGAGATTCAGGATATTCCCTTTCTTCTGGATCATGGCGGTTACGATGTTTGTGTTCACCGTCGCTTTGTTTTACGATGTGATCCGCAGCGGCATTGCCATGTTCAATAATGAATTCGCCGAGGAGATACAAAAGGACTGGTCATAAAGCCGAGAGCGGATATACCGCCACCCCCGGCATCCCGGGGGCATGGGGACGCCGCGCGTTCCGGCCGGCTCCGCACATCAGATGTTATGAAGGAGTTTTTCGATCATGGGTAAAAAACTGATCATCACCGCCGCGCTGTGCGGCGCGGGGACAATGAAACAGCAAAACCCGCATGTGCCCGTTACCCCCGAGGAAATAGCGGCGGACGCTTTGGCCTGCGCCAAGGCGGGCGCTGCGGTCGTCCATTTTCATGTGCGCGACAACGAAGAGAAAAACACGATGGAGACAAAGCGCTTCATTGAGGTCATTGACCTTACGCGCAAGAAATGCGCCGAGGCGAACGTCGATATCGTTTTTAACCTGACGACGTCAGGGGCAAAATTTCCCGAGGATATGCGCGTGGCTCATCTGCCGATACTTTTGCCCGAAATGTGTTCCTATGACCCCGGTACGATGAACTGGGCCAACAGTTACGTATTCCTCAACACCCCGGCTTTTCTTGAGCGTCTCGGGACCCTTTCGCAGGAGCTTAAAATCAAGCCGGAGCTGGAGGTTTTTGACGGCGGAATGATAGGCAATGTGGATTATTATCTTAAGAAAGGCTTTTTAAAATCTCCGCTGCACTATCAATTTGTGTTGGGAGTGCCCGGCGGCATGGACGGAAATATCGACAGCCTCAGTTTCCTTTTGCCGAAGATGCAACCCGGCTCAACATGGTCTGTGACCGGTATAGGCCGCACTCATATGCCGATGATGCTCGCGGGGCTTTCCGAGGGGTGCGACGGGCTTCGTGTGGGCCTTGAAGACAACATTTTTATGGAAAAGGGCGTTTTAGCCACCAATGTGTCTTTGGTGGAGCGGGCGGTCAATCTGGCTTTGGCGGCGGGGCGCGAGATCGCGACTGCCGCGGAAACGCGGGAAATACTCGGCCTTATCAAACAGAAATAGCAGTTTCCGTCACAAAGCGCATGTTAAGATCCGCAGTGCCCGAACAAACACGACAGGAGGACAACCAAAATGGCAAATGAACGCAAAGCCGCATGGGAAGCCGCCGTCGACCGAAAAACATCCAAGACCCCCGAACGCAAACCGGCGTTTATGTCTTCTTCCGGGTTTGAGATAGACCGCCTGTATTTTCCCGAGTTTCCCGGGGAGGATTATGAGGAGAAATTGGGGTATCCGGGACAGTACCCTTTTACGAGAGGCATTCAGCCGACCATGTACCGCGGCAGATTGTGGACCATGCGGCAGTACGCAGGATTTGCGACCGCGGAGGAATCCAACGCGCGTTACCGGTATTTGATGTCGCACGGTGAAACGGGTATTTCCGTTGCCTTTGACCTTCCGACGCAGCTCGGATACGATTCGGATGACCCGATAGCCGAAGGAGAAGTGGGAAAGGTGGGCGTTGCCATCGACTCGCTTCATGATATGGAGATACTGCTGAAAGATATCCCTTTGGAAAAGATATCGACGTCCATGACGATAAACGCGCCCGCGGCGGTGCTTCTGGCGTTTTACACGGCCGCCGCCGAATTGCAGGGAGTAAGCGCCGACAAACTGACCGGCACCATCCAAAACGATATACTCAAAGAATATGCCGCGCGCGGCACCTATATTTTCCCGCCGGCGCCGTCCATGCGAATAATCACCGATATCTTTAGGTACTGCGCAGAAGAAATGCCTCTGTGGAACACAATATCCATTTCGGGATATCACATAAGGGAAGCCGGCGCCACCGCAGCTCAGGAGGTCGCGTTCACTTTAGCCGACGGCATAGCCTATGTTGAAGCCGCGCTTAAAGCGGGAATGGATGTTGATGAATTCGCGGGACGGCTTGCTTTCTTTTTTAACGCTCACAACAATTTACTGGAGGAGGTGGCCAAGTTCAGAGCCGCCCGCCGGATGTGGGCGAAAATAATGAAGGAGCGGTTCAAAGCAAAAAACGAGCGCTCCATGATGCTGAGATTCCATACCCAGACTGCGGGTTCCACGCTGACAGCCGGGCAGCCCGACAACAATATAGTCAGAGTGGCCGTTCAGACGCTTGCCGCCGTTTTGGGCGGAACGCAATCGTTGCACACAAACAGCAGAGACGAGGCATTGGCTCTGCCCTCCGAAAACTCGGTCAGAACAGCTCTGCGCACACAGCAGATAGTGGCCTATGAATCAGGTATCGCCGATACCATCGATCCTTTTGCCGGCTCTTACTGTGTGGAGGCCATGACCGATAAAATCGAATCCGTCGCAAGCGAATACATCGCGAAAATCGACGATATGGGCGGCGCCGTCAAAGCCATAGAGCAGGGTTTTTTCCAACGTGAGATCACAGAAAGCGCCTATGAACTGCAAAAGGCAACGGAAAGCCGAGAGCAGACAGTCGTGGGCGTTAACAGGTTCACCGGCGGCGACGAGGCTCCTTTGACGGGCCTTTTACGCGTTAATGCCGAAACCGCCGACGCTCAGATCGCCAAGCTTCGCCGGATGAAAGCCGGACGGAATAATGACGAGGTCAAAAAGCGGCTGGCGAAACTGCGCGAGGCTGCCAAATCAGACAAAAACCTCATGCCCTTTATCCTCGACTGTGCCCGGGCGTACTGCACCGAAGGCGAGATCTGCGGCGAACTCAGAGCGGTGTTCGGCGAATACCGCCCGACGGAGGTGTTTTAGTTGAGTGAAAGGATTATCCGCGTTTTGATCGCGAAACCCGGACTCGACGGGCATGACAGGGGCGCGAAAGTTGTGGCGAGGGCCTTACGGGACGCGGGCTTTGAGGTTATTTACACCGGACTTCGCCGTACTCCCGAACAGATAGCGACAGCCGCTGTTGAGGAGGACGCGGACGCTGTGGGATTGTCGCTTCTTTCGGGAGCTCACAACCATTTGTTTCCGAAAGTCGTGCAGCTGCTGAAAGAAAAAGGAGCGGACGACATTCTTGTTTTCGGCGGCGGGATAATACCGCACGAGGATATTCCGGGACTGAAGGCGGCGGGAATAAAGGAAATATTCACCTCCGGTACGCCGACAGCGGATATCATTGATTTTCTGAGGAAACAGTTCGACTGAAATGAAAACGGATACAGCCGATATTGCCGATTTAATAAGCCGGGGACGCCGGGGAGACAAGCGCGCCGCGGCGCGGCTCATATCCTCGGTCGAAAAAGGCGGACTTCAGGCGCGCTCCGTACTCGCGGAGCTTTGGCCACATACCGGAAAAGCGCGGATACTCGGCGTCACGGGCCCCCCCGGTTCAGGCAAATCCACGCTTACGGACAGAATTGTAAAATACCTGCGCTGCAAAGGAATCAAAATCGGAGTCTTGGCGATAGACCCCACTTCTCCGTTTACCGGGGGAGCTGTTTTGGGAGACAGGGTGCGCATGGGGGATCTGACTCCGGATCCCGGCGTGTTTATCCGCTCAATGGGGACAAGGGGGAGATTGGGCGGCTTGTCGAACGCCTGCGCGGGAGCGGCAGACGTGTTTGACGCATGCGGCTTTGATCTCGTAATAATCGAAACGGCGGGCGTGGGACAGTCGGAGGTGGAAGTGGCCGGCGTCGCCGATATTGTGGCGGTGGTGACCGTACCAGGCTTGGGGGACGATATTCAGGCCGTAAAAGCCGGTATTTTCGAGATCGGGGACATCCTTGTTGTCAACAAAGCCGACAGGCCCGAGGCGGACCGCGCCGTTTCGTATCTCAAAGAAATGACAGAAACCGGCGAGGGCAAAAAGAAACATAACGCGCCGATACTGAAGGTGAGCGCGCTTGAGAATACCGGTATCGGCGAGCTTTGCACCGTCATTGAAGAAAGATTTGAAACCTTTGCCGCGGACGGGACCGCAAACGAGCGCAGGAGCCTGCGGCTGAGACAGACGATAAAAAACCTTATACATGAAGATATCGACCGCCGGGTGACAAAACCCGCCATGACAGGCCCGAAATTCCAAGCGATCTTTGAAGAATTCTCAGCCCGCAGGGAAAATCCCTATTTGTGGGCGAACGATATTTCCGGAATCATTGCGAAAGGAAAGCTTATATGAATGTGACCCGTGTCGATCACATCGGTTTTGCGGTAAAAAACCTTGAAGAGTCGGTCAGGTGGTATGAGGAAACTTTAGGCATCAGATCCGCCGGGGTCGAAACGGTTGCCGAGCAGAAAGTCAAAGTGGCTTTTCTGCCTTGCGGGGACAGCGAGCTGGAGCTTTTGGAATCCACCGAGACTGACGGCCCTATCGCCCGGTTTATCGAAAAAAACGGCGAGGGCATGCAGCATATCGCGCTGCGGGTCGACGATATCGACGCGGCGCTCCGTGAACTGAAGGACAAGGGCATCCGGCTTCTCGACGAAACTCCCCGCCGCGGCGCCGGCGGCGCCAAGATCGCCTTTGTTCATCCGAAGATGACCAAGGGAGTACTTTTGGAATTGTGCGAAAGGGAGTGAAACGGTGTCGCTTGCCGATAAGATACGAGACCTTGAGGAAAAAACCTCGAATTTGATGAAAGGCGGCGGCGATGCGGCTGTCGCAAAGCAGCGCTCGCAAGGAAAGATGACGGCCCGCGAGCGTATCGATGTACTGCTCGATTCGGATTCTTTCCGTGAGACAGACCTTTTTGCGCGGCACAGATGCACGGATTTCGACATGGCGGAAAAGGAAATTCCCGCCGACGGCGTCATAACGGGCTTCGGGACCGTTGACGGCAGGAAGGTGTTTGTCTATTCACAGGATTTTACTGCCGCAGGCGGCGCCATGGGCGCCGGGACCGCGAAGAAAATATGTAAGATCATGGACATGGCTATGGCCGCCGGGGCGCCTGTAATAGGGATCATAGACTCGGGCGGCGCGCGGATTCAGGAGGGAGTGGATTCGCTCTCCGGATACGGGCAGATCTTTTTCCGAAACAGCAGGATGTCCGGAAGAGTCCCGCAGATATCCGTAATAGCGGGACCTTGCGCCGGCGGCGCGGCCTACTCCCCGGCGCTCACCGACATTGTCATAATGGTCGAAAAGACCGGGAAGATGTTTATAACAGGCCCTTCGGTGATCGAGGTCACGACCGGAGAAGTCGTCGACGAGGAGGAACTCGGAGGCGCGTTTGCCCATGCATCCGTCAGCGGCGTCGCGCATCTTACCGCTTCCGATGAAAAAGAAGCGCTGCGAAAGGCAGCCTCGGCGCTCAGTTATTTGCCGTCGTCCGACCGGGACCGGGTCCCGTATTCCTTTTACGCGGAGGAAGATGAGAGCCGTCCCGCGTTGGAGGAGATAGTTCCGGATGATGAGCGTATCCCCTATGATATGAAAGACGTTATAGCGGAGATATTTGACAAGGACAGTTTTTTTGAGCTTCAGCCCTTGTTTGCGGATAACCTTATCACCGGATTTGCCCGTTTGGGCGGGCTCAGCGTGGGCGTCATAGCCAATCAGCCCTATTCTTTGGGAGGGTGCTTGGACATCAGCGCCTCGGTCAAAGGCGCCCGGTTCATTCGTATGTGCGATGCCTTTAATCTGCCCCTGGTCAATCTCGTGGACGTTCCCGGTTTTATGCCCGGAGTGGATCAGGAGCATTCCGGTATAATACGGCACGGGGCGAAAATGCTGTATGCCTATTCAGTGGCCGAAGTTCCGAAATTTACCGTGATTTTGCGTAAGGCTTTCGGAGGAAGTTATCTTGCCATGTGTTCTAAGGATTTGGGCGCGGACCTTGTATTAGCATGGCCCGCGGCGCAGATCGCCGTAATGGGGGCTGAAGGCGCGGCGGGCATAATCTTCCGCCGGGAGATAGCCGGGGCGGAAGACCCCGAGGCGAAGCGCGCCGAAATGGTCGAGATGTACAAAGAAAAATTCGAAACGCCCTATCCGGCCGCCGAACGCGGTCATGCGGATATGGTCATCCGCCCCCGCGATACCCGATCGGAGCTTCTGACCGCTTCGGAACTGTTCGCGAAAAAAGCCGGCGCGGGCGTAAACCGCGGCAATATGCCGCTGTGAGGAGCCTTATATGAATGTGTTCGTCTATGCACTGATGGCTTACGGCATTACCGCCGGTATTGCCCTTGCCGTTGTCGCGATAATCGTTGTCATAGGTAAGGCCATGGGAAAAAGCGGGGAGGGCGAGGCAAATGATTGAAACTCTACTTGGCTTGTTCCCCGGAATCGGCACGCTTTTTGCCGTTGACCCTTTGACCTCGGTAGTCCGCACGGCGCTGATATTTTTCGGCATACTGCTGGCGTATCTCGGGTTTAAACGCACCTTGGAGCCTCTTATTATGGTGCCCATGGGACTGGGCATGATCGCCGTCAACGCGGGAACCATGTTTTTGGCCGCCGGCGCCGTGGGGAACATTATTATTGACCCTTTGGTCACGGACGCCGTCGCCGTTACGGACGCCATGCAGATAAATTTTCTTCAGCCTGTCTATAACCTGACCTTTTCCAACGGGCTGATAGCCTGCCTTGTTTTCATGGGAATCGGAGCAAGAAGCGAAATCAGCTTCCTTTTGGCTATGCCGTGGACGTCGATAGTAATAGCGCTGTTTGCCGAGCTGGGGACTTTTGTCACATTGGTTTTGGGAGTTAAGATATTTGGTCTGTCCGCCCCGTTTGCGGCGGCCATTGCCACCATAGGCGGAGCTGACGGGCCTATGGTGCTGGTCGGCTCCATGATGATGGCGCCGGAGCTTTTTGTCCCGATCTCCGTGATAGCGTACCTGTATCTCAGCTTGACCTACGCCGGATATCCCGGCATAATTAAAGCACTGGTGCCGAAAAAATACAGGGGCCTCGACACCTTTATCGAAATGCCGGAGGTGCCGCAAAAGGCCAAGTTTTCTTTTATTGTTCTTGTCTGCGCTTTCCTGTGTCTGATTTTGCCCGCCGGCGCCCCGCTGTTTGTCTCGTTTTTCCTCGGGATGGCGGTGAAGGAAGCCGACCTCGGTCATTACACGGAGCTTTTGGAAAATCAAATAAGCTATTTCGCGACGCTGTTTCTCGGGTTGATGCTCGGCGCGCTGTGCGAAGCTGCCACCATTCTGGACCCGACGGTGCTGACCATACTGATTTTGGGCGTCGTCGCCCTCACGGTGTCCGCCGCGGGAGGGCTCGCGGGAGGGTGGATACTGTACCTTGTTCACAAAAAAAAGGGACGTGAGTTCAATCCGGTCATCGGCATTTCAGGCGTGTCCTGCGTACCGACAACGGCGAAACTGGCTCAGCACGCGGCGCAGGAAGAGAACCCTTTCGCCGTGATATTACCGGTGGCCATGGGCGCCAGCCTTTCGGGCGTAATCGTCTCGGCGATCGCCACAGGCGTGTTCATCACCACCATAGGCCTTGTGGCCGGCTGACTTCAACATCAAAAAAGTGAGGGAAAAAGCATGGAAATCAAAGCCAGAATGCCCGGACAGATCGTGGACATTAAAGTTAAAACGGGAGACGCCGTGCAGGTCAAGAGCATACTCGGCACCGTTGAGGCAATGAAGATGGCGCAGCCCGTGCCGTGCCCCGCGGCGGGAACGGTAAAAGAAATACTCGTGAACGTGGGCGATAAGGTCAAGGCGGGACAGGTCATGTTTGTCGTGGAATAATACCGGAAGCGTATTTGACACATAAGTATTTTATGAAGGAGGGACCGCATATGCCATATGTTACAGACCCGTACAGCGGGCTGCGTTTTTATGAGATGAGCCATGTATGGACCTGTGATGCGCCGTCTTATCCCGGGCAAGCCGACGTAGCCATGCACAGAGGAGTCAAGCATTCTCAGCACGGCGTGTTGGCGTGGCACATCAGCACTTCCATGCACACGGGAACTCATATGAACGCCCCTTTGCACATGGTCCAGCGCGCCGACGATCTCGCGGCCGTTGACCCTGCCCGGTTTTTCGGGAACGGCGTTGTACTCGATATTCCCAAGGGAAGCTTCGAGACCGTCTGCGCATCCGATCTGGAGGCGGCAGCGCCCGTCCGCGAAGGAGATATCGTGGTGATAAACACAAGATGGCATCACAAATATTCCGATTCGCTCGAGTATTTCGGCGAGGCGCCCGGCTTGACGGAGGACGCCGCTTTATGGCTGATCGCAAAAAAAGTAAAATTGGTTGCCGTTGACACTCCTTTTATCGACTGTCCGCCGGCGACGTCCATGGGCAACCACAGAGGAGGACCGCAAATGAAACGGCTTGCCGCGGCGTATATCGCCGCCAAA
>WRJA01000039.1 GCA_009782435.1 Oscillospiraceae bacterium
AAGTCCTCACACTCTATCCCGTAGAACTGCTCCACGCTTACTTTCAATAAGGGAGTTATATCAAGCACCAACTGGTTACTGCCGAGTTTCATTTTCAGTACTTCAAGTTCCAGCGTGCGTAATTCACGGTAGCTTACAATCAGAAAATTACCGCACCCGCAGGCGGGGTCAAGGAATTTGAGGCGGCTTATCTTATCATGAAAGCGGTCAAGAGCTGATGCGTCGGTCTTTACCCTGTCAAACTCTTTCCATAACTCGTCCATAAATAGCGGGTTTATCAGCTTTAAAATGTTTTCTTCGCTGGTGTAATGGGCGCCCAGTTCACGCCGCTCTGCTTTGTCCATCACACCCTGAAACATTGCGCCAAAAATCGCGGGGCTAATCTTGTTCCAGTCAAAAATAATACATTCAAGCAATGTATGCCGCATCTTTGCGTCAAAGTCAGCCATCGGTAAAGTTGAAGCAAATAACCCGCCATTGATATAACGAAAGAGTTTTAATTCTTCGGATATTAAAGTCCGCTTTGCTCTTGTTTCCTCCGGCATATTGAGGATTTCAAACAGCTTGGCGATTCGCTCCGATAAGTCGGAGCCATCGAGTTTAGATTTCTCAATATAACGAAAAAGACTGTCTTGCGGGAAAATACCCGTATCGTCCGCGAACAGGCAGAACAGAAGCCGTACAAGATAAACCCGGAGTTCATGCCCGTCGTAGCCGTGGTCTTTCAACAGATCGTGGAGTTTTGCCATCTTTTCGGCGGCTTTTATGTTGACCTCGATCTGGTCGTCGCGTATGCGTTCGGTGGTATACCCCGCGATGTTCGCAAACCGCTTTATATGTTTGCGTAAATCCTTTGTCTTGAAATTGTAAACCTCGTTTGTCGAGCGGCGGCACAGCCGGATTGATTCAAAATCGCACACCATCCAGAGGTCAGGGACTTCATCTGCCGGCAGGTGCGTCATGTAGACCCGTAACTGCTCGAAGGCCGCCGAAAGGTCTTTGCCCCGCGACTTCATTTCAATGGCTATTTGCCCTTTCCAAAGATAATCTGTATAACCCGTCCGATTGCCGGACAACGGCACTTTATATTCAAAATCGCCCGGCTTCACAGGATCGTCCACGCCGAAAACGTGCAAAAAATCCACAACGAAAAGTTGCGCCTCCGCTTCCTCATTGCACCCGTCTTTCCATCGCTTTGAGAAAGCGACAGCATTTGACTGTATGTTATCCCACGTAAGCATTATTGTTCCTCGTCTTTCCTGCGTCGCCCGTTTTTTCTGCGTCCGTCGGCGGGTTTTAGCGTCCCCTTCGGGATAACCCAAATATCGCCTAACTTTACCGCGCCTTCGACCCGTCCCCGGTCACATAATAACTGTACTTGCCGTGTCGTGACGCCCCATAATTCCGCCGCTTCTTTTGTAGTCATCCAATCCATCACATCACCCGTATTTCAAAACATCTCATGTATATTATACATCGCAGAGGCGAAATAATCAAGAGCGTTTTTACCGCGTGTCTTAACGAGGAACGGTACGTTCCGCAAACGCGGCACGATCTCATGGCGCAAAGTTTAAAGTAGTAATGCGAGTAGTAATACATCATAATAATTCGCTGTTATTCGCAAGAGTTCCAAAATAAACAAACCGCCGAAGTTGTTGATTTCGGCGGTTTTTTTGGTCGGGATGGCCGGACTTGAACCGGCGGCCCCTTGGTCCCAAACCAAGTGCGCTACCAAACTGCGCCACATCCCGATCCCGGCTGTAAACTCGAATAATATAATACTATACGGACATTTGATAAGCAAGCTCCGGATTGATGTTTTAAAAATGCGGTGTTATAATAAAAAAACGGCGCTGAGCGCGCCTGTTCCGAATAAACGGCCCGGGGGTATGACGCGCTGTGCGAATGAGAAAGAAGCCGAATCTGACTTCGCGCATGGAGCTCCGGTCAAATCTGCTCATTGAGACCCCCGAAGAATTCAGAGCCTTCAAAAACGGCGGTTTATGCGAATCCCCGGAAATGCGCTTGGAGATCGGTTGCGGCAAAGGCAGATTTACCGTCGATATCGCGGAACAAAATCCGAACGTTCTTTTCACGGCCGTCGAAAAAGCTCAAAACGCCTTGGTAACGGCGATGGAAAAGGCGTCGGCGCGCAATACCGAAAACATACGCTTTATTTCGGGGGACTTTTCAAAGGTTTTTCCTGTGTTCGGCGACGGGGAGATCGGCATTATATACATCAATTTCTGCGATCCGTGGAATAAGAACCGCCATGCCGAGCGGCGACTGACCGCTCCGAGGTTTCTTAAAATCTACGGGCGGCTCTTGCCCGTCGGCGGTGAAATACATTTCAAAACAGACGATCTCTCATTATTCAGATATTCTCTCGCGCAGCTTGAGGCGAACGGATGGCAAACAGAAGACATAACCTTCGATCTGCATAAAAACGGTCCGGCAGATATCATGACGGACTACGAGGCCAAGTTTTATGCGGAAGGAATCAAAATAAACCGCTGTGTCGGAGTAAGGACGGCTGCCGTTTTATTATGAGAATGATATCATGGAATGTCAACGGATTGCGCGCTTGCCTGAAAAAGGGTTTTGAGGACGCGTTTTACGGGCTGAGCGCGGATATTTTCTGCCTTCAGGAGATAAAGCTCTCGGAGGGGCAGATCGATCTGTGTTTTCCCGGATATGAGAGTTTTTGGTCGTATGCAGAAAAAAAAGGCTATTCCGGGACCGCGGTTTTTACGCGAATCCCGGCTTTGTCGGTCCGTTCAGGCATAGGCAGTCCCGAACATGATTCGGAAGGCAGGTCCGTAACTCTTGAATTTGAAGATTTTTTTCTTATTTGCGTCTATACGCCGAACGCCAGAGAGGGACTCAGCCGCCTTGATTATCGCATGGATTGGGAAGACGCTTTCAGAGAATTCGCTTTGTCGCTGGACGCTCAAAAACCTGTTATTATCTGCGGGGATCTGAATGTTGCCCACAATGAGATCGATCTGAAACATCCCAAAGCGAACCGCGGGAACGCCGGTTTCTCCGATGAAGAGCGGGCTAAGTTCTCCGATTTGCTCGACGCCGGATTTACGGACACGTTCAGGTATTTTTATCCCGACCTGAAAGGCGCTTATTCCTGGTGGAGTTTTCGCAGCAACGCGAGAGAAAACAACACGGGATGGCGCATCGACTATTTTCTCGCGTCTGACAGGCTGCGGGATAAAATAAACAAGGCCTTCATATGCCCGGAGATCGGCGGAAGCGATCATTGCCCTGTGGGGCTTGACGTATTTTTCGGCTGATATGGTCATGATCGGCGGCCTTGAGCTCGACGGAAAATTGATTTTGGCTCCCATGGCCGGAGTGACCGACTTCGCGTTCCGGTCGGTTTGCCGCAAGCTCGGCGCGGCCCTGACATTCACTGAAATGGTAAGCGCCAAAGCCTTGGTAAGAAAAGACGCGAAAACACGCGGCCTTTTGCTTTCGGATAAGACCTGCGGGCCTTTGGGAGTTCAGATATTCGGGAGCGAACCGGATGTTATGGGCGAGGCGGCCGCTCTTGCGCTGGAAGCGGCGAGCGCGGAAGTAATCGACATAAACATGGGCTGTCCGGTCGGGAAAATTGTAAAAAACGGGGATGGCTGCGCTCTTATGCGCGACCCGCAAAAAGCAAGCGCCGTTATATCGGCGGTTGTGAGATCGGTAAACGCGCCCGTAACGGTCAAATTCCGGAAAGGATGGGACGGCGGCAGCGTCAACGCCGTTGAATTCGCGAAAATGTGCGAGGACGCCGGCGCGGCGGCAGTGACGGTCCACGGCCGCACCCGCGTTCGCATGTATGCAGGCAGGGCTGATTGGGATATTATCCGCGATGTAAAACGCGCGGTTTCGATCCCTGTGATTGCAAACGGCGATGTTTTTACGGCCGGCGACGCGAGGCGCATACTCGAATATACCGGGGCCGACGCCGCGATGATCGGACGCGGCGCTTTCGGAAACCCTTGGATATTCGAGCAGGGCAACAAGGCTGTTTCGGGACTTCCGGTTCCGGAATTGCCGCCGCTTGAGGTCAGGATAAATACCGCTGTTTCTCAGTTTGAGCTGTCGGCGTCGGTGAAAGGTGAAAAGCCGGCCTGCCTTGAGGCCCGCCGGCATTTTGCTGTGTATTTAAAGGGCGTCCCGCACTCGGCCCGATATAGAAGCCGGGCGGTCAGAGCTGAAAATCTGGACGATATACGCAGTATCGCAGATGAGATCAAAAGGGAAGGAAAAAGACATTTATGACTCGCGAGGAGGAATCCGGGCTTATCAAGCGCGTCAAGGACGGAGACGCCGGCGCTTTTGAGCCGCTGATTCTTGAACATCAAAAAAAGGTTTACAACCTCGCCTATCGAATGCTCGGAAACGCGGAAGACGCTTCCGACGTTTCTCAGGAGACTTTTTTGAGGGCTTTCACTTCACTTCGCGGATTTCGCGGCGAGTGCAAGTTTTCCGTTTGGCTTTACCGTTTGACCTCGAATATCAGCATAGACCTTATAAGAAAAAGAGGCGAAAAAACGATTTCGCTCGACGCCGGGGAAGACGCCGGTACTCATCGCGTCCCGGAGATCGGGGATCTGCGTTTTTCGCCCGAGTCCGAGCTTGAAAAAAAAGAATTGCGCGAGGCGATAGGGCGCGGTCTTGAGCGGCTTAATCCCGATCACCGCCGTATACTGCTTTTGCGGGAAATCGGCGGGCTCGATTATGAGGAGATCGGAAACATTTTAAAACTCGAGCCCGGAACGGTCAAGTCGCGCATTTTCCGCGCGAGGAAGCAGCTTTGCGGTTTTTTGACGGAAACGGGGAACATTCCCGAAGGTTATCCGTCAAAAAAGTCAAGCGGGGTGTGAGCATGCGTACATGTGAAGAATACATCGAAATAATAAGCGCCGTCACTGACAATGAGGCAAGCCCGGCCGAACGGGACGAGGCGCTTGCCCATATGGAAACATGCGCGTTTTGCCGCTCTTTTTCGGAAGCTTTTGCCGGTGTTTCCGCGATCCTTCGCGAAGAAAAAGAGCCGCCCGACCGGCTTGCGGCGGACATTACGGCAAAAATCAAAGCCGCGGGGCCGAAGCGTAAAAATCCGCGCGCCGGCGTGATTCGTTATATTTCGATCGCCGCGTGCCTTGCTGTTATAATATTCGGAGCGGCCCGCTCTGAGCTTTTTTCCGGCTCAAGGCCGGCGGGCGGCGGCGGAATGACCGCCGGCTCCGCGCCCCGGGCCGACCAAAACGGGACTTCAAATACCGGCGGCGCCGCCCCGGGCGGAGCTGTCGCCGGCGGCGGTAATATGATCGAACTGCCGCCCGCTGCAGCTCCTCGTCCGGCAACGGCGGATACGAATGAGACCGGCGAAGCCGAGTCGCAGCAACGAGACGACCATAAGCCGGACTTAGCAGCTTCCGACAGCTCCGACGAAAACATGACCGCCGATGAAGTCGACCGGGATCTTATGCTCGACGCCGGCCCGACGGAAAATGAAATCCGGATCGAAGCGTTTAGCGTCGCCGTCTCGGTGACCGTTCGCGGACCCGGTTTTGATGATATAAAAATTACCGATCCCGTCGCCGTTTCAGGATTTCTCGCGATTTTGACCGTTCGCGAAACGCCCGTTCCGCAGCCGGATTATGAGCCTTCGTACACGATAACGGTCAAAAACGCCGAAGGAGATCACTCTGACGTCGACCTTTGGATTTCCGGTGAAAATATAATATACGGCTCCGGCGGCCGTATCTGCCTTGCCGCCGGGACCGTATCCGAGTTTTTGATCATAACTGCCGCTCACGCCGGTCCCTGATAACGGGCGCGGCCTTCCGTTACTTGTTCTTTCCGAACCCTATAATAAGCCATATCCCGAGCAGAACGGCCGCTGTAAACCCGATGAAGCCCGGCAGCGGGATATCCAATATCTGCGGCTGCATGTCGGTAAGGCATATAAGGCTTGAGCTTAATATGAGAGCGGCGTCGATTATTCCGATGATCAGCCTGTTCATGATCCCGGACAGTTTTCTCAGCGGCTCCTCGGAACCGATGAATTCGAGATTCAATTTGGACTGTCCGCGCACTGCCATTTTAAGCATATCGGCGAGATATACGGGCGTTTCGGACAGCTTGCCGGCGGCGGAGCGGATCGCGTTGAACGCCGAGACCGCCGATTTGTAAAAATCCACTTGTTTCAGCGAGATCTCCGAATAGCGGTCAGCCAGGATCTGAATAAAATTCGCCCCCGGGCAAATGTAAGACATCACGCCTTCCATGGTCATTATTCCGCGCCCCAGCATGGTGACCCCGGGAGGCATGCCTATGTCGTGTCTTTTCGCTATCTCCAAAAGCTCCGCCATGGTCTTTCCCAATTCGAGCTCGGACAAATTTGTGCTTCCGTATTTCATGAGAAACAGATTGATATCCTCGTACAATTCGGTATGGGATATTTTTTTATTTGTGATGCCGATCGACAAGAGCGCCGTTTCCAGTTCATAAACGTCCTTGTTGACGATCGAAAGCGCCGCTCTTTTGAACAGATCGCGATCCCTGGTCGATAATACGCCCATCATTCCGAGGTCTATCCAAACGATATTTCCGTCATGCACGCGGATGTTGCCGGGGTGCGGGTCGGCGTGAAAAAAACCGTCGTCGAGTATCTGCTTGATATAATTGCCGGCGAGCCTTTTACCGATCTCGTTAATGTCAAAGCCGGTATCGGTGATAAGGCTCACTTCGTCTATCGGTATTCCTCTTATGTATTCCATCACGAGGATGCCGGACGTACTCAGTTCCTTATATACCTGCGGGCATGAAACATAGCGCTCATGTTCATTGAGCTCCCTGAATTTTTCAAGGTGCCCGGCCTCGGTTATAAAATCCATTTCCTGTCGGGCGACAGCCCACATTTCGTCTATGAGCATATTAAAATCAACGGCGTCGCCCAAGCGGGGGACCATTTTTAAAAGTTTTACCGCCCGTTTGAGGAAAAGAATGTCTTTTGCCATTATTTCGCGCACCATGGGTCGACGGACTTTGATAACAACGCTTTTTCCGTCGGACAAAACGGCGGTGTGCACCTGAGCTATGGAAGCCGACCCGAGCGGCTGCTCGGATACTTCAGCAAAAATATCGTGCCAATTCTCGCCGTATTCTCTGAACAAAAGTCTCTTTACTTCGTCCGTCGGCATGGGCGCCACCGAACTGCGAAGTTTTTTCAGCTCCGTGCAGTAATTGCGAGGCAGCATGTCGGAGCGCATGGACATTATCTGTCCCAATTTGACAAAAGTGGGACCGAGGGCTTCAAACAGAAGCCGCAGTTTTTCCGGCGTTAATCCGCGGACTATATCGAAGTCCCGCAATATACGCAGTATTTCCCTCAAGCGGGATACGGAACCGGTTTTTCTGACTTTTGCCCGTTCCGGCATGAGATAACGCTCCTCCCGCACAAATACCGGGAACAGAGAGAGCTGTTCCCGGTATCCGGAATTCATTCTTATTCTTCCCCGGCGTTTTCTTCTTCGGCTCGGCGGTTCTCGATCTCCTCGAGTTTTGCTTTAACGGCTGCGAGTTCTTCGGTGTTCATGGAATCCATCTTCGCTATAACGGAAGAGGGGTCCTGCGGAATGACCGCATCAACCACCGAGCGTACTTTTGTCGTCACATTCTGTTTGAGTTCTTCGTTGATGATCTTGCCCTGTTCAACGGTCATCTCACCTTTTTCAACAAGTTCCTTGACAAGCTCGCGGGTTTTTTCCGCCGTCATCGCGACGGCGCCGACGCCGGCAAAGAAAATACGCTTAAAATCAAAGCCCGTACCGGACATGACGATTCCTCCCTTTTGATTTTCTGTATATTAATAATATATACTCATTTGACCGCCTGCTGCTTTCACGCCCCGTGGCCGTGGCAGGTTTCGCAGTCGCACGAACAGCCGACTATTGGGGCGGGGTCTATTCCCTGCCTCCTGTAGTAGTCGGCAATGGCGGTTTTTATACCTTCCTCCGCCAAAACGGAGCAGTGCAGTTTAGCCGGAGGAAGCCCGTCGAGCGCTTCGGCGACGGCGGTATTGGTCAGGCGCAGGGCGTCTTCCAAAGTTTTCCCCTTGACAAGCTCCGTCGCCATTGATGAGGTGGCTATGGCGGCTCCGCAGCCAAAGGTCTTGAACCTGATGTCCTCTATTATATCGCCGTTGATACGCATATAGATTTTCATTATATCGCCGCATTTGGGATTTCCCACCTGCCCGACGGCGTTGGCGGATTCCAATTCGCCTACGTTGCGAGGATTTGCGAAATGATCCATTACTTTATCAGAATACATATTTTATATCTCCTTATTTATTTGCCGGCCACCATGCGTTCCAAACTTTTTGCGGCTCCGGTCAGTTCCTCCTCGGAAAGCTCCACGGGAGACCGCTCGCCCTTAAGACACTGCAGAATATCTTCAAGCTTTGTTTTTTTCATATCGGGGCATATAAAATCGCTTGCAAGCGGATAAAACCTTTTGTGAGGAAGCTCTTTTTGCAGTATCTCAAGCACTCCGTTTTCCGTGCCGATCAAAAACTCCAAAGCGTCGCTTTGCCTGACATGATCCAAGATCCCGGCTGTGCTGCCAATGTAGTCGGCATATTCCAGCACTTCCGGCCTGCATTCCGGATGGACTGCCAAAACAGCGCCGGGCCGGGCTTTTTCAGCTTTTTTCACGTCTTCCGCGAGAACGCGGTGGTGTATGGGGCAAAAACCGGAAAACAGTATTATTTCTTTTTCCGGCGCCGCCGCCGCGACATAGGCCCCGAGATTTTGGTCGGGAATAAAGATTATCCGTTTTTCGGGGAGGGAGCGGACGATATTGACCGCCGAGGATGAGGTGCAGCAAATATCGCTGACCGCTTTGACCGCCGCTGAAGAATTCACATAACAAACTACAGCCGCGTCTTTGTATTTTTGCCTGAGTTCAAGCACGTCTTTTTTTGTTATCATATCCGCCATCGGACATCCGGCGTCCGCTGCGGGCAGGTACACCGTTTTGCCGGGGTTAAGAATTTTGGCGCTCTCAGCCATGAATCTGACGCCGCACAGTATGATGACGCTTTGCCCGGCATCGCGGGCGCGGCGGGCAAGTTCAAAGGAATCGCCGACGAAATCAGCGACCTCGCGGATATCGTTTTCCTGATAAAAATGCGCCATAATAACGGCGTCTTTTTCTTTTTTCAGGGTAGTGAGCTTCTCGGCGAGCGCGTTCATTTTATTTTTTCCTCCCAAAGAGGCGACATTGCTCTGAGTTTTTCGATAACGGGAGGCATTTTTTCCAATATGTAATCGACATCCTCTTCGGAATTGTTTTCATTAACGGTCAAGCGCACGCTGCCGTGGGCCGCTTCATGGGAAAGCCCTATGGCAAGAAGCACATGGCTGGGATCGAGGCTGCCCGACGAGCACGCCGATCCGGAAGAAGCGGCTATGCCTTCACGATCCAAGCCGAGTATCATCGATTCGCCCTCAACGCACTCAAAAATAAAAGACGCCGTCCCGGGAAGTCTGTTGACCGGATCCCCGGTCAAAAAGGAGTAAGGTATTTTCAAGAGTCCCGAAATAAGCCTGTCTCGCATGGCGGTGACAGCCGCGATGTTGGCGTTCATATTACGCGCGGACTCTTCCAGAGCCGCCGCCGCGCCGACGATGCCCGCGACGTTCTCCGTCCCGGATCTGCGCGTGCGCTCCTGACCTCCGCCGGTCAAAAACGCCGGGATGCCGGCTCCCCTTTTGATGTATAATACGCCTACGCCTTTCGGGCCGCAGAATTTGTGCGCCGACAGCGAGAGCATGTCGACTCCGGTTTTTTTGACGCTCACCGGTATATGCCCGACGGCCTGCACGGCGTCCGTATGAAATAAGACGCCTCGCGCGTGAGCGGCGGCACAGAGGTCTTCTATCGGCAAGATCGTTCCGATCTCATTGTTTGCGGTCATTATCGACACAAGTATCGTATCTTTTTTTACAGCGCGCTCAAATTCCTGTAAATCGACTTGCCCGAACTTATTTACCGGAAGGAAAGTCACCTCGGCTCCGGAATTTTTCTCAAGCGCTGCCGCCGTGTTCAGTACCGCGTGGTGTTCGATCGCCGTTGTTATGACATGTCTGACTTTACCGGCGTTTTTGCTGAAAGCGCCCCTTATTGCCCAGTTGTCGGCCTCGGTCCCGGATCCGGTAAAGTAGATTTCTGAAGGTAAAGCGTCAAGAGCGGCGGCTATCTTCTCGCGCGACTCCTCAACGGCTTTTTTCGCCTCTCTTCCGAATGAGTACACCGAGGAGGGATTGCCGAATTTGTCTCTCAAATAAGGCAGCATTGCGTTAAGCGCGGTTTCCGACAACCGCGTTGTTCCGGCGTTATCAGCATAAACCGTTCTCATTCGGTCTTTCCCTCCGCAAAATCGTTTTCCCGGTCTTTGCGGTCAAGTATACCACCGCGTGATATTTATTACAATACCGAGTTGAATAATGCCGCATTAACCGGTATACTAACCGCAAAGCGGTCACTATACGCATATTATTGTCAACCGTGTTTTACACATTTGAATAAAATAAAAGGTATTCTGCATCGACATGAAAAAGAGATATTTGATACCCGCGGCTTTTGCCGCTGTGCTTCTTCCTGCGGGAGCGGCGGCCGGCTTTGCCGCGACCGCGGGCAGCGCGGAGGACCCGCTCATTTCATTGGCGTACATAACCGATATTTACACTGAGTCGGTCAGAGCCAAAGCGAAAGAGGCGATCGACGACGCTGTGAAATCCATGCCCGCGGCCGACCCGGCGCAGCCGGCGGCGTCTTTGAGAAGCATAGCGGCGGGCGGCTCCGTCACCATGAGGACCGGCGGGACCATGACGTTGATATCAGGGTCGGCCGATATAAGCATCAAAAGCGGCGCTGTGGTGAACGTCACCGTCGGATATGAAGCCGTGACCGGAAAGCTTATGCAATTCCATCGCTATTTGGCCTGTGAAGACACTTCGGCGACCGTGACCTTCAACACAGCGTCCGTTTTTTCGGTCGAAGGAAATGCAGATATCGAGGGCTTGGTTTCTCCTTTTGCCGATATAACCCCGGACAGATGGTTTTTCGGCGATGTGGCGGCGGCGACAAAAAAGGGCCTCATAAACGGAAAGACGGCCACGATATATGAGCCTTACGGCAATTTAACGGTGGCGGAGGCGATCAAATTGGCCGCCTGTTTGCATCAGCTTCACAGCGAGGGGTCTGTCACGCTCCGAAACAGCGACGTCGCTCCGTGGTATAAGACATACGCGGATTACGCCTCGGAACACGGGATAATTTCAGAAGAATACGCCGATCCCGCAGTCAGCATCACAAGAGCGGAATTCGTGCGTATATTCTTTAATGTCTATCCGGCGTCCGGTTATGCCGAGATCAACCGCGTGGCCGACAACGCAGTTCCCGACGTTAAGGACGATTCACCGCGGTCGCGGGAGATATATGTTTTCTATCGCGCGGGAATACTGACGGGCGATGAAACGAACCGCTTCAATCCGGAAGCTTTGATAATGCGAAGCGAAGTCGCTGCGGTTTTGACACGCATGTATGACCCCGGCGCGAGAGTGTCCGTATCCCTGCCTTAAGGTGGTGCGTGTCTTGTCCGATACGATAGCGGCGGCAGCGACCGGAAATACGGTTTCCGCCATCGGCATAATACGGCTGTCGGGACCGGAGGCGATAACCATTGCCGAAAAGCTGTTTGAGCCCGCTTCGGGCAAACCGCTCTCGTCATACTCGGACAGGCTTCTTGTAAACGGCAGGCTATGCGGTAATGACGGCAGGACCTTGGACAACTGCCTTGCCGTTATAAGCAGGGCTCCGCGCAGTTACACCGGAGAGGATACGGCCGAATTCCATTGCCACGGCTCACCCGTTGTGCTGCGCTGCGCGCTGGACAATATTTTTTCAGCGGGAGCGCGCCCGGCGGCGCCGGGTGAATTCACCAAACGCGCCTTTTTGAACGGGAAAACAGATCTGGTGCAAGCGGAGGCGATACCCGATCTCCTCGAGGCTCAAACCGAGGAGGCCGCGAAAAACGCCGCCGGGCAAATCGGCGGCGCGATATCCCGAAAGATATCCGCGATCTATACCGGCATGGCGGACGCCGCTTCTCATTATTATGCTGTTTTGGACTACCCCGACGAGGATATAGAGCCTTTTCATACAGACCGTTTCATCGAAGTGTTCCGCGCGGCCGAAAACGAACTTCGCAAACTCGCGGCGGGGTTTGAGCGCGGGAAAATCATGACAGCCGGCGTAAAAGCCGCGATCATCGGCAGGCCGAACGCGGGCAAATCCTCAGTTTTAAACGCCCTTTTGGGGTTTGACAGGTCTATTGTCACCGACATGCCCGGAACCACGCGTGATACCGTTGAGGAGAAGCTCGTTTTCGGCGGAGTATTATTCAGGCTCATCGATACAGCCGGACTGCGCGAGCCGAAAGACAAAGCGGAATCGATCGGGATAGAAAGGACGCGTGAAGCGGCAAAGGACGCGGGATTGGTCATAGCTGTTTTCGACGGGTCTGTACCTTTTTGCGACGAGGACGCCGAAACGGTCATCACCGCCGGACAAGCTCCGAAATCCTTAGCGCTCATAAACAAGTCCGATTTGCCGCAAGCTGCGGGCTTCGAGACGCTCGGCTCCCGGTTCGACGCCGTGTGCGCCGTTTCCGCCTTGACGGGCGAAGGCTTTGACGCCGCGGAAAAAGCGACGGCTCTGCTTTTCCCTTCGGACTTTCCGGTGCCTTCGGGAGAAATATTGACAAACCACCGTCAGGCGGACGCCGTCAACCGCGCTGTCGAATTCGCGGCGGCGGCGTTGGAAGCGGCGATAAAAGGCATGACGCCCGACGTGATTTTGACCGAGGCGGAGGGGTCGGTCGCGGCATTGGGTGAGCTGTTGGGAAAAAATATACGCGAAGATATCGTAAGCAGGATATTCAGCCGCTTTTGCGTGGGAAAATAAACGGGGACCGGGTATATACAGTTTTTCAAAGGGGGACGTTGGAATGAGCAACAAATACGTTTATTTGTTTGAAGAGGGGACCGGAAACATGCGGGAGATCCTCGGCGGGAAGGGCGCCAATTTAGCCGAGATGACAAGTCTGGGCATGCCTGTTCCGCCGGGCTTTACCGTAAGCACCGACGCTTGCACCCGTTACTATGACGACGGAGAGCGAATCGATAAGGAGATCGAAGCCGAGATATTTGAATATCTCTCGAAGCTTGAAAAAATCACCGGCAAAAAACTCGGCGACGGAACCGCCCCGCTGCTCGTATCGGTGCGAAGCGGAGCGCGCGTTTCCATGCCCGGCATGATGGACACCATTTTAAATCTCGGGATCAACGACACGGTCGCCGGGGCAATGATACAACTGACAGGCGCCCCGCGTTTTGTTTATGACAGTTACAGACGTTTTATACAGATGTATTCGGACGTTGTCACGGGACTTCCCAAATCAAATTTTGAATCATACATTGCCATGGTAAAAGACCGCCGCGGAGTGACAAACGACTCGGAATTGACGGCGGACGATATGAAAGAACTCGTGTCGCTCTTCAAGGATTTTTATTCGGGAAACACAAGGAACACGTTTCCCGACGATCCCAAGGAACAGCTGATCGAATCGGTCAAAGCGGTTTTTCGTTCTTGGAACAATCCGCGCGCCATCGCTTACAGGCGCATGAACGACATCCCTTCCTACTGGGGAACGGCGGTGACCGTGCAGTCAATGGTATTCGGGAACATGGGAGACGATTCGGGCACCGGCGTGGCATTTACCCGGGATCCCGCCACCGGCGAAAAAAGACTTTACGGCGAGTTTTTGATGAACGCACAAGGTGAAGACGTCGTCGCCGGCATACGGACTCCGCAGACGATAGACCAACTGAAAACCATAAGCCCCGAGGTATATAAAGAATTTGCCGCGACGGCCGCCAAACTTGAATTACACTATAAAGACATGCAGGACATGGAGTTTACCATCGAGCGGGGCAAGTTTTATATGCTTCAGACCAGGAACGGCAA
This sequence comes from Oscillospiraceae bacterium, assembly GCA_009782435.1. Classification (GTDB taxonomy): domain Bacteria; phylum Bacillota; class Clostridia; order Oscillospirales; family Oscillospiraceae; genus WRJA01. The sequence continues at coordinate 14,110 of WRJA01000039.1, forward strand.
AAGGACCGCCCCGGCGGCGCTCAAAGTCGCGGTCGATCTGGTAGGTGAAGGGATGTGTACCAAACAGGAAGCCCTTCTCAAAATCGAGCCGAAGCAGTTGGACAGTTTGATACATCCCGGCTTCGACCCTGTAGCGCTGAAAAAAAGCATACCGGCGGCGACCGGGCTTGCCGCGTCTCCGGGCGCGGCGTGCGGCGCTGTTTATTTTAATCCCGACGACGCCAAAAGAGCCGCGAAAAACGGCCCCGTGGTGCTTGTTCGCAGCGAGACAAGCCCCGAGGACATAGAGGGCATGGCGGCGGCCGAGGGGATATTGACCGCCACGGGAGGCCGGACTTCGCACGCTGCTGTCGTGGCGCGCGGGATGGGCATATGCTGTGTTGTCGGATGCAGCGCTCTGAGGATAAATAAAACCGAAAGATCGATGACCGTCGGGAATCAAAAAGTCATGCAGGGCGAATTCATTTCACTCGACGGTTCGACCGGAAATGTATACATCGGCAGCATACCCACCGTGGAAGCTGTGGTCGGCGGATATTTCGCGACGATTATGGAGTGGGCGGACGAGATCCGCGCCCTGCGCGTGCGAACAAACGCCGATACGCCGAGGGACGCAGCGACCGCTTTGAAATTCGGTGCGGAGGGCATCGGCTTAACAAGGACAGAGCATATGTTTTTCGACGCGGACAGAATCCCCGTCATGCGTGAGATGATCATATCGGAAAACACGGAGCAGCGGCAGAGGGCGCTTGAAAAACTTCTGTCCATGCAGAGAAGCGATTTTGAAGGGATTTTCAGGGTGATGCAGGGGCGTCCCGTAACCATCAGGCTGCTTGACCCTCCGCTGCATGAATTTCTCCCTACAGCGGACGATGATATAGCTGACTTGGCGGATGAAATGGGAGTCAGCTTCAAGCGGCTTAAATCCACAGTGAGGAGCCTTCACGAGGCGAATCCGATGATGGGCTACAGAGGCTGCCGGCTTTCGGTCACGTATCCCGAAATAGCAATGATGCAGGCCCGCGCCATAATCGAGGCGGCTATCAGCGTCAAGCGTGAAACAAACTGCGATATCATCCCGGAAATAATGATTCCTTTGGTCTGCGAGGCAAGAGAACTCAAATATGTGGCGGACACAGTCAGGGAAGTCGCCGACATTGTTATAAAGGACAGCAAAACTCAGCTGAAATACTTGGTGGGAACCATGATAGAAGTGCCGAGAGCCGCGCTGACGGCGGATGAGATAGCCAAGGAAGCCGAATTCTTCTCTTTCGGCACAAACGACCTGTCGCAGCTTACATACGCTTTTTCCCGCGACGACTCGGGAAAATTCCTGCCTTACTATTTCGAGAAAAACCTTTTTGAGAACGACCCCTTCGAGCATTTGGACCAAAAAGGAGTGGGAAAGCTGATGGATATAGCCTGCAAGCTTGCGAGAATGACCAGATCGGATATACATTTGGGTATTTGCGGAGAGAGCGGAGGCGACCCTGTTTCCATTGAGTTTTGTCACAGGATAGGCCTGAGCTATGTTTCGTGTTCTCCCTACCGCGTGCCGATCGCAAGGCTTGCCGCCGCGCAGTCGCAAATAAAATACGGCACTTTCAAAGCCCATTTGTATGACCGCAATCTCTTGTGACAGCGCACATTTTTGCATGAAAAAGCCGGCGGGGCAGGTCATTTCCCGCCCCGCGCCTTATTTTATGAGCGGCAGATCGGAATCGCCGTTCAGTATTGCGACAGTCAGCTCCGTGTGAGGCGGAGGCTTTTCGATTTTTTCATACAGCCCGCCGCTGAAAACCATTGTGTCGCCGTAAAATTCCACGATCATCTTTCCGTATGTGCCTGTCACGGATGACATATCGAGTTCGTTGAAATCAGAGTCAAAACCTACGGAATATATGCAACGGATGTGCAAAGTCACGCTCTCGTGTCCTTTTTTCGCGGTCGTGACCGACGATATCCTCGCCTCAGGAAAAACGAGGACATCAAAAAGTTTTTTATGCCAAACGCCTTCGCAGCCGTACTCGGTTTTTGTGAATCTTCTGTATGTATTGTCCGGCAGCAAATCGCGCATCGTGTAAATGATCAGCTTGTCATTTGCCGCAAATTCCACGATGATGTCATCGTTATCAAAAGCGGCGAAATACATTTCACCGCTTTTGTAAAAGGGGTCGCCTTCGTCGGACACATAGACCCACACCGCGACAAAAGCGGCAAAAAGCAGAGCCGCCGCCAAAACTATCAGTCTGAACGGTTTTTTCAGCATGATCTCTCCGCGCCGGATAAAAGCGCTCCCTTCGCCGTTTTAAACGAACTAAAGGTCATAGTACATCTCGAATTCGACAGGATGAGGCAAACTGTTATATCTTTCCGACTCCGCCCGTCTTCTCTCGAGCCAGATCTCAATGAGTTTTTCGGGGAAAACCTTGTCCGCCTTAAGAAAGCCGCTGTCGGCCTCAAGCGCGTCCAGCGCCTCGCCGAGAGAACGCGGCAGCTGCTTGATCTTTTGTTTTTCCTCGCCGGACAGATTATAAAGGTTAAAATCATAAGGACCGAATCCCGATTTTTCGGGATCGATTTTTTTTGCTATGCCGTCAAGTCCGGCCATGAGAATGGCCGAATAGGCGTAATACGGATTGCAGGTCCCGTCCGGCGAGCGCAGTTCGAAGCGTTTTTTATCCGGGTCTTTGGCATAGGCGGGAATACGTATGACGCTGCTTCGGTTAGAGGTGGCGTAGCCTATCGTGACCGGCGCCTCGAAGCCGGGAACAAGGCGTTTATATGAGTTTGTGGAAGGATTTGTAAAAGCGCACAGAGCCCTCGCGTGCGTCAGTATCCCGCCGATAAAATATAAAGCGTGATCGCTCAGCCCGGAGTAGCCTTTTTCATCGTAGAAGATCGGCCGGCCGTCTTTAAAAAGGTGCATATGAACGTGCATGCCGTTGCCGGCCTCCGCGAATATGGGTTTCGGCATAAAAGTCGCCGTTAATCCTTTCGCGACGGCGGCGTTTTTGATGATATGCTTTGTCAGCATGGTCTTATCCGCCATTTCCGACATGGGGCCGAATTCCGTCTCGATCTCAAGCTGCCCGGGGCCGCCCACCTCGTGGTGGTGGTATTTGACCGCGATCCCGTGTTTTTCCAAAAGCATTGTGACCTCTGACCTGAAATCGCCGAAAGTGTCCATGGGGGCCGCCATGTGATAGCCGCCCTTGTGCGGCATTTTATATCCGAGATTACGCCCCTTCATGCCGGTGTTCCACTCCGCCCGTTCGGTATCGATGCAGTATTCCGATTCATTGGGGCTGATCTTATAGCTGATATGCTCAAATACATGGAATTCAAACTCAGGGCCGATGCGCATTTCATCCGCAATACCGAGCCCTTTCATGTATTCCTCGGCGTGTTTCGCGACCGTGCGCGGATATTGGTCGAACTTGCGGTTATGCGGCATATCTATAACGTACACGTCGCCTATCATGGTTATGGTCGGCACCGCGGCGAATTCGTCGATATAAGCGCTTGAAAGATCCGGCAAAAAAACCATATCGCTTTTTTCCACAGGCGCGAAGCCGTAGTTTGAACCGTCAAAGCCGACTCCGTTTTCAAGAGTGTCCTCTGTCAGCCTGCCTATCGGCATCGTGAGGTGTCTCCAGCGCCCGGTCAGATCGACCATCATAAAATCCGCCATTTTTATATCGCGCGCAGTGCAAAACTGTTTCAACTGCCTTATGTCGTTAAACATAGGTTACCTCCCGTCTTAAACTCTCGCATCTGCATTTTATATCATACCGGCGGGTTTGACAATAAAAAACATCTGCGAGGCTCTGAAATAAAAAAGGTTCTTGAAATACGGGAAACAATCTTTTATAATAAATATCGGCTCGGTTTGCTCTTGCCGCGCGGGGTTAATTCATTGGTAGAATACTTGGTTCCCAACCAAGACAGGCGGGTTCGATTCCCGTACCCCGCTCCGAAACGAGCATATTTTGCGCGAAACAAGAGGGGCCGCCGAAAATCGGCGGCCCCTCTTGTTTTTATCGGGATTTACTGCCGGGCCTCTTTTTATCTTACACATTCCCGCAAAGTTCGTAACTTTCCCGAAAGATGTCGCGTCTGACGATATAGCAGTCACTGTACCCGCCCTCATCGGCGGCGAGAAAATCGCCCGGGCCGCCGTGATAGTATCTTTCGGTGTCCCATTGTGTGAACACTTTGGTGTCCTTCTCCAACACCCTTGCCCGCACGAGTTTGTTTTCACGCGGGATACAGGTCTTCGCATAGGGGAGTATCACCTTTTTCTCCCCCGTGAAGCGGTTGATCACAGCCGGCGTGTATTCGGCTTTTGTCCGGTATGGCCCGCCCGGGACAGTATAGCTCAAATCAAAACGCTCTTTTTTAATGGGGTAGACTTCCCCTCTTATGCCTATCATCAGGTATACATCGCCTGTCGTTATCGTATCGACGTCGCCTTCGAGCGTTCGTATGGTTATTTTCGTGTTTTCCGGAAACACGTCGGCTCCGGGCGCGAAGCCGACCGGGTTGGGCAGTTTTCTGTAAAGAGGCATGTTTCCGAAATCTTCAAACTCTCCCGCGTGTATATGATCGTAATTGTTCCGGTAGGCGCGTATGCGGGATTTGAGATATTCGTCGCGGGAGTCTTTTGTTATTTCCGCTATTTTGGCGTAACTCAAAAAACCGCCCGCCTTACGGCGCGGCGCGGAACATCTCATGCGCGACATCACGCCGGAGCGGGAACCGACAAGGGCGCGGGATGTGGCGCTGTAAATCGAAACAGCGGCGGACAGGTTTGTGGCCTGTCCGCCGGGCTTATTTGCTTAATATCGGCATTGGGGGGGTGAATTTTGAGACGCGATGTTAATGTATGCGTTTAGAAATATTCCATAATGGTACGTCCATCTGTATCATAAATATCTATGCCGTCACACTCAACAATTATAGGATTGGTGGTATAATTAAATGTTATGTTTGCCCTGTTCAAATAAGAAATATTAACAACATCATCTACGCTGATATGCGCAATAAATTCAGCGGCGCGTTCATTGTCGTTGCCGAAAACTGCCTTAACAATCTCGCCAGTAAGAAGCTGATTATCTCCATCGCGTTCCGTTATTTTGCTTTCCCGTTCTCGGTTTATCATGGGTAATACCTCAATGATAAGCGAATGTTCAGAAAACACTTCAATAACTCTTGCTCGATAACTCAACAAGTGAGCGCCGCCGCCAACTTGCGAGTCTTCTATTGCGCCGTCTCCTTTGCCTAACGCTAAACCAAACATTTTATCAACTGAACCACTCCAGTCGTTTTGAAAATCCTCCCATGTCAGTCCGATTGTTCCAATATAATCGACAATATCGTTTTTATAATACGTTACGCGAGAAGTGTAAGCCGTTTTATCGAGTTCGCCGTTACTCGGCGTTGAACGGAACGCATAGTTTATTTCTTCGAGATTGTCAATCAGCGCAAATAACAGAGCGGAGATTTTAGGCGTAACCGTTAGATGTCTTATGTCGTCCGTTTCCGCGCCGGTGGGTTCGTAGTAGAGGGTAAGCGTGTAAGGCGCGTAACGTGTTCCGTAATCATCGCCAATCGAAAAGAACCGCTGTGTATGTTCTCTGTCAATTTCCGGCAAGCTATGAACGATTTTACCGACCGCGCTGTTATCGCCGACATAGGGAGTTCGCATTGAATAAAGCGTATAAAGTTCATCAATATTTATGCGCGCATCCGATATTTCAGGCGCAGCCAAATATCGCGTTCCCGCTTCGGCGAACAACGGAACCGTCGCAGCGCGATAGATTATAGTCGTATCGTCTACGACCTCAAACCGCGCTGTTTCCTCGTTACTTTCGTTGTAAATCAATAATTCGCCATCTGTAAAAGAGTAATAATATGCCCCAACCATCGCAAAACTGCTGATTGGCGGCGTAGCGAGTTTCGCCGTGCCGTCGCTGTAAAGCGAAACA
>WRJA01000040.1 GCA_009782435.1 Oscillospiraceae bacterium
TGAGCTTTTGGACCGACTTGAGTACCACCGCGGACTGGGGAAGATAAGAGCCTACGGGCTGTCGAACTGGGAAAAGGACAGGATCGAGGAGGCGGAGCGTTATTGCGACTTGAAAGGTTATGCCGGAATATCGCTGCTTGAGCCATCATACAGCTTGGCGACCGTCAGAGCGCCGCGCTGGCCGAATACGGTTTATCTGAGCGACGAAGAGGCTCGGTACTTCAGCGACAAAGGACTTCCGATCCTTTCTTTCAGCCCGTTGGGGGGCGGCTATTTCGCGGGAGTCTTCTTCAGGGACGAGTCAAGGGTGACGGAAGGCGTGCGCCGCGCCTATTTCAACGACGAAAATACGGAAAAATACCGCCGCGCCCTTTTGTTGGCCGAAAAGAGGGGAAGCTCCCCGGAAAACATTGCTTTGGCGTATATAATGAGCTTGGATCTTCTCGTGGCGCCTGTGATCGGACCGAGGACCGTTTCTGAGCTGTTATCGTCGCTCGGCGCTGCAAATATCAGGCTCAGCGAAGCGGAGATCGAATATTTGAGCCTTCGGTCTTCTTATGTTTGAGCGCAGAGTGCATATGCGCTTCCGGCTTCCTTCCGGTGTTGATAATGTTTTTTCCGTGTGATACAATAATATAAATCATGCTTTTAGCCGGTATTGAGGATATTATGAACGAAAACGAACAACAAAAGGACGAAGAGCGCGCCGAGCCGTGCGTCTTGTATTTTGTGATACCCTGTTACAACGAGGAAGAAGTCTTACCGGAAACCGCGCGAAGACTGCGGGCAAAGCTGCGCTTTCTCACGGCAAAGGGCGATGTTTCAAAGTCGAGCCGGATACTCTTCGTTGACGACGGATCGACTGACGGCACATGGAACATCATCAAAAATCTGCATGACGGGGATCCTATGTTTGAGGGGCTGAAACTCAGCCGCAACAGAGGACACCAGACGGCGGTTTTGGCGGGCATTGAGGAGATCCGCAAATCAGCCGACGCCGTCATTTCACTTGACGCCGACCTTCAAGACGATATCAACGCCGCGGACGACATGATAAAAATGTATTGCTCCGGCTGCGACATCGTATACGGAGTCAGGGCAAAACGCTCGTATGACAGTTTTTTTAAGCGCTTCACGGCGGAAGGATATTATAAGCTTTTGGCCGCCATGGGAGTTGAGTGCGTTTTTAACCACGCGGATTACCGGCTGATGAGCCGCAGGGCTGCGGACGCGCTTGCCGAATACGGTGAAGTCAACCTGTTTCTGCGGGGGATAGTGCCCACATTGGGATTTTCGACCGGAGTTGTCGAATATGACCGCTCTTTGCGGTTCGCGGGGGAGAGCAAATATCCCTTTAAAAAGATGCTCGGGCTTGCCTGGGACGGAATAAGCTCTTTCAGCGCAAAACCCTTGCGCGCCGTAACGGTCACGGGCGCCGCTTTGGTCATCGTTTCGCTCATAATGCTTTTGGTTTTAATCGTTTTGCTCATCTCCTCAAGCCCCGCGGCAAAAGGAATACTGCTGCCGATACTCACCGCTTTGTTTTTCACAGGCGGACTGACGGTGACAAGCGTCGGAATCGCCGGCGAATACCTGGGAAAAATCTACGCGGAAGTCAAACACAGACCGAGATATTTCGTTGAAACCGTTCTGCGCGGTTCTTTTAACAAGGAAGAGGAAGCCGGAGATACGGAGCAAGAAAAAGACAGATAAGAACAAAAAAACGTGACCGCGTTATACGGTCAGCCGGTTTGAATATTAATATATTATGTGTTAGAGCGAGGCGCCGATATGGACAGTTTGAAAATAAGGCCCGACATGAAACTGACTATGGAGATACACGACGAGAACGAAGGCGGAAAAAATATTCTGCTGCTGAAATCAATAGTGGAAGAGGTTACCGACGACGGCTGCCTTCTCGTACAAGCGCCGACATATCAGGGGTATTATTACAATTTGCCGAGATATGAGCCGTTTACCGTGTTCTTTATAACGACGACGGGAAAGCATGTGCTCAATGTCCGCTTTTTGGAAAGGATATCCCACGATAATCTGCAGCTTGTCGTATTGCAAAAACTCGGGTTTGCGGAGAAATTCCAGCTGAGGAACTGCTACCGCCTGCCGATCTCCGCCCGGGTCAAGATAGTGCCTGTATTGCCGGAAGAAGAAGGAAAAGCCGACGAGCTGCCGTTCACCGTGATAGGGCAGACAAAAGATCTCAGCGACGGCGGCATGCTCGTTACAACGCCTGAGTTTTTCGAAAAAGGTATGAAGATACATATTACCTTGGAACTCGACAAGCCGGAAACGATCGACGCCACGGTGATCCGCACAACGGAAGGTATTCATTCAAGGTATAAATACGACGCCGCGATAAAAATGGACCACACCGACATGAGACAAGAAAACCGGATATACAAATATATCGTCAAGAAACAGATCGAAAGCAAACAGACAAAAAAACGCCCTCTGATCGCGAAGTCGAAAACCGGCTCGTGATCCGGGGAGCGCGCCCTCTGTTTTTATCGGGAGTCATATCCGCTTTGATATTTTGTTTTCATACATTGCGGCGTCCGCTACGGCTATGATTTTTTCGGGTGTGGAAAGATCGTCTGTCAGGGCGAATTCAACAATGCCGCAGCTGAACGCAAGATCATAGGGCAGCGTTTTTGTCGCGTTGAATTCGACGAGTTTTTTTTGGATGCCGTCAACGATGTTTTTCGCGGAATCGACCGCGCATTCGAGAAGTAAAATGAATTCATCGCCGCCCCAACGGAACAAAACGTCATTTTTGCGAGTTCCGGAGTTAATGAACTCAACGATCTTGACCAAGGTCTCATCACCGCAATCGTGCCCGAAAGTATCGTTTATTTGTTTAAGGCCGTCGACATCTATGAAAACGAGGCTCATATCGCGCAAAGGATGATCCGCGTATTCAAGCGTCATATGCAGCAAGTCGTAACCCCGGTCTCGATTGATAACGCCTGTAAGGCTGTCCGTCGAGGCTTTTTGCTTCAGTTGCTGTTCATATTCTTTTCGCGAGGTGATCTCTGTGGCGGTACGCATACAGGCGTCCCGCCCGTCCTCCCATTCGATGACGGCGTCTTGCACGAGGTACCACTTGCCCGACGCCGCAGAGCGAAACTCCGACAGTCTTGATGTTTTTATTGCCCTTCTTTCCTCGCGCGGGAGTTCGTCGATAGGGCATGTTTCACAGATGCCGCCCATTTTATCCCCGATGGTTTTACAGCAGTTTTTGCCGATCAGAAAGTCCGGAGTGACCGCAAGCGTATCGGCTAAGGCCCTGTTGACGAATACAAGCTCTTTTGTATCGGGGATGCTGACATATATCAGTTCGGTCATGTTGTCGGAAACGATCTTAAGCGCAGAATAGCTTATTTCGTTTTCTGCTGTCGAGTGAGTCAAGACAATCCTCCTTCGGTGACGATGCGGATGCTTGCGCGGTTTGTCGAGGAATTCGTCTCCGGTATTTCGGGGCTGTCACGCCGTTGCGCGCGACAGCCCCTTTGTAATACTATGATCGCGCTTTATATACTTCGATATTTTGTACCGGCAACTTAAGGGGTCAGTATTTTCCGAAATTGCCCGGTCCCGGGCTTTCGGCTGCGAAATCAGAGGGCGGCGGAGCCGCGTGATGGCTGCGCCCGGAGCCTCCGGCGGGGGGCAAGCCCGGCTTCCTCGAGTTTTCTTTAAGTCTGAAGTGGGTGATCAGCTCTTGCAGTAAAGCGGACTGTCCGCTCATTTGCTCCGACGCCGCGGCGCTTTCCTCCGCCGTCGCGCTGTTTTGCTGAACGACCTGAGCCACTTGGTCTATACCGATGTTGATCTGATCTATACCGGCGGCCTGCTCCTCGGAAGATTTGGCGATCTTATTGACGATCTTATCGCTTTCGTTGATGCCGGACACGATTTCGGAAAGGCTTTCGGATGTTTCACCGGCGATCTGAGCGCCGAGTTCGGCTTTTTCCATGGAATTTTGTATCATGTCGCCGGTCTCTTTGGCCGCTTCCGCGCTCTTGGCTGCGAGGTTGCGGACTTCCTCCGCCACGACCGCGAAGCCCTTGCCGTGCTGGCCCGCCCGCGCCGCTTCCACCGCGGCGTTCAGCGCCAAGATATTGGTTTGGAACGCTATGTCGTCTATGACCTTAATGACTTTGCTGATGTTTTGGCTGGCCTGATTGATGTCCTTGACGGCGGTCATCATTTCATCCATCTGCCGGCTGCCTTTTTCAGCGTTGTTTTTGATGGTGCTCGCGAGAGAGGCGGCCTGACCTGCCAAATCGGCGTTATTTTTTGTTTTGCCTGCGATCTCCGCAATGGAGGAGGACAGCTGCTGCACCGAGGCGGCCTGCTCGGTCGAACCTTGAGCGAGCGCCTGAGAACCGTCCGCGACTTGTTTTGAGCCGGTAGAGACCTGATTGGTGGAAGCGTTGATCTCGCTGAATAAATCATTGAGGTTGTTGACCATGTCCACAAGCGCTTTGCCCATGATATCATCGGACGACAACAGCTCGACATTGACGGTGAGGTCGCCGTGCGCGACTGCGTTAAGTTCTTTGGCGATATGCGTTACATGAGTGACAAAAGCGGCGCATCCGCTTATGGTCTTTCCCAACTCGTCTTTACCCTTCGCGTATTTTTCTATGACTTCGATATCTTCGGCGTGCATCGTGATGTCGCCCGTGGTTCCCGCTTTGTTCATGAACGTGGCGAGCGGGCCCAGCGGTCTGCTGATGGTGTTGGCTATGAAAAGAGCGACGATAACGGATATTATCGCCGCGATCAATGCCACGGCCAAAAGAATGTATGAGGTTTGCAGAGCCGTCGATTCCGCGGAGGCCACATTGGCGTTCGCCGAGGCTGCCGACAGCTCGATGAGTTTTTCGCTTCCTTCGGCGAGAGTGGCGGCGTATCCCACGCCGGCCGCGACATATTTCAGTGCTTCGTCAGGCCTTCCGGCGCGTGCTTCCGCGGCCACGGGGTCGCAGACTTCCGCTTTGTATTGTACAAATACGCCGCGAGTATCCGAGAGCTGCTTCAGCGCCTCCAAGGCTTTTTCCGACAGATTGCCGCTGCGCGCAGCGCTTTCATACGCGTCCAACGCTGCCATTCCCGCGGCATATGCCTCCCCGGCCTGTTTATTATAAGTGTCTATCATCCCCGGGTCGTTGGAGGAAGCGAACAGTGACATTGTGGTGACCAAACGCCGTAAACTGTCCATTTCCTTGTCGAAAATGCGCATTTGTCTTTCGCATTCCATCGGGTGTTCGATGGCGTACATGTAAGTTGAGGAAACGGAGTTGAGCTGCGTGACGGCAAGCGTCCCCATGATCGCAATCAAAACGATCACCACAGCGAATGCTAAAATCATTTTAGCCTTAACTTTAATATTATTGAACCAAGCCATGTTCAATCCCTCCCTAAAGGCCTGTAATTTATCGGGCCGCTCTGTGTAGCTGAACATAACTATATCAGGTTCAAACGACGATTACAATCATGTTTATTTGATTCCGGAAAAAATTTGTCTTAATATTTTTACGATATTCCGGAAGAAACCGCTGCGTTTTACTTTTCCTCCTCCGCCTCCGCCGGCGAGAGCGGACTCGGCCTTTACGCGGGCTTTTTCGATAAATATCTCCTGAGAGTTGACGGCCGGGCTGCCGGACGGTTTTCGCAGGACATAACCGCCGTCGGAAAACTGCTCCCAAGCTTTTATGTTGTCTGACAGCATCGTTTCCAGCATGCCGCAGATCTTTCCCTTTGCTTCGGGGTCCGAAACCGGGCAGGCGATCTCAACACGGCGCTCGGTATTGCGCGTCATGAGGTCAGCGGATGAAATATAGAGCTCTTTGTCGTCTCCGGCGCCGAAACAATAGATTCTCGAATGCTCCAAAAACCTGCCGACTATACTGATGACCGTGATGTTTTCGGTATAGCCCGGTATGCGGGGGATAAGGCAGCAGATTCCCCTGACTATCATTGATATGCTGACGCCGCATTGCGAAGCTTCGATCAGCTTCATAATGACTTCCCTGTCTGTCAAAGAGTTGCATTTTATGACGATGCCGGCCGCTTCGCCCGATCGCGCTTTGTCGCGTTCCCGTTCTATTCGCCGTATGATCTCCTGCTTAAAATGGCCGGGCGCAACCAAAAACCGGTTATAGTCTCCTGACGGTTCACCCAATAAAAGGCCGTTGAAAAACAAAGCGGCGTCTTCGCCTATTTCTCTGTTTGCCGTTATGATCGACAGATCGGTATACAGTCTGACTGTTTTTTCGTTGTAGTTTCCCGTGCCGATCTGGGTTATGTATTGTATTTGCCCGCGATCTTTTCTCGTTATCAGGCAGATCTTCGAATGTACCTTGTATCCCGGAAGACCGTAGATGACCCGGCAGCCCGCCTCCTCGAAGCGCTGCGACCACTCGATATTGTTTTCCTCGTCGAATCTGGCGCGAAGCTCCATGAGCACGATGACGTCTTTTCCGTTTTCGGCGGCTCTGATAAGTGTTTCCGCCATTTTTGAGTGCACGTCGATTCTGTAGAGCGTCGTTTTGATCGAAATGACCGCGGGGTCTTCGCAGGCGTTCCTCAGCATATCGAGGAAAGGGGAAAAACTCTCATAGGGATAAGAAAACAGCATGTCTTTTTTCAGCACACGTTTTATAATATCCTGTTTTTTTTCGGCGGGAAGCGTGTCGGCGGGGATATGGGCCGGCCTTATCAGCTTTTTCTCCTCGTCCGTTTTCGCTTTTTCTTCAAGCTTGATATAGTAAGACAGGTCAAGCGGACAGGAGGACAAAAAGACCTGTTTCTTTTCCACATTCAGCTTTTCGCAAAAAAACGACTTCATAGCGCCGCCGACGTCATACTGCAGCTCGAGGCGCACGGGGGCGAGACGGCGGCGTTTTTTTAAGAGCTGCTGCATAAATTTGCGATAGTCGATCTTTTCGTCCGGCCAGTCGTCTTTTTCGGTGTTGAGGTCGGCGTTTCTGGTGACGGCGAGTATCGTTTTCTCAGTGATCTTATAAGGGTGAAAAGCGAGAGAGGCATAATGAAACACAATATCCTCAAGCAAAATATAACGGTTCCCGCCGCCCGGAAAATACAGCCTTTCCGCGGCGTTGGGCATAGCGATAAGGCCGAATACCGGATTGTTTTTATGCACGAGCGTCACGGCGATATGGAGCCGTTTGTTGTCTATGTGAGGAAAAGGATGCCCGGCGTCTATTATTTGAGGAGAAAGCAGCGGCAGTATTTCCCGCACGAAATAATTCTCCGTTTGTTTTGCGTCAGCCGGGTCCGACTCGCTCATTTTCAGGCGCTGCAGGCCCGAGCGGGCAAGGTCTTTCTCGACGTCGGAGCAGTAGCGGTCCCGGAGCGCGCAGAGCGCCGGCATTTGCCGGAATACGGCGTCAAGCTGCTCGCCGGCGTTCATGCCGGTCTTGTTGTCAAAATAATCAGGCGCGAACAGCATATAGTCGGTCAAGCTGCCCACCCTGATCATAAAGAATTCATCCAAGTTTTCCGTGAAAACGGAAATAAATTTCAGGCGCTCAAGCGGAGGATTGGCGCCGGGAGCGGCTTCTTCCAAGACCCGCTCGTTAAATTTCAGCCACGAGAGTTCGCGGTTTTGCATGCAAGTGCCGAAATCGGTTTTGTTTGTTTTCCCGGCGGTCATATTATCTGTCATTTGAATTAACGACCTGTACATATTCACCCGGCTGAGAATCAGCTGCCGGATCGTATTAATAAGATACATACTGCGCCGCGCGCAGTCAAGCGCCGGTTTGTAAATGTTATGTAAATTTTGCATTAATCTGCCGCCGGCTGAATGCGCGTGTACTTTTATTTTCACCAAATTCAGTAAAAGTATTGTCTTTTCGTCGGATAAGTAATAATATCATAGGATAAACAGCAGCATCAAAATGAAGGCGAAACAGACCCTGACACGATGCGGGAAAGGAGGGCCGAAAGACCGTGAATCCGGAAAAACAGGCGGCGCCGGGGCGCCGGGAAGAAATATTCAGCCGGCTTGTGCTTGAGACCCTGCCGCTCGTATTCATTGTTTACGATAAAGAACTGCGTTATGTAAGGGGCACCGATCTCTTGGTCAAGCAGATTTTCGGCACGGAGCCCGACGTGAGCCTTCAGGGAATGAAACTTGAGGATATCTTCGGCTCGAATGTTTCGGACCGGTGGAAGGAAAAGACCTGCGCCACGTGCAAAACCGTGAAAGAGCAATCGAATATGGCATATTATACCGACTGTATCGAGTTTTTGAACGGCGGAAAAATGCACGTCAGCATCACCGCCATGTCGCCGCCCGACGGGGACATCGATGCCATGGGCGCGGTATTGATGATGCACAACATCACCGAGCTTGTTCTGCTCAAGGAGGACGCTGAAGCCGCGTCAAAGGCGAAAAGCAATTTCTTGGCCAATATGAGCCATGAGGTGCGTACCCCGATGAACGCCATATACGGCATGGCCACGCTTTTGGCGGCCACGCAGATGGACGATTCGCAAAGAAACTATGTATCGGGCATACTCAAATCCTCAGAGAATCTGTTGAGTATCATCAACGATGTTTTGGATTTTTCGGAGATAGACGCGCGCTTGTTCGATATAGCCGTTTCGGAATACAATGTCGCCGACATGATAAGAGACGTCGCGGGGACAGCGTATATCAAGGCGAAAGAAAAAGGGCTCAACCTGTTGATCGAAATCGACCCGCATGTACCGGCGAACCTTGCGGGGGACAGCCTGAGGGTCAAGCAGGTGTTGACCAATCTTTTGGGGAACGCGATCAAGCACTGCGACACGGGAGATATCACACTGAGCGTCAGCTCTTCGGAAACCGCCGAGGCGGGCGACGTTGTATCGACGGAATTCTCGGTGAGAGACGAGGGGCCCGTTATTGACGAGGACCGGATAGAGACTCTGTTCACTCCGTTTTCCGATTTTGAAGACGACAAAAGCCGTTCTTCTTCCGGAGCGATGCTCGGTCTTGCCATCAGCAAGGGGATAGCCGAGGCCATGGAAGGCGAGATATCCGTGCAGAGCGGGCCTGATAAGGGCAGTGTATTCACGCTCAAACTGCCGCAGAAACTGATAGGCGATAAATTCATCGCGGAGATAAGATCGTCAGCCCGAAAAAAAGTCCTCATATTGGGCGAGGGAAAGACCGCCGATTCGCTCGGGCATATGCTGTCGAAACTCTTTGTACGTAAAGCGCGGGTGAAAAACAAGGAAGAGTATCCCGGCTGCCTGCAAAACGAGGAATATTCCCACATGATATACACAAGCGACCTCGCCGACGCGGTCGCCGCGGCGGGGGAGGAGTGCCGCAAAGGCATCAACATCGCCTGCATCAAAGAGCCGGGCCCGGCCGGCGCCCGCGATCTGCCGGACATGACGGCCGCTTTGTATGAGCCGCTGATGATAACAGATCTCGCAAGTTTTTTGTCCGGCAGTTCAAAAAGCCGAAAGAAGACCGCGTCCTCAGAACAAGGGATCGATCTCGGATCGGTCAGGACGAACGGAGTGTCGGCGCTCATAGTTGACGACAATGAGATCAACCGCGTTGTCGCCGGAGAGATATTCAAACACTACGACATAGAAGTCACAGAGGCCGAATCCGGTTTCGAGGCCCTCAAATTGGCCGCCGAAACGGATTTTGACATAATATTCATGGATCATATGATGCCGGAAATGGACGGGATCGAAACCACGCTCAAGCTCCGGGAACTCGGCGGCCGAAACGCGCAGATACCGGTGATCGCCCTCACAGCGAACGCGGTCGTCGGCACGAAGGAAATGTTCCTGCAAAACAAAATGGACGATTATCTGAGTAAACCGATAGACATAAAGCAGCTGAACCGGATACTGCTCAATCATCTTCCGGAGTCAAAGTTCACCGAAGTCAAAGAATCCGGCGCCGGGGAAGACGATGATAAAGAAAATGTCCGGTCGCTGTCTGACGAATTAAAAAATCTCGCGACTTCAGCAGGACTGAATATCCGCGCCGCCATGGCGCAGATCGGCTGCACCGAAGACGTGTATCTGTCCATACTTGCCGCTTTCGCGGGGAGCTGCCGCTATAAGATCGCGCTTATATCCGATCTGGTGCTGCAAAACAGATTCAACGAGTTCAGGATAGAAGTACACGCGCAAAAAAGCGCGCTGAACAACATAGGGGCGCATTCGCTCTCCGAGAGGGCCGCGGGACTGGAACACGCGGCGATAAACTCAGATCAAACATACATATTAAAAAATTTCGCGGGTTTTTTGGAATCCCTTTCAGCCCTGCATGTGAAGATCACGGAGGCTTTTCCGGAGAGGAAAGAACCCGATGACCGCCCGAGGGCGACCGAAGAACAAAAATCAGCGCTCGGCGGGAACCTTCGCGGCGTTATCGCACTTTTTGACGCGTTGGAAAATGACCTTGCCGTTGCGGAAATGCGCGAATTGAACGCCGTCAGTTACGGGCCGGAATTTGATGAGTTCATGAGCGAGGCGCTTTCGGATGTTGTGAATTTTGATTACGACAATGCCGAGGCGTCTTTGGAAATGATCATCGCGGCCGCCGAAACGGAGGTGTGACGGGTGCTTACGGGCAATAAACCCACGATACTTTGCGTCGACGACGATTCAACAAATCTGAAACTGATGAATGAGATACTGAAAGAAGAATACACGGTGTATCTCGCGCCGTCCGCTTCGAGGGCCATCGCGTTTCTCCGTTTGGGGAAGCTGCCGAATCTGATACTGCTTGACGTTGAGATGCCGAATATGAACGGCTACGAGGCGATCAAGGCGATAAAAGAAGTTCCCGAATGGAAAGATATACCCATACTGTTTTTGACGGGACTCGAGGGCAGGGACAAGGAACAGGAGGCTTTTGCCCTCGGCGCGGTGGATTACATATTAAAACCCATATCCGCGGGCATAGTCAAAGCGAGGGTGCGGCTGCACACAGAGCTTGAGACCTACAGAAAGCATCTGGAATCATTGGTACTGCTCCGCACGAGGCAGCTTAACATGACGCAGGACTGCATACTCGACATGCTCGCGAATGTGACCTCATACAGGGACAACGAAACGGGAGTCCACATCAAATGCACCACATACTACACGGAGCTCATAGCGGACGCTTTAGTCCTTCGCGGTGAGGACGACTATAAAATGACGGAGGAATACGCCGACTCGGTCAAAAAGTCGGCTAAGCTGCATGATATCGGCAAGGTCGCCGTGCCGGACCATATACTGCTCAAACCCGGAAGGCTGACGGACGAGGAATTCGACTGCATAAAGATGCACACCGTATACGGGGCGCGTATGCTCGACAACGCCATGGAGGACCTCGGAGAGACTTCGTCTTTCCTTGAAGTCGCGCGGGAAATCATTATCGGGCACCATGAAAAATGGAACGGGAAAGGCTATCCTTTCGGCATTTCGGAAAAAGAGATACCGCTTTCGGCCCGGGTCATGGCGATCGTTGACGTCTATGACGCGCTTATATCGGTGAGGCCGTATAAGACGCCTTTTACTCACGAGGACGCTGTGGGAGTGCTGAAAAAAGACGCAGGACTGCATTTTGACCCATATCTGATAGATTTTTGCGGGGATCTTTTCGAACAGTTCAAGATAATAGGGATGAAACATCTTGAGGAAGACCTCAATAACGCGCCGGAAAAATGGAGATAGACCCTGCCGGTACTGCGGAGCATAAATGATCTCACAAAAACAAGACTCTCCGTCCCGCGCGCGGGACGGAGAGTCTTGTTTTTGTGAGCCTGTTACTGCACCAAGGAAACGCAGGAGAGCTCTTTTGATGTGAATATGACCTCGCCGTCGATCTCTACGTATGGAAACTCAAAATTTACCGGGTTCACATATACCACTTTTGCCGTTTTTCCGTTTGACAGCAGCACGTATTTTCCGGTGAGTTCCGTGGTCATGGCCTCCAAAAAAGTATTTACAAGCGTTATGTCCAAATCGGAGTAGCGCCCGTCGGAAAACCAAGCCAGTATTTCAAACGGGGAATGGGCTTCTTTATAGACGCGTTTCGCGACCATCGCGTCGTATACGTCGGACACCGCCGTTATTCGGGCGAATTCGGAGATCTTTCCCATGGTCAGGCCGCTCGGATAACCGAGGCCGTTGGCCCTTTCGTGGTGCTGAACGACTCCGTTGAGTATATCCTCTTTGACAACGCCCGAGTTAACGAGTATATCGCGGGAGTGTACCGGGTGCGATTTTATGAGTCCGAATTCCTCCTCGCTGAGACGCGCCGGTTTGTTCAGCACTTCGTCGGGAATCTTCAGCTTGCCTATGTCGTGCAGCACGCCTACCTCGATTATGGCGTTTTGTTTTTCCGAGTCGTAATTCATCCACTTGCCGATCAGGCCGTTCAAGAGCGCCACGTTCACACTGTGGGTATGCAGATATTCGTCGACTTCGCGCACGCTGTTGATACTGTCGATGATCGTTGAGACGTCGATGGTCTCTATCTGGGAGTATATAACGGAGCATATGGAATCCGAAATGTCTTTCGGGACTTTTCCGTCTGCGACGACGGCGTCGAGCATGCCTTTTGTATCAGACTTGACTTCGGTGTACCCGGAATAGGGCCCCGGCCCGGTTTTCGGTACGGTCTTCCCGGCGTTGAAATCCAGGATGGCACTGTGTTGTTCTTTCGGAACGAATATCTCATGGTCGGGCGATGTTATCCTGACAAACCGAGCTATGAGATCGTGCGTCAAGACCACGTCCTTGCACAAAAGCACATATTCTCCGTTTTGCTTGTGATATATGCTGTAGTCGACAGTCATATCGCATTTGAGATCGTGGGTGTTTATGGGTATGTAATCCTTCGCGGATAATAATTTTTCGAAATCCATATCCTCACCGTATTTCCTTAATCATATTATGACGCAAGCTCCGAATTTGAATTCAAACAAAAAGCATCAAAACGGGGATCGTCACAAAACACAGCAGCGTCGTTAAAACTATGCCGATCGCCGCGTAATGCACGTCGGCGTCCCATTCCTTCGCCAATACGACGATGATCGTTATGACGGGCATCGACATCTCGACGGTGAGGACTGAGGACGCGGGCGGAAACACGCCGAACAGGCGGCACAGCGCGGCGCAGATCAAAGGGGCGATAACAAATCGCATGACAGGAAGTGCGACCATTCCCCTGTCGATGCGGATATTTCTTATTCCGGTCTCAAAAATGACAAAACCGCAGTATAAAAGCGCCAATGGGGAGATCGTGGCGCTGACGTAACCGACGAAGCTTGCGAGCGGGCGGGGCAGAGATACGCCCAGCATGACAAGCATTATGCCGATAACGGAGCTTAAAACAGGGGCGTTGATGAATATTTTGATTATACGCTTTTTACCTAAGTTTATTTTTGACTCCGAGAAACAGGCAAAGGCGGTGTAGCACACCACAAAAAGCAATACGCTGTTGCTGAGGAAAAACAGCATGACGTAGACCACGGCTTCCTCGCCGAAAAGCTCTCTGCACATCGGATAGCCGACAAAAAGAGCGTTGGAAAACCCGCCCATACCGACAAACGCGCCCGCGCGGTTTTTCGGCAGGCGCAGCAATACCGCGATCAGAGCGGAGAGCAGCGCGCAGACGCAAAAACCCGTAAAACATACGATTATGATCTTCCATGAGCCTTTGACGAGTTCAGGGGACAGGTTCCTGAGAAAATTGTCAAGGCACATGCAGGGAGTCGCGAAATTTAAGAGGTATTTTTCAAAAAAAGGTTTGTGTTCCGCCGACATCCACTTTGTCACACCGAAAAAGTAACCTGTCGCCGTCAGGAGCAAAATGACAAAAACAGACGAGGCGGCGTTAAAAAACACTGTCATGGGAGCGGACTATCCTTTCACACTTTTTCGTCCAAAGGAGACGGGACGTTTTGCATTGAGTATTCCGCCATAACAGAGTCAACGTCTTTAACGATATCGGCGTCGATAAAGCCTTTCTCAGCCATGTCGCGCAGGATGGATATCGTCTCCTCGTGGCTTCGCGCGTCGTGATAGGGGCGCGGTTCGCTGACAGCCTGATATATGTCAAGGCAGGCGATCAAACGCGAGTCGAAGTCCAAATCTTCCGCGTTCGTACCGAGAGCGTAGCCGGAGCCGTCCAGCTTTTCGTGGTGGTTTGCCGCCCGGTTCGTAATAAGCTCAAAATCCGGGACTTCGTTCAGCATGGAGCGGGTGTAAGCGACGTGGTTTTTTATGATCTTGAATTCCCGGTCGTCGAGTTTGCCCTGTTTTTCCAAGATCTCGATCGGCGTTTTGATTTTGCCGATGTCATGCAGCGAGGCGGCCAAAAAAAGCGACGCTTTATTTTCTTCGTTATAGCCGTAACTCTCGGCCATGAGCCAAGCGCGGTTGGCGATCTGGCTCGTATGCTTTTGAGTGAATTGAGATTTGTAATCTATGACGCGCGCGAGAAAACCCGCCGCGCGGATGACTCCGGGTTCTGTTATGTCAGCTTCCCAGCGCGGCAGATCGTTATCCAGCGTCCGGGATATATTTTCGTCGCGCAGGCTTTCCAAAACCTCCTCATCCAATATCTCCAAAAGAACGTCGATCGCTTTTCGAGTCGAGTATGTATCCGCGAGCCTGTCGATCTTGCTCCGCAGAGCAGGCAGATCTTTCGGCGGGACCGCCTGGAAACGGTTGTCAACGTCACAGGCGTCCGCGGCCGCGATAAGCGCGGCTTCAAACGGGAATTCCCCATCCCGCCTGCGGAAAGGGCCGGTCCCGATACCGCATTCATGGTGGAAGAGGATGAAGCCGTCGATTTTGGTCCTGAAAGGGAGCCATGACACGTTTTCCTGGCCCTTTTCGCAGTGAAGCAGCATGTTGCGCTCACCGGAGCTGTCGTTTTGCATAGAGAGATGGTATTCGGTCAGCGCGTTGTCGTGGAACATTCCGCAGGTCGCGATACCCGAGAGGGCGTCGGCGTCGAAACCGAGTTTTTTTCCCATTTTCGCGCACAGCGCCGCTACCCTCATGCTGTGCCTCTCACTCGCGCCTATTTGCTCTTCTTCGATAACATCGAACGCGCGGGAAAAAACTATGCAGAGCTTATCCATAGCAATTTTCATTTTTTTCACCACCGTCCCAATAATAATACCGGCGGGCTGATTTTGCAATACATTATATTGTCCGGAGCGTATCGCGCCGGCGAATGAGTAAAGTGTTGAAGTGTTTACCGGTTTGTGTTAGACTGTTTTTCGGAAAGAGCGCGAAAGGAATGTGTGTTTGTATGTATTGCATCAGAAAGGTTTCCGGGGATTTGACATGGGTCGGCGCGAATGACCGGCGTTTGGCTTTGTTTGAAGGGGTCTATTCGGTGCCTGCCGGCGTTTCATATAATTCATATCTTTTAAACGATGAAAAGACCGTTTTATTCGACACCGTCGACAAGGCGGTGCGGCAAAGGTTTACGGAAAACGTTGAGAAGGCATTGGACGGCAAAACCTTGGATTTTTTGATAGTGCAGCACGCGGAACCCGATCATACCGCCGCTCTGTCGGACATTATGCTGCGATACCCCGGGGCCAAGCTCGTATGCACCGCCAAGACCCTCGGGCTGCTCAAGCAGTTTTGCGATATCGATCCGGCTGCCGCCGCTCATGTCGTCAAAGAAGGCGATACGCTTTGCACGGGGAAGCATACGCTTGAGTTTATCGCGGCGCCGATGGTGCATTGGCCGGAAGTCATGGTCACATATGACAAAACGTCGAAAATACTGTTTTCGGCGGACGCTTTCGGGTGCTTCGGCGCGCTGAACGGCGCATTGTTCGCGGATGAGGTGGATTTTCCCAAGGACTATACAGACGAAACAAGGCGGTATTACGCGAATATCGTCGGAAAATACGGGACGCAGGTCAAAGCGCTGCTCAATAAGATATCGGAACTTGATATCGGTATGATATGCCCCTTGCACGGGTTTGTTTGGCGCTCCGAAACGGAATACGTGATCTCGAAATACAGGCTGTGGAGCAATTATGAGCCGGAGGAACAGGGCGTCATGATCGCCTACGCTTCCGTTTACGGGAATACGGAAAACGCGGCGGAGATTCTCGCGACAAGGCTGCGGGAAAAAGGAGTAAAAACCGTTATGTTCGACGTGTCCGTCACGCCCGCGTCTGAGATAGTGGCGGCGGCTTTTCGGTGGAGCCTTTTGGTTTTTGCCTCGGCAACATACAACGCGGGGATTTTCGTGACTATGGAGGCGCTTATTTGCGATCTTGCGGCGCACAATATTCAAAACCGCACGGTCGCGGTGATCGAAAACGGCTCCTGGGCCGCGGCGAGCGGCGGATTGATCCGCGAGTGTTTGGGAAAGTGCAAGAATATCAATATACTTGAAAATAAAGTCAGCATAAAGTCCGCCGTATCGGCCGAGCAGCTCTCTGAAATATACGCTTTAGCGGACGCTCTCGCCGACGCTTTGCCGGACAAAACGGCGAAGTAGCGCAATGCCGGGTCGAAAAACCCCGCAATCAAAATGAAAGGAGGCGCCGAAAATGAAATATGTGTGCGACGTATGCGGCTATGAATACGATGAAGCGGCCGGAGATCCGGACAGCGGTATCGCTCCGGGAACAAAATGGGAAGACGTTCCCGACGGTTTTGTATGCCCTGTCTGCGGCGTGGGAAAAGACGAATTTTCAAAAACATGATACCTGATCGAAATATCGCCCTAAATAAAACCGGTTTTGTGTGAGAAACACAAAACCGGTTTTTTCTGTCGGCCGGGGGTCATTTATCGCTTCGTCTCCTTCGAAGAGATATGCCGAAGCCGAGAACGGATATGGCGAGAAGCATGACGAGCTGAGGTATCATGTTTATATCCCCCGTCGCGGGCATGTAGGCCAAGGGCGGCGGGTCTTCGGGTATCCACTCCTCAAGCTCGGGGTCCCAGCGCCAAACGGTGAGCGGGACGCCGTTCTCGTCTATCTCGGTAAAGGTGCCGTCGTCATTCGGGATGAGCGTATTGCCGGGGTCGGAGGGCGGCAGGGGTCTCGGCGGAGGCGACGGCGGGGGCGTAGGCTCCGGGTCTTCGTCGTCATCGTCGTCATCGTCATCGTCGTCGTCGCCCGGAGGGTCTGTGGGCGGCGGGTCGTCGTCGTCGTCGCCGACGATAACGGGCGGCCTGTATGTGTATGTGTTTTTGAATATCGGGCCTGCGTCTCCGAGCCATTCGTAAACGGGCGGCTCATCGTCGTCTTCGACTTCAACTTTTACGATACGTTCCTTAACGTCGTTTGACCAGTATGAGCCGCCGCCGCCCTTGGTCTCTTTGATTTTGAAGAAATAGGGGCTGCCGGCTTCTGTCAGGCCCTCGATCTCGAAAAAGAATTCATAGTCTTTCGGGCCGGTCGCGTTGGTCGTGACATGCTTTTCATCGGTTATCGGGGGCCCGCCCGTCCACTCGGCTCCTTCTTCGTTTTCAACTTGCGTCAGAGTGAATGTGAGCTGCGTGCCGGAGGGCGCTCCGGCGCCGATCACGCTTTTTGTTCCTTTTATAACGGCCGTGCCGGGGGCAAGCCGTTGGTTCTCAAAATCTTCTTCGATCATGACGTCTTTAACTACAGTCCCCTCCGCTTCGCCGTAAGGATCTTCATGCGATACGCATATGAGGCCGGCGTCGTCGGTCTCAACAATTTCATACCCGGCGCCGGCGGGGATGTTCGTGAACGTCGCCGCACGTTTCGCGTCGTTTAGCGTCACGGGGTCTCCGTTTGAAAATGCCGAGCCGTCAAGCAAAACTCCCGAAAAGTCGAAGCTTCCCGTGAATGTTACCGTGAACTTAAATTCCTCGCCGGGGTCCCAAGCGCCCGTGACCGGGTCGCCGTTTTCGTCGAGGACGGCCTTTGTGATCTTAAGGCTGCCGGTGTCCGGCGGCGGGGTATCGTCTTTCGTGTTTTTAGCAATAAATGAGAGTTCTTTATTTGCCTCTGCGGTTCCGGTCACTGTTCCGTCGAGCTCAATGTTCGCACCGGCGGGAATATTCCAATCCAATGTGTAATTCGTCGGAAGAGTTTCCGATATCGTATAATCTGTGCCTGTCGGAATTCCTGTAAAAGTTACGATATCTCCGCCGTTGAGATCACCTGTCCATGTTATGCCGCTATCAGCAGATGTAAAACCTGTGGGACCCGGACTAACAGCAGCTGAAAATGTTACCGTAAACTCAAAAGATGTCGTGTGCGGGCCCGTTCCGGCTGTAATTTTTTTCAGAGTCAAATTGCCTGTACCGGCAGGAGGCGGGGGAACTTCTTTGCCGATAACGACAAATGAACCGTTTCCGCCGATACCGCCGCCGGCGCCGTCAGATTTAGTAACGCCGGCAATGTTGTTGACGATAAAAACACTGCCCGCAGGAAATTCCGCTTCAAGCAAAGCGATTATACCGAGAATTTCAGATTCAGTGCGTGAACTGCTGTACGACGGATTTGCTACGCCGGTGATCAAGTATGGTTGTGTACCTAAAAATTCATCAACAACAGTACCGGCGCCGAGCCATACGTACGGTTCACCGTTAAGCATATAAGCAGGCACAACAAAACTGTTTGCGCCTGTATCGGGTTTTTCTATAAATACATCATGAGCATATCTTGGCGTTCCGCTGTCCGGATCTGACATTTTTAAAGCTTTATTTTGAAAAATCGCGGTATAGTTGTTTTCGATATTTACAACGGTGCCTTCGGGACAGCCGTATATCCCGCCGCCTTCTTGTGCTTGGTTGTAAGCGATCACAGGGTTATTTACGGTTGTTTTTCCGACTCCGTCTTCCCATCCGGTCCCGATGGCGCCGCCGTGCTGATCGGCTGCATTATTATAGAAATATCCCCTGTGTATTGTCGCTATACCATTAAAAGAAACGCTGATTCCGCCGCCGTCGCCGCCGTTGCTGCCGCTGCGCGTTGCTGTGTTATTGGATATTGTACCGCCGTGCATATTAAAAGTACTTACCGGAAATTCGTTAACATATACGCCGCCGCCGTTGCCGCCCGAGGCGGTGTTGTCGGATATTATGCCGCCCCACATATCAAATGTACCGCCATAGTGGCCGTCTTCATTTTCACCGATGCAAACGCCGCCGCCGTTGCCGCCGTCGCCGCCGCTGCGAGTTGCTATGTTTCCGGATATAACGCCGGCGTTCATCGTAAATTCACCGCCGATAATACGAACGCCGCCGCCTTCCCTTGCATTGCCGTTTGTTATCGTGCCGCCGTTCATGATCAGTATGCCGCCGTCTTCCACCGTTATTACTGATCCTGTATTATTGGCGTCAATGGTGAGTGTTTCCGAGTTGATAGTCAGGCTTGTTGTTGAGGCGACTGTAGTGTTTCTTACAATGAACCGTCCGACGATCGTCACATTCTGCGCCGCAGTAGATAATACATAAGCGCCGCCCGAGGACAATGTAAATGTTGACGGCGAAAGAGTAATCGTATCACTATCGTCGGCTGCGCTCAACGCATCCATCAATTCCGTAATGTTGCCGACAGTCACATCTGTCGCCGAGACCGAACGGAAAAGGCCCGGCGTCGTGAAAGCCGCTGTCAGGACAAAAGCAAGCGCGAGTCCCGCCGCAAGCGGTTTTCTTATTTTATTTTTTTGACGTTCCATAATGAAACCTCCTTAATTTTCAGGCGGCTGCTGAAAGCCGTTGAACACAGCCGGAGCAAAGCGTCTCCGGCATGCGCTGTATATTATATCACGTTTATGATGAAAAATTCAACACAAATATGAAATATTTGGTTAATTTGAAACATTCCACCCTGCCGGGGGGACGGTCCGAGAGCCTGCGGCTCTCGGGGATTATCCCCCTGCCGGGGACGGGGGCTGTCGCGCCGCGGGGCTTTCGCCCCTGCACAGCATTTTTTATCCGGGGCGTCCCCCGGAAACTATCCGAGGGTTGACACCCTCGGGGCTGCGTTTACCCCATTTCTTTCCGAAATCGCGGAAAGAAAACGGGGTAACCCCAAAGAAAGGCGATTCTCCGGTCC
>WRJA01000041.1 GCA_009782435.1 Oscillospiraceae bacterium
ATCGTCTCCGGCCAAAAGCCAGGGCAGATTGAGAACGGCAAACGACGGCTCCGAGGCGATAAAGAGGTTAAAACTTGTCGCGACCATGTCCAAGGTGCCTTTTTGCACCATTTCCGTCGACGTCGCTTGTATCCCGTTCCCCAGAGCGCAATTCGGAAAGACCGCCACTTCATAGCGCCCGTCGGTATATTCTTTCACGAGTTCTCCGAATCTTACCGCTCCGCTGTGGATGGGAGAGCCTTCCGCTTGGAGGATATCCATGTTAAGAGTCTTGGTCTCGGCCGCGGGCTGCTGCGAATTTGAGCCGCAGCCGGAAAAAAGCAAGACGCACGCCGCTAATACCGCCGCAGGAAGTATGATCATCTTTTTCATAACAATGCTCCTTTTATTCTTAATATTGCCGATTATACAATAATTCTTTTCGGAAAACAACGCGGTTGTTCAATAAAAAATGTTTCCGCTCTTAAGCTGCGCCTCGGGCGTCAGGACCGCATTTTGCATTTGTGCGTTTCGGCTTCATGCCAGATTATTATCTCCCCGCAAAGGGAGCATGTGTTTTCCTTAACCTTCAAATCCACCCAGTTTTGCGCGCCGATCTCGCTTATGAGCTTCAGGTCATTTATGACGTTCTTATGGTGAACGATCCCGTTTTCGACGTGGACCGGAATGAAATCCTCGAGCCGCCGGCAGGGGAAGTCACTGCACTCATTACAGCGAGTGACGCCTTTTTCCTTCGCGCACGACCTGAAACCGTGGCGACAGTCCGCGCATTTCGGAGAAAGCTTTCCCGAAAGGCAGCCTTCGCATTCCTCGGGGAACGCGGGACAGCTGCCGCAAAAAAGCCCGCATATACCGGCGAGGTCCGGCGAATACTTATTCATGCATTGACACGCTCCTTCGGTTGTGATTATATTCGTAAGTAATAAGAACTGTCCGGGCTGACCGAGCGGCCTTTGAGCCGAGCCGTCCCGGAAAAAACGGAAAGCAGATGCGCTTATGATCAGCATAGACGAATTTCAGGAAATGTGCGACGATATCGCTGAAAAAATGCCCGAGGAGTTTTTTGACGGTCTTAACGGGGGCATACTGCTTATGCCCGAGGAGAAACCGCATCCCGGAAGCGTGCCGGGGCGGCCGCTTTACATCATGGGAGAATATCGACGTGACTACGCAATGGGCCGTTATATTGTCTTGTATTACGGGTCATTTTCCCGGGTACACCGGCACGCCGGCCGAAACAAGATCTATGAATACATCCGCAAGACCATAGCGCACGAGTTTCGGCACCACATGGAGTCGCGCTCGGGTACGCGGGACCTTGAGGTCGAGGACGAAATTGAACTCGGGCGGTACTTGAGCGACATGTATGAAGACGATGAATAACAGGCCCGCCCTTTGGCTTTTATCCCAATATCTTCATTATTTTTGCCGCGGCTTCCCCGACATTGTCAAGAAAACGCTCCGCCGGGATGCCGCTTTTATCGTATGAGGTGACCAAAAGGTGCAAGGCGTCGGCCTTCGTGCAGTAACCTATGCCCAGACCCTCCTCCACGACCGGCGGGAAGCCGAAAAAGTCGACGCAATCAGCGGTTATGTTGCTTGTCGACATCGCGTCGTGCCGCAGTATGCCGTAGCCTTCATCCTCAAAAATTTCCGGTTTTATCAGGTTTTTGCCTTTCGGAGCGTTCGCATACATAGTATACATCAGCTGCAGGCCGGTCAAATGGCGCTCGGGGCCGAGCGCTTTTTGTCTGCGCTCCAAGCCGGCTAAATGCGCCTTTTCGGCGGCGCGGAATTTCTCCGAGAGAAGGTCATTACCGTCTTTGCCCTCGGCAAGCGCCTTAACAAATGCGGCGGATTCGTCGGTCACCGGACGGAAATTCTCGGTACGGCCCTGATAAAAAGCCCTTGCCGAAACTGATTCGTAAACGGACCGGAAACATTTTTTCTCCTTGTAATACGCCGTCTGATACAGAAGCTGCGCGAAGGCGTCCGGGCTGCATTTTTTGGATTTTATCAATTCCCTTGAGGCGTCGGTTATTTTCCTTTGGCCTATCGTCATAGATTTTACCGCCGACTCGAAAGTCTTTTTCATATCCCGCAGGAGTTCGGCGATTTTAGGGCTTATGTCCCGCTCCGCAGCGCGGATATGCGTCTTGCCTTTGCCGTCGGGCAGATCTCCTGCGCGGACCGCGCCGAACGCCCTGCCGAGCAGATGTATCCAAATGCCCGCGTCGCATCCGGCGTGCTCGATGTTGACTCCGATCTTTCCGCCGGGCGTTGCTATTATTTGAAGTGATTTGTCGAACCAACGGTTCGCGCAGTCTCCGCCGATAAGGGTCCGGCCGAAGGTTTCTCCCGTCGGCGGCTCGTCGTCCAAGCACACGGTGAACACGGTCTTTTCCAAACTCTCTGAACTCATCCTGTTGACTATGCTCTGCTGAAGCAAAGCGCGCGCGTCCGCCGCTTCTTCGCGCCCCGCCGCCGTCAAAGCGCCGACGGGCGGCGCCTCGCCTGAGTCTTCCGCCAGCCGCCTGATCTCAATAAGCGCTTCGGCGATCGCCGGAGGCGCGAGCAGTTCGCCCTTTTCGTTAACGACGGTCATAATGAAACAATGTCCCTTGCACAGAACGGAAACCGTTTCGGGAGCGGTCAAAGGCGGGTTATACAAGACGTCGCGCGAGGCGCAGGGAATCCGCGTATAGATCAGGGATCGCAGCGTGTCCATGCTGAAATATCCCGTTTTCGTCGTTTCCGGCGGCAGGGTCTCGTATCGCAGCTCGGTGAGCCTCGCGCATACGGACGAGATGAGTTTCGGAAGCGCCCCATCTCCGAGAGCCGAGATGTCAAGCTCGAAGCAGTAATTCATGTTTACGGGCAGCGACTCGCGGTAAGCCAAGGTGACGTCGTCCCAGTACTGTCTCAGCCAGCTCTCGTTGTGCGCCATCGCGTTTTTCCGGCCGGTAAGCAGTTTTTGAAGCGCTTCTCCCTCGACGGAAAACCTGTCGATAGCCGCGAAGGTTTTTTCCCGGACCTCAGGCGTTAAGAGCGGGTTTACGGTTTGCTTCAAGACAGCGCAGGTCTCGCCCAAGTCGGGAACAGGCAAAGACGGCAGGGAAGGGTCGTTGTCAAATACGCTCATGATGCTCCTCCTTTCATTATCCCGGATATTTCAACTCCGAAATATCCAATGTTTCTTCAACCGTTCCGCAAGGCGCATGAGGTGCATAATAAAAGCATTGCGACCGGTAAAATCACGGTACAAAATCGTTTGAACATATTACTGCGCGGATCTGATAAATCCCGTTATAAGTCGCGCGGCCTCGGCCATTTCAGCGGCGGGCCGCACCAAGCCTATGCGGACGTATCCCTCGCCCAAAGCGCCGAAGCTTATGCCCGGCACAAGAGCGACTCCGGTATTTTTAAGCAGCTTGAGCGTGAAATCAAGTGAGTCGCGAAATCTTTCGGGAAGTTTTGCCCATACGAACATCGTTCCCTGCGGCGGCGTTATGGTCCAGCCGCCCTCAAAGAGCGCGGATACCAAAGCGTCGCGCCGCTTTTGATATTCGGCCCGCAAATCATCGAGACAGTCCTGCGGGCCGGTCAAAGCGGCGACGGCCATCGCCTGCACGGGTTTGAATATGCCGTAATCTATGTTTGATTTCAGGCGCGTCAAGGCGGCGCACATATCCGGATTGCCGAGCATGAAAGATATGCGCGCGCCCGTGAGGTTGTAGGATTTTGACAGGCTGTTGAATTCGACTCCCACGTCGATTGCGCCCTTTGTCTCCAGAAAGCTGCGGCCCGTTGCGCCGTCGAAGGTAAGCTCGACATAGGCGTTGTCGTGTATGACGTAAATACCGTATTTCTTCGCGAACCAAACGGTTTTTTCGAAAAACTCCGGCGGCGCGAGTCTTCCGAGCGGGTTCGACGGGTACGATACGATCAACACTTTCGCGCCGTGGGCTTCTGCCGGCGATATTTTATCATAATCGACAAGGTAACCGCCCTCCTCGTGAAGAGGCGTGGGCAGTATCGAAGCGGAGGAGAGCCGCGCTCCACTCAAAAACATCGGGTAGCCGGGGTCCGGGGCAAAAACGCCGTCGCCCGGGTCGAGCAGCATGAGAGGAAGATGGGCAAGGCCGTCCTGCGAGCCTATAAGCCCGCAGATGTTCTTCCGCTCAAGCGGGACGGAAAACCTTCGCCGGTACCACTGTACTGCGGCGTCCGTCAGCTCCGTCGTATCGGCCAGCGCGTATTTGTGGTTTTCCGGGTCGGCGCCGTTTTTGAGGAATGCGTCGAGTATATGCTTCGCGGGGGGCATATCCGGCGTGCCTACGCTCAGGTCCGTGACCGGCAGGGTGCACGATTCGATCGCCGCCATTATTTTGACAAATACGGAAGGTTCAAAAAATCTCATTTTGTCGGAAAAAATCGCAAACACCTCTTTCTTGAAAAACCCGCCGGACGCGCGCTCAATGTAACATAAAAACACGCTTTTTTCAAGCTCCGATTTCTTGATCTTTACGCTGTTTTGTTGATATCCGACCGGTCGTTTGCTTTTCGGATGCTGCAAAGATGATACGAATGTATAATAAATAACATAAATAAAAATAATAACTTCCATTCCGGGGCGGTTTGGTTTATAATGATTCTCGCCGGATACCCGGCGCTTAAAAAGTATACGCGTTTGACGCGAAGTAAGGAGAGAAAACTGTATGAAGGGAAAAGCCTTTAGCAAGGCGTATATTTCTGCGTTCTGCATGGAGCTTCACCTCACGCTTCAAGCCGGTATATCCATGGCCGAAGGCGTCAAGCTGCTCAGCGACGGTGAGGAGGAACAGAGAGTAAAAGACCTCCTTTCGGCGATAGCGGATGATTTGATGACCGGAAATGAATTCAGCTCGGCGCTTGAAAAAAGCGGAGCGTTTCCGCAATATATGACGGATATGATAAGGGTCGCTGAAAGCACCGGAAAGCTTGAGTCCGTCTTAAAAGGGCTGTACGAGTATTATGACCGGCAGGAACAGCTGTCAAAAAGCATAAAAAGCGCGGTGGTCTATCCGGTGATACTTCTTGCGATGATGCTTTTCGTGGTCATAATCATCATCACGAACGTACTTCCGATCTTTAACGATGTTTTCTCGCAGCTCGGCAGCACGATGCCGCCTTTGGCTATGTGGATACTGAATATCGGCATAGGCATACGAAACAACTGGCCGGTTTTATTGGCTGTGATCGCTGTGATCATTATCGCCGTTATTATCGCCGTCATATTGAACCGTCGTCACGGGAGCGGCAACACGGTGCTTTTGTCCCGTCGGCTCGGCGCAAAGGTCGCCACGTCGCAATTCGCTTTGGCGCTGTCAATGACGCTTCAGGCGGGCCTCGATCTTGACGAGTCCATGGAAATGGCGCAAAAACTCAATAAATCCACCGACCTGAAAGGAAAGCTTGACCGCTGCCGTGAATTGATACAGGGAGGGACCGGACTCTCGGACGCGGTTTCGCAAACGGAAATATTCCCCGGTCTGTACAGCCGTCTTTTAGCCGTCGGCGCCAAGACCGGCGCAGCGGATACGGCGATGATCGAAATCGCCCGGCGTTTGGGCGACGACGCTGAGGACAGTATTATTCGGAGAATGAGCAGCGTGGAACCGACGCTTGTCATACTTATGTCGGTAATAGTCGGGATAGTCCTTTTGGCCGTCATGCTCCCGCTCGTCGGTATTATGTCTTCATTGGGTTAGAAGGGGCGGTATTATATGAGGCAGAAAAAGTTTGCGGGCGGTCCTTTGGATGCAGTTAAAGATAATATCTTTCCGATTCTTTTGTTTGCCGGCATAGTCGTCATTTTTATCTTCAGCCTGAATAACGCAAAAGAAAGCAGCGCCGCTGAAGAAAGAAGGATAGCCGAAGAGAGCATACGTCGCGCCGTTGTCAGCTGCTATGCCATCGAAGGGACGTATCCGGAAAGTTATGAATACATCAAAGAAAACTACAAGGTCAGGATAGATGAAAAAAAATTCTTTATCAGATATGAAGTGTTTGCGTCCAACATAATGCCGGAGTTCAGAATTGTTGAGGTGGGCGGATGAAAAAAAGCGGAACCGCGGATATTATATTCACGCTTCTTTTATTCTGCGTATTCACCGTTTCCGTGCTTATGGTATTGCTCAGCGGAGCCGGAGTATACAAAGGGATAGTGGCGGCTATGGACGGAAGCTATGAAGAGCGCACCTGCTTGCAGTATATAGGGTCTAAAATACGTCATTACAGCGGAGAAGGCACAGTCAATGTTGCCAATATCGACGGTATCGACGCTCTTATCATGACGGAAAACATTGAGGGCGACGACTATAACACCTATATTTATCTGCACGAAGGGAAGGTCAAGGAGCTTTTCACCTCAGGCGATTTGGATTTTTACCCGGAAGACGGCTTTGATATTTTAGACGCGCAAAGGCTTGTTTTCGAGAGGGCGGCGAATAATCTCCTGCGCATTGAGTGCATGGGGAGCGGAGGAAGAAACTCGGTTATATTCGCAGGCTTGCGCGGAGTCGAAGGCGGTGAGGCATAATGAGAAAAACAAGGTCAAAGAGTGTTTTGTTCCTGATGGAACTGACGATAGTCATACTGCTGTTTTCGATTTCCGCCGCGATATGCATGATGATATTCGCTCAGGCAAAGCAGATGTCGATAAACAGCCGGGACCTGACCGGGGCCATTATGCACCTTCAATCCGCGGCCGAGATCTATAAGGCGACGGGCGGCGACCGAAATGAGACTTCGCGGCTTTTGGGCGGAGAGGTCGTCGGCGGGGACATATCGGTAAAGTATAGTGAAAACTGGTCGCCGGCGGCGGCGGAGCCGACCTATGAGTTAAAAATGACTAAGGCGGCCGACGGCTCGGCGCTTTTCGCCGTCATAAGAGCGGGGAGCGCGGAATCCGTATATGAACTCAGCGTTCGAATCCCGGGAGGTGAGCAGCGATGAAAGAGCGAAGCTCAAAACGAAACTCTTCCGGGGTCAGTATAGGCGGCGCTACGATAGTGATGATCTTCTCGGTATTATGCCTCACGATTTTCGCGATCTTGTCTCTGATAACCGCCGGCAATGATTTGACGCTGTCACAAAAATCGGCGGCGGCGATGTCGGATTACTATGAAGCCGACAGCCGGGCCGTTGAGATCATGGACATCATCGCGGCGTCATATGACGGAAGCGAATACCACGCGCCGGACGATATAGAGATCGACATCATATACGACTATTCCGAGGCTTATCTGTCGTATTCGGTCCCCGTCAACGAAAACCTTAATCTTTCCGTTTTTATATCCGCGGTCGGCAAAGACATGTCCGTTATTATGTGGGAGCTTACCGACAGCGGCGCTTGGGAAGCGGATGAACGAATTGAAGTCTGGGACGGAAACCTTTTTTAATTTGAACCTCGGAGGGATTTGAATGCCGGCACTGGAAGAAATACTCAATAAAGCCGCTGAGATCGACGCGGCGGACATTTTCATACTTCCCGGAACAATGGTGTCCTGCAAAGCGAACGGACTGATGCATCCTCTCAGCGAAGAAAGACTGATGCCCGATACCGCGGAAGACCTGATTTCCGAAATCTATAAAGTATCGGGGCGCAGTATGGACCGGCTGAAACAAGCGGGAGACGATGATTTTTCTTTCGCTTTGCCCGGCCTTTCAAGATTTCGTGTAAACACATATAAACAGCGCGGATCGCTGGCCGCCGTTATACGCATTATTAAGTTCGGAATTCCTTCATACAAGGACATAGGCGTGCCGGACGTCGTCATGTCGGTGACCTCAAAGACAAAGGGCCTTATACTTGTGACAGGGCCCGCGGGAAGCGGCAAATCCACAACGCTCGCGTGTATCATAGATCAAATCAACGAAACGCGCGAAGGGCATATCATAACCTTGGAGGAACCGATAGAATTCCTGCACAAGAACAAAAAAAGCATCGTCAGCCAAAGGGAAGTGGAGCTCGACACCATCAATTACGTTACCGCCTTAAGGGCTTGTCTCAGACAGTCTCCGGACGTTATACTTGTCGGTGAGATGCGTGACTACGAAACGATTCAAACGGCAATGACGGCGGCCGAGACCGGGCATTTGGTAATATCGACGCTACATACTGTCGGAGCCGCAAACACGATAGACCGCATAGTCGACGTATTCCCGCCCGCGCAGCAGCAGCAGATACGAATTCAAATTTCCATGCTTCTGCAGGCGGTGGTTTCTCAGCAGCTGATTCCCACAGTGGACGGCCATTTGACGCCTTGCTTTGAAGTGATGTTTTTAACGAACGCCATCAGAAACGTTATAAGGGAGTCGAAGATCCATCAAATCGACTCAATCATATCCACCTCGGCGGCTGCCGGTATGATAAGCATGGACGCAAGCCTCGCTATTCTCCTTCATGAAGGAAAGATCACAATGGACACGGCACAGCGCTATGCGGTCAATCCGGATATGCTGCAAAAAAGAGTTTAAAAATTTTTAATATTACCTATTGACATTTATTGAAATAGGTTATATAATATGGCATATTACAACAGTGAATAAACCAAGATGTAACAAAACCGGTTAGAAAACAACGTAAAAACAAAGAATTAAAACGAATTGAGTAACGAATACCGGCATTTGCGGAAAGGAGAAATAATTATGTTCGGGAAAAAAGCCAAACGAGTGACGGCTGCTTTATTGTTTGCCGCGATAATGACATTAACGGGAGCCGGCTGCTCGTCAAACAACGTCATTGACATTGCCGAGTACGGCGGAGATGATTTGGAGAGGGTCGCTTTGGCTGCGGCTCCGGCAGTATCGACTATTCTTATGCCGGTAGCGTCCGGGAAAACCGTTTTGTCCAACGCCAAGGCCGAGATCGACGCGTCAAATACCGGAGACGGTTATGTTATGGTAAAGTATTCGGACGCCACGACGTCAAAACTGAAGGTCATCGTAGAAGGACCGAGCGGGGCCAAGTACACGTACAACCTCAACGGCAACAAACAATTTGAGGTATTCCCCCTGTCCGACGGCAACGGTACTTATACGGTCGGCGTGTACAAGAACATTCAGGACACAAAATATTCCACCGATTATAAGACTACCGTTTCTGTCAAACTTAAAGATGAATACGCCCCGTTCTTACTGCCCAACCAGTATGTAAATTACACCGCCGGCAGCCAGACGGTCGCGAAAGCCGCGGAACTCACTAAAAATCAAAAAGGCGATCTTGATAAAATAAAAGCTGTATATGAGTACGTCGTTACCAATTTCACCTATGACAAACAAAAGGCCGCGACCGTGCAAAGCGGTTATTTACCTAAACTCGACGACGTTTTGGCAAAAAAGACCGGCATCTGCTTTGACTACGCGGCGCTTATGGCGGGAATGCTTCGTAGCCAGGGTATCCCGTGCAAGCTTGTCGTCGGCGACGCGGGCACCGCTTATCACGCTTGGATCAACGCTTATTCAAAAACCGAGGGATGGATGGACGGCGTGATTTACTTCGACGGCAAACAGTGGAAGCTTATGGACCCGACATTCGCCTCGAGCGGAAATCAAAGCGACAGTATCATGAAATTCATCGGAGACGGCAAGAACTATACCGCGAAATACCTCTATTGACCCCACCGGGCGCCTTATCCTCTGATATTACCCGGCCGGCCGGCCTCCGGCTTTACGACCTGCCGCATTGGCACCAAAATAATGATTACGCCGTTAACCCGTGCCGAGAGGCGTTTGGGCAGCGCATGTAACAAGTTTGGTATGCAGGACGAAAAGCCGCAAGCCGGCCGGTTTTGACAAGGGCTTTTAACAGATCGGGATCACGGAAATGAAAAAAAGAATTATTTTGAATATTTTGATCGCCGTATTCGGGATAACATTTCTCGTCAGTGCCGGGCTTATAATAAAAACGATCATGGAATACAACCGTGCCAGAGAGTTTTACAGCTCGGCGGTTGACGAGTTTTTTACGATCACGCCGATCTACGTCAGCGCCGCCGGGCCGACGGAAAGGCCTGCAGAACAGGCGCCGGATATCGAACCGGAGCAGGAGCCGCAGGGCCCCGCTGCTTCGGTCCAAATTGATTTTGACTCGATCAGGGCGATAAATCCGGACGTATACGCATGGATATGGATACCGGACACCGTTATCAATTATCCCGTCCTTCAGGGAGATTCCAACTGGACTTATTTGGGAAAAACCTTCGACGGAACGCCGAGCAATTCAGGCAGCATATTTCTCGACTATAAAAACGCGCCGGACTTCTCGGACAGGAATACCGTTGTTTACGGTCACAATATGCAAAGCGGAGACATGTTCGGTTCGCTGAAAAAATTTCAGTCCGAGACTTATATGAAGGAACACCCGTATTTTTATATTTTTGAACCCGACGGCTGCAACCGTTATGAGATTTTTTGCAGCGCCGTAACGAGATTTGACAGCAGCGTTTATACTTTCCGTTTTTACGACGACAATGTGTTCTCCGAGCATCTTAAAATGCTCGGCCGGATATCTTATGTTCGTTCGGAAACGGAAGTGACCGCCGACGACCTCATTGTGACGCTGTCCACTTGTACGAACGGTTCCAAACTTGAGCGCTTTGTCCTCGTCGGCAGACTGGCAAACGCCGTTACGGATGCGGATGATGAGCGGGAACTCACATAAAAGAGCTTCAGGTGAAATGATATGTTATTAAGACAGACCGGCAACGGGCCCGGATAAGGGCGTCCGATGCCGGTTTCGGCGATTGCCGGGAAAGACAAGACGAAATATGCCTCAGTTTAAAGTAATAAGCGATTATTTGCCTGCAGGCGATCAGCCGGAAGCGATAGACTGTTTGGCGCGGGGAATAGAACTCGGTATAGGGGAACAGACGCTCTTGGGCGTGACGGGTTCCGGCAAGACTTACACGATGGCGAAGGTGATAGAGCGAGCCCAAAGACCGGCGCTGGTTTTGGCGCACAACAAGATATTGGCGGCGCAACTTTGTTCGGAATTCAAAGAGTTTTTTCCCGAAAACGCGGTCGAGTATTTTGTTTCGTATTACGACTACTATCAGCCTGAAGCCTATATCCCGCACACCGACACCTATATCGAAAAGGATTCCTCGATAAACGACGAAATAGAAAGGCTGCGTCACAGCGCCACGTCATCCCTGTTCGAGCGCCGCGACGTTGTTGTCGTCGCCTCGGTTTCATGTATTTACGGCTTGGGCGATCCGATAGATTACGCTGATATGGTGATATCTTTGCGCCCCGGTCAAAAGCGGGACAGAGACGAAGTCCTGAGAAGACTTACGGATATCAGATATGACCGCAACGATATCGCGTTCACGCGCAATACCTTTCGCGTCCGCGGGGATACTGTTGAGATATTTCCGGCCTACGCGACGGATCACGCCGTTCGGGTGGAGTTTTTCGGGGATGAAGTGGAACGGATAAGCGAAATAAATACAGTCACGGGCGCTCCGTCGAGGCAAATAAACCATGTCGCGATATATCCGGCGTCGCATTATGTGACCACCCGGGAAAAAACGGAAAAAGCGATTCGGGAGATCACGGCGGAGTGCGAAGAGAGGGTAAAATACTTTGAGGCTGCCGGCAAGCTCATTGAGGCTCAGCGCATTGCACAGCGCACGGCATACGATACGGAAATGATGCGGGAGATCGGGTATTGTTCCGGTATTGAGAATTATTCGCGCATTATCGGCGCGCGGGCTCCCGGCTCCCCTCCGATGACGCTTCTTGACTATTTTCCGCGGGACTTTATACTGTTCGCAGACGAGAGTCATGTGACGCTGCCGCAGCTGCGAGCCATGTATAACGGCGACCGCGCACGCAAAGAAAATCTCGTTGAATACGGGTTTCGCCTTCCTTCGGCATTTGATAACAGGCCGCTCAAATTCACGGAGTTTTTGGAGCGCATAGGCACTGCGGTATATGTTTCCGCCACGCCGGGAGAATTTGAGAGAGAACGCTCCGGCGCTACAGCCGAGCAGATCATCCGGCCGACGGGCCTCGTCGACCCGCAGGTGTCGGTGCGCCCTATCGAAGGGCAAACGGACGATCTTATCGAGGAGATAAACGCCCGGGCGGAAAAAAATCAGCGCACGCTTGTGACCACGCTGACAAAAAAAATGGCGGAGGATCTGGCGGCTTATCTTACCAAAGCGGGTATCCGATGCAGATATATGCATCACGACATAACCGCCATAGAACGCATGAAGATCATCAGGGATCTGAGGTTGGGCGTCTTTGACGCTCTTATAGGCATAAATCTCTTGAGAGAAGGGCTGGATATCCCCGAGGTTTCTCTTGTCGCCGTGCTTGACGCGGATAAGGAAGGTTTTTTGCGCAGCGAAACAAGTCTCATACAAACCATAGGCAGAGCGGCGAGGAATGCGGAAGGGCTTGTAGTCATGTACGCCGATACCGTTACGCGCTCAATGCGGGCGGCAATGGCCGAGACCGAGCGCCGCCGCGTTAAACAGACGGCTCATAATGAAAAAATGGGAATAATTCCCAAAACGATCATCAAGGATGTGCGCGATTTGCCTGCCGTGACTTTGGGAGGGGACTCCGGTCTTTATGCCGGCGACTCAAAAATGTCTGCCGCCGATCGCGCCGACGAGATCGCTAAACTTGAAAAACAGATGAAGGAAGCGGCAAAAATGCTTGAGTTTGAGTACGCGGCCGCGCTTCGCGATATGATAATCAAACTGAAAGGCGCCGGAAACTGACGCGCCTCATTTTTAAGAAAGCCGAAAAATGACTCTATGAAACTGATGATGATCGACGGCAACAGCATGATCAACCGGGCGTATTTCGGAGTGCGCGAGCTGACCGCCCCGGACGGCGCTCCGACAAACGCCGTATACGGATTTTTGGTGACCTTGCGGAAACTGGTCGAGGAGGAGAAACCAAACGGCGTTTGTGTCGCGTTCGATCTGAAAGCTCCCACTTTCAGGCACATCAGATACGAGGCCTACAAAGCGCATCGAAAATCCATGCCCGACGATTTAGCCGTGCAGATACCCGTCATCAAAGAAGTCCTCGATATCATGGGCATAAAGCGCTGCGAACTTGAGGGCTATGAAGCGGACGACCTTATCGGAACGGTGAGCCTGAAATGCGAGGAAGCCGGGTGGGACTGCCTTATAGTCACGGGCGACAAGGACAGCTTTTGTCTTATTTCGGAACGCACGCATGTGAAGCATATTCGGACAAAGGCGGGAAAAACGGAAGCCCTGATATATGACCCGGAAAAATTCAGAGAAGAATACGGTTTTGAGCCGGAAAGGATGCCTGATCTGAAGGCACTTATGGGAGACGCTTCGGACAATATTCCGGGGGTATCGGGCGTGGGTGAGAAAACGGCGGCGGATCTGATACGCAAATACGGTACCGTCGAAAAGCTGTATTCTCGGTTGGATTCTCCGGAAATTACTGAAAACCTGAGGCAAAAACTGGAAAAAGGCAAAGACGCCGCCGCATTGTCTTTGGAACTTGCCACTATACAGAGGAACGCGCCGTTGGAGTTCGACCCGCGGGAAACCTTGTGCGAACCTTTTGCCGGCTCCGGCTTGTACGATATTTTCAAGCGTTTGGGATTTAATAAACTGATCTTCAAATGGAAACTCGATCCGAAGAAGGAAGCCCTGCCGGCGCCGGACGGCGCGGCGCGGCTTGAAGAAAAAGAAGCGATATCCCGTGATGAGCTTGATGAGATAATAAAAAGAGCAAAGAATGCGGCCTGTGTTTCAGTGATTTTTTCGGAAGGGCAAAGCCGCGTTTCCGTGTGCGACGGAACGGCTGTTTACAATGCATCTCTCGCCTGCGCAGGGGCCGGATATAATGATTTTCTGAAAAAACTGCTCTCGGCGGATATTAAAAAAGTATCCGTCAATGTTAAAGATCAGGCGGGACTCTTGATAAGCAGCGGACTTCCGGATGAGGGGTTCGTTTTTGACGTCGGTTTGGCCGCGTATCTTGCGGATTCATCTGCGGGCGATTTTGATGCCGGACGTATTGCCCGGGCATATTTGGGCTCCTCCGCCACCGGTTCGGCGGCGGAGGATATACTGCGGCTGCATCCGGTATTGGAAGCAGAACTGAAAAATATCGGCGCTTCGCGTTTGTATCATGATATTGAAATGCCTCTTTGCCGCGTGCTTGCGGAGATGGAAGCCGCCGGTTTCGCGGCGGACAAAAGGGCGTTGGAAGA
Organism: Oscillospiraceae bacterium; assembly: GCA_009782435.1. Lineage (GTDB taxonomy): Bacteria > Bacillota > Clostridia > Oscillospirales > Oscillospiraceae > WRJA01. The sequence continues at coordinate 14,264 of WRJA01000041.1, forward strand.
CTTCGGTGAAAAGCTCGGCGAAGGGATCCTCAAACTGACGCATGATATTTGGGAGACGACCGGCGAAGAATTCAATATCGCGTCTCCGAAACAGCTCGGCGAGGTTTTGTTTGACAAACTTGCTCTTCCGTCAGCCGGCAAAACGAAGACGGGAAGGAGCACGAGCGCGGATGTTTTGGAAAAACTGATCGATAAACACCCGGTCATCCGCCTGATTTCGGACTACAGACTGCTGACAAAACTGAAATCCGCTTATTCCGACGGCCTGTTGAGAGCGATCTCCTCAGACGGAAGGATACACACCAATTACCGGATGACCGTTACGGCGACTGGACGCCTGTCTTCAACCGATCCCAATCTCCAGAACATACCCGTAAGGAGCGAGATCGGCGGAGAGATCAGAAAAATGCTCACGGCTGAGCCCGGCTGCGTTTTGGCGGACGCCGATTACAGTCAGATCGAGCTTCGGCTCTTGGCTCACATATCCGGAGACAAGACCATGATAAAGGCTTTTCGCTCCGGCGAGGATATACACGCGGTCACCGCCTCGCAAGTATTCGGAGTAAGACCCGAGGAAGTGACGCCTGTAATGAGGAGACACGCGAAGGCGGTGAATTTCGGGATAGTATACGGTATATCCGCATTCTCTCTCTCACGCGAAACAGGGGTCGGCACATATGAGGCCAAGGCTTATATTGACGCGTATTTGGAAAAATATGACGGCGTGCGCGACTATATGAAAAAAATCGTAGAGACGGCAAAAGCGGACGGATATGTCTCCACTCTCTTCGGCCGCAGGCGTTATTTGCCGGAGCTGAGATCCTCCGATTTCAACCGCCGCTCATTCGGAGAGCGCGTCGCGCTCAACATGCCCATACAGGGCACGGCGGCGGATATCATAAAGCTTGCCATGGTGAACGTGCGCGGGAGACTGAAAGAAGAAGGACTAAGAGCAAGGCTGATTCTTCAGGTGCATGACGAGCTTATTGTCGAGTGCCCCGAAGAAGAGATCGAGCGCGTCAAAGAGATATTGAAGCGGGAAATGGAAGAAGCGGTCTCGCTCGACGTACCTCTGACGGCGGATGTGCATACGGGTAAGAGTTGGTATGACGCTAAATGACATAAAACCGGAGCGGGCGGTCGAATCTGACTGCGATGAAATATGTGCGCTTGAGAATCTTTGTTTTTCCGATCCCTGGCCGAAAGAGGCGATACTCGCTCAAATATCCGGCGAAGGCAAAATAACGCTGATAGTGCGGAAAAACGGCAGGATAGCCGGCTATATCGGCATGATGTATGTCCTTGATGAAGGATATATATCAAATCTGGCGGTATTGCCGGAATTTCGGAGGACCGGCGTCGGTAAAGCTCTCGTTTCGGGAATGGCCCAAACATCAAAAGAGCTTAAGCTTTCTTTTCTTTCCCTCGAAGCGCGGCAATCAAATACAGCCGCTGTTGCGCTTTATGAAGCGCAGGGCTTCGGTATTGCAGGAATAAGAAAGGCCTATTACGAAAAACCGCGTGAAGACGCTTTGATAATGACCATGTTCTTGTCATGAAACGAATGCTATACTGACCGAGCCGGAGAAGTATTATGTTGATATTGGCTTTTGAAACATCTTGCGACGAAACCGCGGCGGCGGTCACGAGAAACGGACGGGAAGTGCTGTCGAACAGGGTCTTGTCTCAAACCGATCTGCATGAGGTATACGGAGGCGTCGTTCCGGAGATCGCGTCAAGGCGTCACGCGGAAGCGATAAGCCGCCTGGCCGACCTGGCTGTAAGCGATGCGGGAATAACGAAAAAGGATATTGACGCCGTCGCCGTGACCTGTACGCCGGGTCTTATAGGCGCTCTTTTGGTGGGCGTGAGCTTCGCGAAGGCCGCGGCAATGGCGCTCGGCGTTCCGCTTATCCCCGTCCATCACATCTGCGGTCATGTGGCCGCGAATTACATCGCATATCCCGAGCTCGAGCCGCCGTTTATTTGCCTTGCCGTATCGGGCGGGAACACGATTTTGGCGGATGTCAGGGACTATACCGATATGCGAGTGATCGGCTCTACGGCGGATGACGCCGCAGGGGAGTGTTTTGATAAAATTGCCCGGGTTTTGGGCTTGGGTTATCCCGGCGGCGGGCCGATCGATGAGGCGGCAAAAAACGGAGACGACAAAAAATACCGGTTACCGAGAGCTGCGGTCAAGGGCCGCCCTTTCGATATGAGTTTTTCGGGGCTGAAAACGGCGGTCATTAACCTGATCAGGGAAACGGAACAAAAACAAGAAGCCTTGGACCTGCCGTCTTTGTGCGCGTCTTTCTGCGCGGCTGTCAGTGACAGCTTGGTGCCGGGGACCGTCTCCGCCGCCGGCGAATTCGGCCGCGATAAAATAGCCGTTGCCGGGGGCGTCGCGGCAAACTCGAGGATACGGCGGGATTTTGAAACCGCGGCCGAACGGGCGGGACTCAAATTGTATGTCCCTCCTCTTAAACTCTGCGGAGATAACGCCGCCATGATCGGCTGCCAGGGTTATTATGAATATCTTGCCGGAAATGTCGCGGGACTTGACCTGAACGCCGCGGCCAAAACGGGATTGCGCCCGGTGAGCGGCCCGGGATGACTGAAGATCGCGTGCGACCGGCGGTAAAGGAGAGCTTATATGGGAGATCACGACGGACACAGAGAGAGGATGAAAGATAGGTTCGCCGAACACGGGCTCGATAATTTCAGCGAGCATAATGTTCTGGAGCTGCTTTTGTTTTACGCGATACCCCGAAAAGACGTCAACCTGCCGGCGCACAACCTGATCGAGAGATTCGGCAGCTTGGCCGGAGTGTTTGAGGCGCAGGTGTCGGAGCTTGAGAAGACGCCGGGTCTCGGCAGAAACGCCGCCGTCTTGCTGAAACTCATACCTCAGATCAACCGCAGATACTTCATGTCAAAAGGGGCCTCGGTCAATATCATTGACTCGTCCGCGGCAGCGGGTGAGTTTTTTATTCCGCTTTTTATGTATGAAAAAGACGAGGCGGTTTATGCAGCCTGCTTCGACTCAAAATTTAAACTGACAGGATATAAACGTATATCCGAGGGAACGGTGAACGCCGCTGATATAAATATACGGAAGATCGTTGAATTCGCGCTTGAGAAAAACGCCGTGAGCGTAATTTTGGCGCATAACCACACGAGCGGAGGCTTAACGCCGTCCGCTCCTGATGAACGAGCGACCGCCCAAATAAAAAAAGCGCTTGAATTCGTCGGGATCACGCTGGCGGATCACATAATAGTCGCCGGCGAAAACTATGTTTCAATGAGCGATATCGGCTTGATAAACAAATGAGGATCGACCCCGGGGCGGCGGGATTTGGACCCGATGCTCCTCCGCAGAGAGCAGGGTATGCAGGATTATTATGCTTTAAGACCGGATTGCAGCCGCGGTCATGTTGATATCACTGTTATGCAAACCGATAAACTGCTTTTTGGGGAAGCCGGTTTTATTTCAGAGATTGGCAGTAATTGGTAAACCGGCCTGAAAACCTTATACCGGCAACGATAAATCGATGTTGGAAACCCTGTTGGAAATGTTTATAACTATTTGCATAGACCGCGGAGGCTGTGATTATGTAAATCCGGCGCACAAATACCGACATAGCAGGATGCACGAAAAATGATGCCGATATTTGTGCCGATTAATGATTATGCTGTGTCAATCGGCGAATAACCAATAAAAAATGCCGGGACTGGACCGGCTTCAATGAAGATTTTCCTGCAATTATACAGTCAGTAATTTGAGACTGCGGTCGCCCGGTTTTTGCGATTGACTAATAATCGGACTTCATGCTACAATATTGCCGTTACACCCGGCAGCCGCCGGTGAAACAAAAAAGAGTACCGTGCCCTCTCCTTTGATCATTTGCTTCCGTGGCTCAGTTGGTAGAGCAGCGCATTCGTAATGCGCAGGTCGTCGGTTCGAGTCCGACCGGAAGCTCCGAGAAAACGGGCAACTTGTAAACAGCCCTAACGGCAAACGTGCAAGCGGCTTTAACGAACGATCCGAAAAGATTTCGGATCGTTCGTTTTTACAGATATCGGCGACAGTATTTTCGTTTTTATCCGCGATGCCCTCCTATTGACAGCACGAGCCGGTTACCGGCGTATCATCATCGCAGCGATAATCGCCGCACCCGCCGAATACGCCGTAATGCACAGAGCGGTCGCCGATTACCTTGAATGCTTTTTTGTACCGTGTATTTGAGAGCATGGAAGCCGTATTTCCGCAAACAAGCATAGGCTTGCCTGCGATAAAACGGTGATGATCGTCGAGGTCGAAATAATGAGGATAACCCGAAATGCTGCCGTTGTAATATGCGATCTGCCCGTAGTCCTCGCAAATATCCTCTAAATCATTCAGCTTGAAAGCGCGTACCGTCCGAGATGTAAACGTCGCAAACCCTAACTTGTTTTTGATTTCCTCGTTGTCTGTATTCAGTATGCGGGTACTTATACAGCGGAAATCAGCCCACCCGCATTTCGCCATTATTCTGCGGAAATCCTCAACATACAACGTGCCGCCCAAACACTCGCCGCACAAAACAGGGTCGTTGGCGAGCGCTTCGGGTATGCGCCTGTCAGAGAAAACGTCAGCAAAGTATAATTCGCCCCCCGGCTTGAGGACACGGAATATTTCTTTGAACACTTGCTCTTTGGCAGGGGACAGATTTATAACGCAGTTGGAGATAACAACGTCAATGCTGTTATCCTCTATTCCGAGCGATTTCAGATCCTCAATATACCCTTGCATGAGTGTTACATTCGAGGACTTGAAACCAAAACGCCGGCGCTGCTCCTCTTGATATTTCTTTGCGACTTCAATTTGTTCGGTTGTCATATCTACACCGACGGAGCGCCCTGTTTCGCCCGCAAGTTTGGACGCGATATATACGTCCCTGCCCGTTCCGCAACCCAAATCAAGAACGGTCATACCTTCCAGCAAAGGCGGCAGCGGCGAACCGCAACCATAAAACTTTGTCAGTATTTCATCGGCGATCAAAGGTAAGATCTTTCTGATTTCCGCAGGCGGCTTGTCAAGAGTGCAACACGCGCCCGACAACAGATCCTCATTACTT
>WRJA01000042.1 GCA_009782435.1 Oscillospiraceae bacterium
TCTCCTGCGTCGGACAGATACTTACTTTACCACCCCCCACTACCCCGTGTCAATACCTTTTTTCCCCTTTTTTTGTTACATTCTTGTTACACAAAAAAAACTTCAAGCCTAAAAAGCGGCAGCGGCGTTGTTTCTGCGCCTGCTGCCGTTATTGACAACAAAAACCGCGCGCAGTAAGATACAAGGAACACAGAAGAATGAAACAACACTACCGGGACAAGAGGGTTGGTTATGGGTAAGCTGCGGCGTAAAATCTATGCCGTAATACAGCCGAGTGAAGGCAGCAATGCGGCGAGTTCGGTTTTCGATTGGTTCATTATTACGCTGATCTTAATAAATGTCTTTCTTGTTATTCTCGATACATTCAGCGGGATTTCGGAACCGGCGAAACGGGTGTTTTCCGTAATCGAATCTGTATCAGTCATAATATTTACAGCGGAGTATTTACTGAGATTGCAGACGGCGGATTTGTTGTTTCCGAACAGCAAAAATGCGCGCATTAAATACATGTTCTCGTTTATGGCGCTTATCGATCTCTTGGCAATTCTGCCGTTCTATCTTCCGTTTATTATCCCGATCGATTTGCGTGTTCTTCGTATGGTGCGACTTTTGCGACTTTTGCGGCTTCTTAAAGTCAACCGCTACACGTCGGCGCTTTCCGCCGTCGGAAATGTGTTGAGAAAAAAAGCGACGCAACTGCTTTCTTCGCTGTTTGTTGTTATGATCCTGATGGTAATTGCCTCGGTCCTTATGTACAGCATAGAGTATGACGCTCAACCCGGAGTTTTCGAAAACGCATTTTCCGGTTTTTGGTGGGCGATCGCCACTATGACCACCGTCGGATACGGCGATATTTATCCGATAACTGTAACCGGAAAAATTTTGGGCGCTCTGATTGCGCTGCTCGGAATCGGTTTGGTTGCGGTCCCGACCGGCATAATCAGCGCGGGCTTTGTTGAAATTGTTGACCAAAAGAATGAAAACGGCGCGAAACGGTTTTGTCCTTACTGCGGCAACAGAATCGACTGATGCCGGGCAAAAAAATAAAAAAACTCACCGCACCGGCATTGTGTTAATTCACCTTTTCAGCTCCGGTGTCCGGGTGTACGAAAAAAACAGATCCGGATGATAATATAACAGGATTTAAGGAAGACAAATAAATGCCTAATCCGAGACGTTACCGACTGCTGCTGATAATATGTATCGTGCTGTTTCTCGCGGAATTCTATTTTTTCGGAAATGCGGCCCAATTCACCGCGGCCTATTTTGCGGCTTTTATTTTTCTTACGCTCAGAGCGCTCAGCATTTCGTCAAAGAAAAGAATGAAGCTGCTCATGATCGTTTCGTATTTTGCCCTGTCGGCAATTCAGATATCATTTGCCGGGCCGGTCACCTCAGGAAACGATATCATAAATCCGGCTAAACTGTTCGGCGTTCTGAGCATGGCTTTCCCTTTCGCGGCCGAGAGATTCTTCATAGTCAACAAGAACGCCTCTTTTTATTTTCCGTCCGTTCAGGAGCTGACGACCGTCACATTCAATGAGTTGAAGCGCCGGACGGGGAAAATTTCGGAATATGCCGGAGACATTAAAAAAACGGGCTCCGCCCTGTCCTTTGATAATTTGGTGAATACAGCCTCAGATCTGCAGCGCCACAGTTCGTTCAGATATATCAATAACGGTTCTTTGACTGAAGAATACTTTAAAACCGCTTCCGACTCTCTTAATGATAACAACATTTATATCGTTGTATCCGACACGGGAAGCGCGGCAAGCGAAATCATATCTGTGTTTACAAAAAAACAATACAACCACGCGTCTTTGTCTTTCGACGCGGACTTGAAAACGATCATAAGCTATAACGGAGGAGACAGGCTCTATCCTCCCGGCCTTAATCCCGAATTGATTGAGTTCTTCAATAAAAAACAGGACGCTTGTATCATCGTGTATCGTCTGGAAGCGACCGAGGCGCAGAAGCGGCTGATTCTTGATAAGGTAAGAGAAATAAATAATACCGGCAGCGCATACAACATTTTGGGGCTGATGCTCAAATACTCGCATAAATCCAATATCATGTTTTGCTCGCAGTTTGTCTATAAAATGCTTAAGTGCGCGGGGTTGGAGTATTTTAAAAAGGATGAAGCCGAAGTCAGGCCCATGGATTTTGTGGAACTCGACGTATACAGAAAACTGCGTTTCGCTTATGAAATAACATTTGAGCCGTAATGACCCGAGCGATATAACAGAGAACGACTTTCGCTCATGTATTTGCTGTATTCAGCAAGGCGACCGGAATTTGCCCGGCTGACGGATCACAGGAGGAACGATCATATGTTTGAAGGTTTTTCACAGCGTACCATCGACTTCATGCAGCACTTGCGCTTCAACAACGAAAAGCCGTGGTTCGAGGCGCATAAGGACGAGTATCTGCGCGACTTTCTCGATCCCGTGAAAGCGTTGGGCAAAACGGCATTTGAGCGCATATCCTCCGATTTCCCGGGGCGGGGGTTCATTTATAAGGTTTCGCGCATTTACAAGGACGCCCGGCGCGTACGCGGCGGCGAGCCCTACAGGACGAACCTGTGGTTTTCCATAGAACGTCCGAGCCGGGAATGGACCTCATCTCCCGTTTTTTGGTTTGACCTTTCTCCCGAAAATTGGAGTTGCGGCATGGGATATTACCAAGCCCGCCCGGAAACGATGGCGAAACTGCGCGCGCGTATCGACCGGGACCCGAAAGCATTTGAAAAACTGATCGCTCCGATTTACAGGCAGAACGAGTTTATCCTTGACGGGCCGGAATACGCGCGCAAGAAAGAAGCGCCTTCGCCCGGAACGGCGGCGTGGTACAATAAAAAGTCCTTTTCGCTGATACACGATCAGCCGAACGGCGAGGAACTGTTCTCGCCGGACTTGGCCGAGCGGCTTATTGCGGGATACTCTTTCCTCATGCCTTTTTATGATTATTTTGTCACATTGGATCTTGACATGCCGGCACAGTGAATTATCAATTGCGCATAATCACCGAAGCGTCATGCTTTCGTCAGTTGTTTTTTCATTCTTGACGCGGCAGCGGTCCGCTTTAACCGCCCCGGCCTCGCATACCCGGGATCTCGCTTTCACAGGGAACATCGACTTGGCATTTTCCGCAGCCGTACCGGGGAGTTTCTTTTTCCCGCACTTTATCCAAAAAATCGGAGCACGGCCGGTGCTTTTTCCCCTCTTTAACGGAAATCGCGCCGGCGGGACACCGGGCCGTACACGCGCCGCATCCGACGCAGTATTCATAAACATCGCCGTAAGGCCGGCTGTCTTTCGGAAACTCCGCTTCGGTTATTACACTTCCGAGCCGTCCGCACATGCCTTTTTCCGTGATGATTCCTTTTGAAAGCCCGAAGGTTCCCAAGCCGCAGGCAAACGCGGCATGTCTCTCGGACCAGTTGGAGCTGAATTCGGACGTTTCGCTCCCCGTCGCGAACCGGGCGTCAAGAAGCGGCACAACATTTTTATACCCGGCGCCGAAAAGAAGCCCGCTGATATGCAGGGACAGCTCTTTCACAAAAAGCTGTCCCTCGATTCTGCCGTGGAGCCATTCCGCGGACGGCCACCGGCAGTCCGCCGCGTTGGCCTTTTTTATTCTTTCTGTAAAGGGGAGGAAAAAGGAAATAACGGTTTTCGCGCCCGGCAGCCATTCGCAGGGAGATAAAAAATGCTCCCCCACGATGTCAGGCGACTTGTATTTCGCATAAAGCTCATCATCCGCCGGGCCGAAAGAAAATACAGGGGTTTCGAAAATCTTCATGCCCTGTAAGTCCGGGCGAAGGGCAATTTCCCCTGCAATGTGATTAACGGGAGAACTCTGTGTTTTTTCCGTCGCGCCGGCGATGATCTCTTCCCTGTTCGTAAAATCGCCTCCCTTTGAGCAGCTTTTTTGTTTCCGGACAGAAATCAGCTCACCTGTATCATATCTTCGACCGGCAGGGAAAGAACAAGCGCTCCGGCCTCATTTTTCGCCCGCAGGCCGAATTTGTCTTTGATCGCGTTCATAATCTCCAACCGGCTTTCGACGGGAGCCAAGATACATATTATCTCCTTGTCGGATTGAATGCTGATCCCCAAAAACTTTCCCGGTCCGTCGTGGCCTATCCCCCTGGCGTACAGCACGGTCCCTCCCGTAGCCCCCGCCTCTTTCGCGAGCTCCATGATATCGTCAGTGTAACCGGGTTCGGTCACTGCCAGTATCAAGCTGAAATTATCGTTTATGTCCATTGTTTCCTCTCCTTCCGGGGCGACCCCGTCCTCGTTTGCGGTCAGGGCGTTTTGAAGCAGCCCGGATATCCCGTTGATGCGCAGTGAAAAGGCAATGCCCTTACCCGCGCTTTTTATGAATTTTTTTCCCGAGAGCTCGCTCAGCATTGCCGGCAGTACCGACGCGTTGACGACCGAGAGGATAACGTCTTTATCCGCCGAATCCAAGCCCAGTACGTTCATCAGCTCAGAGCCCGCCGTACCCACTCCCATGGTCAGAAACCCGGCGTGCGGAAATTTTTTGTTGAAGAAAGCGGATATATTGTCACCGCTGCCGTGTTCCACGATGGTGACAAGCGCCTTAACGGCGCCCTTGTATTTTTTCCCCATCTTCACGCCACCTCATCGTCTTCGTAGTCAATAATTACATCCGGCAGGGAATCCGCGATCCGGCGCACCGCGATAAGGGCCTTGACCCGCCTTTTGTATATCATTCCCAACGCTTGGATGGTGATCAAAGGAGTCATTGCAACCATGGCCACAACACCGAAAGCGTCAGTCAATATGTTGCCGCCGAGAGCCTTGCACGCCCCCATGGCGAAGGGCAGTAAAAAAGTAGCCGTCATGGGTCCGGACGCGACCCCGCCGGAGTCAAACGCGATGCCCGTGAATATACGCGGAACAAAAAAACTGAGGATTATCGCGATCGCGTATCCGGGAATCAAAAACCAAAAAATGTCTATACCGGTGAGCACTCTGGTCATCGCAAGGCCGGCCGACGCCGCTACGCCGACGGAAAGGCTCAGATTCATCGCCTTATGGGTCACAGCGCCGTTTGTTATGGTCTCGACCTGGTGGTTAAGCACGTGAACGGAAGGTTCGGCGATAACGATAAAATAACCGATCAGCATACCGAGAGGAATAAGCAGCCACTTAAATTCGGACGAGGCGAGTAAAGTTCCCAAATAATTGCCCGCGGGCAAAAATCCGACGTTGACGCCGGTAAGGAACAGCCCGAGTCCCGTGTAGGTGTATATAAATCCGACGATTATCCGCTTGAGCTGTTTGCCGCGGAAACGCCGTGTAAAGAGATTGTAGATCAGAAACACCGCGGCAATGGGCAGGATCGTGACCAAGACCTCGGAAAAATAATGAGGTATTTGATCGAGGAAGCGCTGTGATACCTCTATTGTGTCCTCCACCGTGACAAAGGTAACGGTCGAAGCCGCGGCGGATTCGGGCTTGTAGAGCATGCCCAATATCATGACAGACAGAACAGGCCCGACGCTGCAAAGCGCGACGAGGCCGAAGGAGTCGTCATGGCTGTCTTTATCGCTTCTTACCGAAGCCACTCCGACGCCGAGCGCAAGTATGAACGGCACGGTGATGGGCCCGGTTGTAACACCGCCGGAATCAAACGCGACGGGGATAAAATTGTCGGGCGAGATCGCCGCCAAGCCGAAAACGATAATGTAAAGCCCCATAAGCATGAGCCGCAGAGGCACTTTCAGCAATATCCTCAGCATGGAGATAACAAGAAAAATACCCACTCCCACAGAAATGGTCGCTATAAGGATATTTCCCGGAACGGCCGATAATTGGCTTGCCAAAACCGCGAGGTCCGGTTCCGCCGCGGTGATCAGTATGCCAACGACAAGGGAGACAAAAAGCAACAGGTAAATACGCCGCGATTTTGTCATGGTGACTCCGAGGGCCTCTCCCATCGGCGTCAGCGCGACGTCCACGCCGAGCGAAAACAGCCCCATGCCCAGAATCAGCATCATGGCCCCGACAACAAAAAGAGACATAATGCCTACCGGTACGGGGGCGAGAGTAACGCTCAAAACAAGAACGATCGCCGTTATCGGCAGCACCGACGATAACGCCTCGTTAATTTTCAGTTTCAGGTTTTTGTTTAATCCCGATCTTTTCCTCACTGCGTTACCTTCCGGTCTTTTTTATTATGCGTATGTCCTTGCCGGCGAATTTCAGGAACGAGTATTCGCCTTCCAGTCTTGACATGATCCGGGGCGAATAGACGCGCCGCATCTCGTCCTGGGACAGGTTAGTGACGATGATCGTTTTCCCGCCGCCGAGCAGTCTTGAATTGATGAGGGTGTAGATCGCCGACAGAGAATACGCCGTCACCATTTCGGTCCCGAGATCGTCCAATATCAAAAGATCGCACTCCGTCAGCATTCGGACGCGGGCGGCCGGGTCCTCCGAGTCATCCCGGCCGCGCGAAAACTTCTGCGCTTCGAAAGCTTCGACCGCCGCAGGAGCAAGTTCGAAGACAACGCTGTGTCCTCCCTTGCGTATGACCCCGGCCATGCAGGAAGATATGAGCGTTTTGCCCAAGCCCGGGTCGCCGGTAAGCAGCAGATTAACGGAATTGGGACCGAAGCTTTCGCAGTAGCTGCGGCAGCTTTCCAAAACGCGCTCCATCAGATCGCGGCGGGAAATGCCCGTTTCGGGATCCGGAACGGGATCGTAATAAGAAAGGTCAAACCCGGAAAACCCGATCCCCCCGCTCTCCGGCAAGCGGCTGCTTTCGCCTTTGCGTTCGTCTTCATACAATTCCAGAAGACATGAGCAGGGCCTGCCCGTAATATAACCGCGGTCGCGGCATTTCGGGCAGCGGTATATCTCGTCAAGAAAATCAGGTTTGTATCCGCCCTCCACCAAAAGCTCCGCCCTGTCAGCATAAAGCTTCAGGCTCTTGTACTCCAATTCCGCTATCGCCCCTGAAACATCGCCTCCCGCGGCGATCGCCGCCGGCAGACCGGTCATCGTTTTAAGGATCTCGGCGTCTTTTGCCTTCAGCCCGGGAAGTTTTTCGTATATCTCCTCGCGGCGGCGCTCGAACTCCTTTTCATTATTTTGTTTTATTTCATCCAATCTGTCTCTGGCGCGCGCCAAAAGCCGCCCGTCCAAACTCATGGCAGACTGTCTCCCTTCGCCCGATATGCGGTCAATGCGCGTGACCTCAGCGGGTGTTCCTGATCTTGGCTAAAAGCCTGTCCGCTTCGGCGAGTTCTTCCGGCTTTATCGCCCCGCCGCCGCGGTCATTTTTTCCCGGGTCATATCTTCCGTTTTTTACAGCCGGCCTTGTGTCGCCGGCTTGTATCTCCCGGAGAGTATGCAAATTTTTACCGTGCCAACTCCTGAGTATGGAGTCCATGTATTTCCAGTTCAGTCTGCCGGTTTTGACGATCGTCCTGTCATATGCCTCCTCAAGCGCTGTGACGGCGAAGCCCATCTCTGTCCAAGCCTCGGCGTATTCCCGCTCCGTCGGGCTGAAATCCCTGTCTTTTATCTGAAGCATTGTTTTGATTTGCGAAAGCAGTTCCTTTTTTCCCCGAAGGAACATGAGATGTTTCTCCGCCGCGTCTAAGGTCATAATCTCATGCTTTGCCCAGAAATAAGCCTCTTTTTCCACGCGTCTTATCGTAGGGAGGCGGCCGGGGCCGTATCTCTCCCGGAATTCGTCCACACAATGATGGAGCAGCACATGTATGACCTCGGCGGGGATACCGAGATAGTCGTATATCCCGAGCATGGTCTTGAGTTCGGGTCCCGAGAGCAGCCGGCCCATGGTTTGTTGGGTTTCGGAAAGAACGGCCGCGAAACCCGCGTCCTCCCGGGAGCGGCGCGTGATGTCCCCGCTCGAATAATCGGGCAACTCGTCGGGCGGCGGGAGTTTTTTCGCCTCGGAAAACAAAAAGCCGAGCTCCCCGAGCTTAGCGGCGGCCGCCGCCGCCTCGCTTTCGGTCATCATCAGCATATCCGCCGCCGCCGCTGTATCAAGAACACCGGAATTTCTGAGGGTATGGAGATATAAGAGCGCGCTGTTTCCGTCAGCCGCAAACAGCAATTTTTCGATATCGCTCACGGCTGCGGAAAGCAGCGGCGCGCCGATGTTTTTTTTCTCATCCATGGGGTCATTATATCACACAAAAGCTCTTGAAGCAAGACGGCTTGATATGGTATACTGATTAAAACGCTGTTATTTTACGCTTTATTAACGCTCATAAATTTATTCAGAAAGGCCGAATAATGTCGGAATTACTGTCTCCCGCCGGCTCTCAGGAAGCCGTCATCGCGGCGGTACAGTCCGGAGCGGACGCCGTATATTTAAGTACCGGCAGATTTAACGCCAGAAGAAGCGCGAAAAATCTTACAAACGAAGAGTTTGAATCTGCGTTGCGTTATTGCCGGATACGCGGCTGCAAGGTATATGTCGCCGTTAATATGCTGATATCCGATAAAGAGTTCGATCAAGCCGTCAAGCTCGTCTGTCATGCTGATGAACTCGGCGCGGACGCCGTGATCGTCAGGGATCCGGGTTTTTTGCGCGTTGTCCGCCAAGCTGCGCCCGGCATCGCCGTTCATGCGTCCTCGATGATGGATATACATAATCTTGCGGGAGTGGAGGCTGCGGCCGAGCTGGGCGCCTCTCGCGTTATTTTGGCGCGGGAGCTGAATATCGGTCAAATCAAAAACATCGCGCAAAAGGCGCCCGTTGAAGTCGGGGTATTTGTTCACGGTGAGCTGTGTTTCTGCCACTCGGGACAGTGCTGCATGAGTTCTCTGACCGGGCGCTCAAGCGCCAACAGGGGCCTTTGTGAGCAGCCCTGCCGCCTTCAGTACGGCATGGGCCGGCGGGCGGACGATTATCCCCTCAGCCTCAAGGACAATTGCAGGGTCAATCATCTCCCGGAACTGGAAGAAGCCGGCGTCGCCTGCTTTATGATCGAAGGGCGCATGCGGCGGCCGGAATACACGGCCTTGGCGACCAAAATCTATTCCGACGCGCTGAAGGACAAAAAAATACCTAACCCGCGGGAAATCGAACGGCTTGAAAAAGCTTTCTCAGGGCAAGGTTTTACCGACGGTTTCATAACCGGCGAGACAAGCGCCGAAATGTTCGGCCGCCGGCCGGAAGCGGATCGCGAGATTAGCAAGATCTACGCTGAGATACGAAAAGAATACACGGACGTCGAAACCCGCAGGGTTCCCGTCCGGTTTTATGCCGTTGCCAAAAACGGCCGGCGATTTGCGCTCAAGCTTGACGATAACGACGGCAACAGCGTCGCTCTTTACGGCCCTTTGCCTGACGTCGCGGACGACAGGCCCATTACCGCCGACACGCTTGAATCTCTGCTCTACAAAACCGGCGGGACGCCGTATTACTGTTCCGGTGTGGCTTGTGATATCGATCCCGGTCTCAGGCTGGACGCGCCGGTGATTAATGAGATGCGCAAAAAACTCCTCACGGACCTGTCGGAAAAAAGAAAACTGCCTCCCGTATACCGCGGGCGCGGAGCGATGCCCGCCCACCCGTCGGGAAAAGCCCTTGCCGAACCCACGCAGATGATATTTCAAGTCCGCAGCTTGGATCAGCTCACTCCCGAATTGGCGGAATTCGCCCCGGGGCACCTGTATGTGCCTATCGACATCCTGGCAGAGAGATATGAAAGGACGGCCCCCTTTACGGATGCGGGCGCAAATGTCGTCGCGGTCATGCCTCGCGTCATCCTCGGGAACGAAATGAGCGAGATCGCGCAGATGCTGTCGCACATAAGAAACCTCGGTGTAGCGGAAGTCCTGATCGGGAATATCGGCCACATAAAAGCCGCGGCTCTGTCCGGGTTTGCGATCAGGGGCGATTTCGGCCTCAACATTTTCAACTCATATTCAGCCGAAGTGTTTTCGATCGC
The DNA here is from genome assembly GCA_009782435.1 of Oscillospiraceae bacterium. Classification (GTDB taxonomy): domain Bacteria; phylum Bacillota; class Clostridia; order Oscillospirales; family Oscillospiraceae; genus WRJA01. Next base: position 9,968 of record WRJA01000042.1, read on the forward strand.
GAATTTTCTTTCCGTAACGGCCTCTTTTGAACTCAAACTCAACCGAATACGGGAATTGGCCAAACCTATAAACACCGAAATGATCGTTTACGGGAGACTGCCCCTTATGGTATCTGAGCACTGCATCATAAAAAACAGCGCCGGAAGCTGCGCCTGTGACGGCACAAACCGGCTCACCGACCGGATGGGGAACGAATTTCCGATCGTGAGGGAATTCGGATGCAGAAATGTGATACTCAATTCCAACAAACTGTTTATGTCGGACAAAAAAGACGAATGCGAAGCGGCGGGCCTTTGGGGTTTGCGGCTTATGTTCACAACGGAGAGTCCCCGCGAATGCGCGGAAGTTGCGAAGAGTTTTGCCGGGGCGTCAGACTACAGGCCGAACGGCTTAACAAGAGGACTGTATTACGGAGGCGTCGAATAAAAACCCGAAAGGTAAAAAACAATCATGTCGATCATACTCGCATCGGGTTCCGCGCGCAGACGAGAGCTTTTCGAAATGCTGAAAGTCAGGGATTTTAAGATAATCCCTGCCGAAGGTCAAGAGATCCCGGCGCCGGGGCAGACGCCGGAAAAGCAGGCCGCTTTGATCGCGGCCGCCAAAGCAAGAGAGGTCGCGGCTCTTTGCGCAGAGGAAGACGTGATAGTCGCAGCCGACACAATCGTTGTGACAGACGGAGAAGTTTTCGGCAAACCTTATGACAGGAAACAAGCCGCTTTCATGCTTTCCGAACTGTCCGGGAAAACGCATACGGTCTACACGGGCGTTACGGTCATAAAAGGCGCGTCGGAAACCACGGAGGTCGAAGCGACAAACGTTCGGTTCCGGAAACTCGACGACCGGGAGATCAGAGACTACGTCGAATCCGGCGAACCCGACGACAAGGCGGGGGCATACGGTATCCAAGGCAGGGGCGCTTTGTTTGTTGAAAGTATAAGCGGCGATTTCTTTAACGTTATGGGGCTTCCTTTGTGCCGTTTGGGTCTTATGCTGAAAAAATTGGGCGTGGATTTGATTTGAGAAATTATTTAAAAAACAAAGGCCTCAGATTCGGTTTGATCGTAATACTCGTCGCCGCCTTTACGCTGTTGTCCCTGAATGCCCGGGGAGGAAGAGCGGGGTTTCTGTCCGACGTCTCCGGCGCGATAAAGCAGCCGCTCCAACAGGCGGCGTTTTCAGTCGCCGGGTGGCTCGAAGGGCTTTACGGATACCTCTACGACTACGAACGGTTAGCAGCCGAAGTCGAAAGCCTGCGTATCCAACTCGCCGACGCCCAAGAAAGGGCCAAACTCGGCGCCGAAGCGCTTGAGGAAAACACCAGGCTCAGAGAACTCTTGAATTTAAAAGAACGCAATCAGGATTTTATCTTTGAATCCGCGAAGATAGTGTCTTGGAATCCGACAAACTGGTCTTCTTCGTTTACGATAAACAAGGGCTCCGGCAGCGGCATCAACACCGGCGACTGCGTTATAACGGAGTACGGAGCCGTCGCCGGACAGGTCATTGAGATCGGCAACACATGGGCGACTGTCCGAACGGTCACAGACGTCGATATATACATCGGCGCGTCGGTGGGAGATTCAGGCGGCGTTGCAATGATCATCGGAGAATTTACGCTGATGCACGAGGGATATATCAAGCTCGCGCATCTTGCCGAAGGTCTCCAGCTTTTTAAGGGAGACGACGTGTACACATCGGGCATGGGCGACGTATTCCCTTCGGGCCTTAAGATCGGCACTGTCGCGGAAGTGCTTACGGAAGCCGGCGGGCAAACTCCCTACGGCATCGTCGAGCCCGCGTGTGACCTGAACAAACTGGTACAGGTTTTTGTTCTTAAAAAACCCGAGTAAGGCGGTAAAATCAACAACAGCCCGTTTCGTATCATTACGACGCGGTCAAAGTGAGGCAAAATCGTGATTTCGGATCTGATAAACTGGAAAAAAATGAGGCGCGGCACGCTGTACGCCGTTTATCTTCTTGCGGCGCTCGCGATACAAAACATTCTGCTGTCCAACGTGAAGGTTTACGGCGTGCATCCCATGCCCATACCTGTCGCAGTTGTGGCCGCGGGTCTTTTTGAGGGAGGCATACCGGGCGGAGTATTCGGTCTTTTTGCAGGCATGTTCTGTGACGCCGTTTTTACTGAGAGCGGCGCTGTTTTTACGGTCTTGTTTTCCCTGATCGGCTTTTTTTCCGGGCTGATGGCGGATTATGCGTTGAACAGACGTTTTTTCACTTACTTTTTTATTTCTCTCGGCGCTCTTATTATAACCGCAGCGGCGCAAATGTTCAGATTTCTCGTTTTTACGGAAACTGACCCCGCAGTTCTCATGAATGTCGCCGGTATACAGGCGGCACTGTCGCTGCCGTTTGTATTGCCGGCATATTTCCCGTGCAAGGCGCTGGGGCGGAGCAGGAACGGATAGAGGCGGCGCGTTCCCCAAGGAGGATGAAACATGAAAAAAAGCTTGATAAAACCCGGGAGGCTCGCGGTGCTCGCGCTGATCGTGATCGCTGTTTTGGTTCTGTATTTTACGGTGCTGTATAAACTGCAGATAGTTGAAGGCGCGGCCGCTTTCGAAAACTCGAAAAACAGTGTCGTAACGGAGCAGACGGTCACCGCCGCAAGAGGCAATATTTATGACCGGTACGGCCGTATCCTCGTCGCCAACCGCACATGCACAAACCTGCTGATAGACTATGACGAGCTGTTCAAACAGGAAGACCCGAACGCCGTTATACTTCTTTTGGCGGAAATGGTGGCCGAATTCGGCGGATCGCATATCGACGAGCTGCCCGTAACAAAGGAAGCGCCTTTTGAGTTCATACCGAATATGTCGAGCATACAAAGGGTAAGGCTCGACGCCTATTTGAAGGATAAATACTTGGACGAAACGACCACGGCGGTCGAACTGATGGCGTACATGCGGAGCAGATACAGCATCGACAACAACTACACCTCTGAGCAAACCCGCATAATAGCCGGAATCCGTTATGAGATCAACACCAGATACATCATCAACACCTCCGACTATATTTTCGCTTCGGACGTCGGGATCGATCTGATCACGACTCTGCTCGAACGCAATATATCGGCGATCAAAACAGACGTTTCCTACATCCGTGAATATAAAACCAATTACGGCGCGCATCTGCTCGGATATGTCGGCATGATAAACTCGGAAGAATACGCGGCCCTCAGCGATCAGGGTTATCCTCTGAACGCTCTGACAGGCAAGGACGGCGCGGAAAAAGCCTTTGAATCCTATCTGCACGGGCAAGACGGCACGGCGATCCGGATATCCACCGCGACCGGCACCGTGACCAATACCTTATACACCAAAGAACCGGTTCCCGGCAACCATATCAAACTTACGATAGACATCGGCCTTCAGGAAGCCGCGGAGAGATCGCTTGAGACCTACATAACTCAGACAAACAGGGATCGCGAGGTCCAAAACGCCGAAGCAAGGCTGTACGGCCGCACAAAAGACCTTCTGGACGATATCACGGGCGGCGCCGTCTGCGCCGTGGACGTTAAGACCGGAGAACCGCTCTGCATCGCAAGTTATCCGAACTACGACCCGTCCGACGTGCTCAACAACTTCGCCTCCCTCGCTGATGACTGGCGCGGCCCGCTTTTTAACCGCGCTCTTTTGGGCGCCTACGCTCCGGGCTCAACATTCAAGCCCGTATCGGCCCTGGCATACCTGGATCAACGCATCTGCGCGCTCACAAGCACGGTAAAATGCGAAGGCATATTTACAAAATACGAGAGGGTCGGATACGCTCCTACCTGCTGGATCTACGGCGAGGGGCTGCACGGCGACCTTACCGTGACGGGAGCTATCGAGAATTCATGCAACTACTTCTTTTATACCTACGGAGATCTGCTCGGCATAGACCTTTTGGAAAAATACGGTCGGCGCTTCGGTTTGGGCGAACCCACGGGAATAGAACTTCCGGAATCGATCGGCATTATGGCCAACCAAATACAGCACGAGGAGATAACGGGGCTTCCGTGGTACAACGGCGACACTCTTCAAGCTGCCATAGGGCAAAGCGACAACCTTTTCACGCCCCTCCAGCTTGCAAATTACGCGGCTACTCTCTCAAACGGCGGCACGCGTCATTCTGTTTCCCTGCTCAAGTCCGTTCGGACCTACGACTACTCGCATAAACTGTATGAGAGGGAACCGATAGTGGCCGACACCGTATATATCAGCGACGCGTATTACAAGGCCGTTTGGGACGGTATGCGCGCTGTCACCACAAGCCAATTCAGCGCCGTCACCTATGTGTTCAGAAACAGCAATTACACTGTCGCCGCAAAGACCGGAACGGCGCAGGTGAAGGATAAAGTAACCAATAACGCGGCTTTTATCTGCTTCGCGCCGGTGGATGACCCGAAGATCGCGATAGCGGTCGTCATTGAAAAAGGCGACACGGGTTCCTCCATCGCGAGCATTGCAAAAGACGTCCTCGATTATTATTTCAGGTTCGATAATTACACCACATCGTCCGATACGGAACGCGAGCTGATAAAATAAGCTGTTGCGGTATCAGAAAAAGCGGTATATAATGACACGGCGGACCGGGCGACCGGCAAATACGGAGGACGGCATATGAATATCGCGCTTTTGGCGCACGATGAGAAAAAAGAATTGATGGTCCAATTTTGCATCGCCTACTGCGGTATACTCGCGGGTCACTCTCTTTGCTCGACAAGCAACATGGGAACATTAATAGCCGAAGCCACCGGTTTGAACCTGAAAATGTACCTAAACAGCGCGCAGGGCGGAAGTCAGCAGATCGGCGCGAGGATAGCTTATGACGAGATCGATCTTGTCATTTTTCTTTGCGGCGCTTCCGGCAATGAATCCTGTGACGACGTCAACGAAATAGCCCGCCTCTGTGACCGCTCGACCATACCTTTCGCCTCAAACATTGCCACGGCCGAGGTCCTCATTCAGGGCCTTAAACGGGGCGACTTTGACTGGCGCGATATAATAAATCCGAAAAACTGACGGTTTTTCCCGATCACGGCTCTGAAACGCTCTTATCCCGCTTTTCGGGATCGGAGCGTTTGTCGGAAAACGGCCGGATAATATTTTGCGGAAGGGACTCAGCTTCGTATGGAAAAAATCAAACCCCGCACTCTTTCGGGTTTTGCCGAATTTTTGCCGGGGGATCAGGTCAAATTTGAAAAAATGATCGACGTCCTGCGCCGCACATACTCCCTGTTCGGTTTCACCTCTCTCGACACCCCCGTGATGGAGGCGGCGGAGATACTGCTTGCAAAAGGCGGCGGGGAAACCGAAAAACAAATTTACAGATTTACCAAGGGAGATACGGATCTGGCCCTGCGCTTCGATCTCACAGTGCCGCTGGCTAAATACGCGGCTCTGCATTACAGCGACCTTTGTTTCCCGTTCAGGCGATACCAGATCGGAAAAGTCTTTCGCGGGGAGAGGGCCCAAAGAGGAAGATTTCGCGAGTTTTATCAGGCTGACATCGATATAATAGGCGACGGCGGTCTCGATATAATAAACGAAGCGGAGATACCCGCCGTAATATACAAGACCTTCGAGGCCTTCGGACTGAAAAACTTCAAAATAAAAATCAACAACCGCAAAATTTTAAGCGGATTTTTCGACTCCGTCGTCCCCGGGGACAAAACAGAAAATATTATGCGGGCTGTCGACAAACTCGATAAAGCCGGCCCCGAGAAAACCCGCGAATTCATTTGCGGAGAGGGAATCTCCGAAAAAACCTCCGAAGAGATAATGACCTTCATTGCGGGCGCGGGCGCCGACACGCCGGTTTTTTTGGAGAAATACCGGGGAATAAACCCGATGTTTGACGAAGGACTGTCGGAACTGAACACAATACTTCGTTATCTGCCTGAGCTCGGGGTCCCGACGGAAAATTTCGAGCCTGACCTCTCCGTCGCCCGCGGACTTGACTACTATACCGGCACGGTATATGAAACCGTAATCACGGACGCCGCGGATATAGGGTCCGTATGCTCCGGAGGAAGATATGACGACTTAGCCGGCTGCTATACCGATAAAAAACTGCCCGGCGTAGGGACCTCGATCGGTCTGACAAGACTTTTCTGCACATTGAATGAACAGGGGCTTTTGTCCGATGATATACTCACGGCTCCCTGCGACGCCTTGATACTGCCGCTGACAGAAGACAAAAGCGCCGCTTTAAACTGTGCCGGGGTATTTCGCGCCGCCGGTGTGCGCGCGCAGATACACTGTGAGAACAAAAAACTCAAATCCAAACTCTCATACGCCGACAAACTCGGAGTCCCCTTTTCGGTCTTTATCGGAGAGGATGAGATCAAAAACGGCAAAATCTCCGTTAAAGACATGCAAAGCGGTCAAACCGTTTTTGAGGAAGCAAAACAAGCGGCAACCCGAATAAAGACGGTACTGAATGAGAAGTATTCCGGCCCCGTGATAAAGGAGAACAAAAACAAATGAAAACGACCATGAGAACGGATTATTGCGGAGTTTTCCGCTCGGAACACACGGGGCGCTTTGTTTCCGTTTGCGGTTGGGTCGGTCGCCGTCGCGACCTCGGCGGGCTGTTGTTCACAGACCTTCGCGACAGGACCGGGATCTTGCAGCTTGCATTTGACGAAAACACGGCTCCCGAGGTTTTTGAAACGGCTCTTTCATGCCGCGCCGAATACGTGATACGGGCGGAAGGCAAAATACGCGAGCGCTCGGCCAAAAACCCCGACATACCCACCGGCGACGTTGAGCTTGAGGTCACTTCGCTCGAGATATTGGCTCAAAGCGAAACGCCTCCGTTTGCCGTCGAAAGTTCCGACAAAGTCAACGACAGTCTCAGACTGAAATACAGATATCTCGATCTGCGCCGACCGGAACTGCAAAGCGCCGTCGCCATGCGGCACAAAGTCGCCAAAGTATGCAGAGAATATTTTGACGAATTGGGTTTCCTCGAAATAGAAACGCCCATGCTCACAAAATCGACGCCGGAGGGGGCGCGTGACTATTTGGTGCCGTCCCGCGTCAAGCCCGGCGAATTTTACGCTTTACCTCAAAGTCCGCAGCAATACAAACAGCTTTTAATGCTCGCCGGCTTTGACAGATACATGCAGATCACGCGCTGTTTCAGAGACGAGGACCTTCGCGCGGACCGCCAGCCCGAATTCACGCAAATAGATCTCGAAATGTCATTTGTGACGCAAGACGACATAATCGAAATACAGGAAGGTTTCATTAAGCGGGTCTTCAAAGAAGTATTGAACGTCGACGTAAAAACACCGTTTTTACGTCTTACCCTGCGGGAGGCGATGAGCCGTTTCGGCTCCGATAAGCCGGATTTAAGATTCGGATGCGAGATCAGGGACATATCGGATATCGTCAAAAACTGCGGTTTCAGGGTGTTTTCCGAGCCGGTGGCGGCCGGCGGCTCAGTCCGTCTTATTAATGTTAAAGGCGGCGCTTCGGTTTTCACGCGAAAACAAATCGATGCGCTTGTCGAATTTGTAAAGACATACCGAGCGAAAGGCTTGGCTTGGAGCGCGCTCGGGGCCGAAAACGTCACCTCCTCATACCGAAAATTCCTTTCGGACACGGAAAACGCCGCCGTTTCGGAACGAGCGGGGGCCGAGCAAGGCGACCTTATACTGATAGTCGGCGACGCGAATAACGACATCGTACTGACCGCCTTGGGCGCCCTGCGGCGCGAATGCGCGGCAATAACGGGACTTATCAAGCCGGACATATATGAATTTCTGTTCGTTACGGACTTTCCCCTGTTTGAGTTTTCAGAGGAAGAAAACCGTTTCGTCGCGATGCACCATCCTTTTACGGCGCCCGCGGACGAAGACAGGGACCTGCTCGATACAGACAAGGCCGCATGCCGGGCAAAGGCTTACGACCTTGTGCTCAACGGCACGGAATTGGGCGGCGGATCCGTGCGAATAAACGACCCCTGTATGCAGATGAAAATGTTTGAAGCTTTGGGGTTTGCCAAAGACGAGGCCGAAGAGCGCTTCGGTCATTTGATAAACGCGCTCAAATACGGCGCTCCGCCGCACGGCGGTTTTGCGTACGGCCTTGACAGACTCGTGATGCTGATGGCGCAGGCCGAGTCGATACGAGACGTGACGGCATTTCCGAAAGTGCAAAACGCATCTGAGCCAATGACCGGATGCCCCGGCTCTGTGGACGAAAAACAACTGGCCGAGCTCGGCATTCGTATTATTCGCTGAAGATATCAGATCGGAGGTTGAGGTATTGCCGGTTTCAAAAATCCGTTCGCTGGGCCTGCGAGGCATCGGAGGCTATGAAGTTTCCGTTGAGTGTTTCTTGTCGGGCGGACTGCCGGCCTTTGATATAGTGGGGCTCCCTGATACGGCGGTTAAAGAGGCCAGAGACAGGGTGCGCGCTGCCATAAAAAACGCGGGACTGTCTTTTCCGGTCAGCAGGCTGACATTGAACCTCGCTCCCGCCGACACAAAAAAAGCAGGAACGGTTTACGATCTGCCTATGTTGATCGCCGTTCTTGTTGCGGACGGAGACCTTAAACCGCCGCCGCCGGATTGCGCGTTTTTCGGCGAATTATCGCTGACGGGAGAACTGCGGGCAGTCTGCGGCGCATTGCCCATGGCCTTGGCGGCGAGGCGCGAGGGAATAAAAAATCTGTTTGTTCCCGCGGACAACGCAGATGAGGCGGCTTTTGCGGGTGGCCTGTCGGTATTTCCCGTGACCAATGTCACCGAGCTCACGGAACACCTGAAGGGAACTTCTCCCATATCGCCCGCCCCTGTTCCTGTAATAAGGCCGAGGCGCGAGACACTTGCTGATTTTTCCGAAGTAAAAGGGCAAAACAATGCAAAGCGCGCGCTCGAAGTCGCGGCGGCCGGAGGACACAATGTGCTGCTCGTCGGGCCTCCGGGCGCAGGGAAATCCATGCTGGCCAAACGCCTCCCCGGAATCCTTCCGGAGATGACCGAGGACGAGATAATCCAAACGACCGAAATCCACTCTGTAACGGGCCTCACAAGCAGAGAAACCCCTTTGATATCGACGCGGCCTTTCCGCGCGCCTCACCATACCTTGTCGGCTTCCGCCATGGTCGGCGGAGCCCGGCTGCAGCCGGGAGAAGT
>WRJA01000043.1 GCA_009782435.1 Oscillospiraceae bacterium
CCATGGTCGGCGGAGCCCGGTTGCAGCCGGGAGAAGTATCGCTGGCGCATAACGGGGTCTTGTTTTTGGACGAATTCCCCGAATTTCACCGGGATGTGCTCGAAGTGCTTCGCCAGCCGGTGGAGGACGGTTGCGTCAGCATTTCGCGCACTGCCGGTTCAGCCGAGTATCCGAGCCGCTTCATGCTTGTTTGCGCAATGAATCCGTGCAGGTGCGGTTGGTACGGACACAGGTCCTCAAGATGTCGCTGTTCGGAAAAGTCCGTCAGGGAGTATCTCGGAAAAGTGTCCGGCCCCATGCTCGACAGGATAGACATATTCGCGGAGGTCGCGGCTCTCGAATTCGACGAACTGACAGGGAAACCGTCGGCCGAGTCCTCAAGCGCTGTCCGCGAAAGGGTCAACGCGGCGGTGAAACTGCAGCGCGACAGATTTTCCGGATCGGGCGTCTCGCGCAACGCGCGAATGGGCAGTCTTGAACTTACGGAATACTGCCGGCTTTCGCCGGAATGTGAGAATCTCCTGAAAGCGGCGTTTGACCGTTTGAGTCTGACGGCAAGGAGCTATGACCGCATCCTCCGGGTTGCCCGGACGGTCGCGGACTTGGAAGGCGCCGCTTCAATAACCCCCGCTTGTATCGCCGAAGCCATACAGTACAGGACTTATGATTTTACCGTGAGCGAGGAAAACCCGTGAAAGACATCATCTTAATGAAGCAGGGCGAAACCGTCCTGAAGGGATTGAACCGGAGCCGTTTCGAAAAACTGCTCATTGCCGACATTAAAAGCAGGCTGACGGAATTCGGGCGCTTCAAGGTCTCGTCGCTTCAATCAACGGTCTATGCGGAGCCCGAAGACAGTGACTGCGACATGTCCGGCGCCTTTGAAGATATGCTGAAGGTATTCGGTATCGTTACGGCGGTCCGCGCGGCGGCCTGCGAAAAAAACGCCGAGGCCATCGCGGAAAAGGCGACAGAATATTTGGGCGAGGCAATGAAAAAAGCCTCAAGTTTTAAAGTGGAGACAAAAAGGAGCGATAAAAGCTTTCCCATGACTTCTCCCGAACTCTCCAAATACTTGGGAGCGAGACTCGCCGCGGCATACCCCGGTACCAAGGCGGATATGCACACTCCCGAACTGACAGTCAACGCTGAAGTGCGCGACCGCGCGGCTTTTATACACTCGGCTCCGTCACAGGGCGCGGGCGGATTGCCCCGAGGCTCAAACGGAAGAGCGGTCGTCCTGCTCTCCGGCGGCATAGACAGCCCGGTCGCCGCCTATTTGATGGCGAAGCGAGGCGTTAAGCTCATTCCCTTACACTTTTTTTCCTTCCCCTATACTTCCGAGCAGGCAAAAAGAAAAGTTGCCGACATCGCGGGCATACTCTCCTCTTATTGCGGTAATCTGACAGTCGAAATGACGCCGTTCACGCGCATACAGGAAGAAATACGCAAAAACTGTCCGGTCGAACTGCTGACGATAATATCGCGCAGATTTATGATGCGCATCGCGGAAAAAACCGCGAGACACTACGGCTGCGGCGCTCTCATCACCGGAGAGAATTTGGGTCAGGTCGCAAGTCAGACCATGGAGTCGATTGAAGCGGTCCAACAGTGCGTCAGCCTGCCGGTGTACCGTCCGCTCATCGGCGCGGATAAAGAGGAGATCGTTCGTCTTGCCCGGAAAATCGGCACTTATGACGTTTCTGTCCTGCCCTTTGAGGACTGCTGCTCAGTGTTCACCCCGAAACATCCGAAAACAAAACCCAAAATCAACAGTGTTCTCGAGGCGGAGACCCGCTTGGACACGGAGGCCCTGACGGAAGAGGCGTTCTCAATGATCGAACACGAACAAATCATGACCGGGAGGCGGTATTATGACTGCTGAAATCATTTCTGTCGGAACGGAACTGCTGTTGGGAAACGTTGCCAACACCGACGCCAGAGACATATCCGAGAGGCTTTCGGAGCTTGGGATAAACGTTTATTACCACACTGTCGTCGGGGATAATCCGGAGCGGCTCACAAAAGCGGTCGAGATCGCCAAAGACAGGGCCGACGTCATCATAACGACCGGCGGGCTCGGCCCCACCTGTGACGATCTCACTAAACAGGTCCTCGCTCAAGCTTTCGGCCTGCGTTTGTATTTCGATGAAAAAATCGCGGAGGTGATAAGGGGATATTTCGAGAAAAGCCTCCATGCCGTGAAAATGACGGAAAACAATCTGCAGCAGGCTTATCTGCCGGAGGGCTGCACGGTTTTTAACAACGACTGGGGAACGGCTCCCGGCTGCGCGTTCAAAGCCGCCGGAAAACACGTCCTAATGCTGCCCGGTCCGCCGAGAGAGTGCAACGCCATGTTTAACGCCTGCGCGGAGCCTTATCTGCGAGCGTTGTCAGACGATATGATAGCGTCGCACAGCATACGCGTTTTCGGCCGGGGCGAGAGTTCGGTCGAACAAAAGCTGCGCGATATTATGAACGAGCTCACAAATCCCACTTTAGCCCCCTACGCCAAAGAGGGCGAAGTCTTGCTGCGCGTCACCGCCAAAGCAAAAACGGCAAAAGAGGCCGAAGCGATGATGGAGCCTGTGGTCAATAAAGTTAAGGCGATCATCGGAGATTTCGTATACGGCGTGGACGTCGGAAGTCTTGAGGAGACGGTCTTTAGCCTGATGTGCGAAAAAGGACTCAAACTCGCTGTCGCGGAGAGCTGCACGGGAGGGCTTTTTTCAAAGCGCGTCACCGACATACCCGGAGCGTCTTCGATGTTCCTCGGCGGCATGACCGTTTATTCAACCGAGAGCAAAACAAAGCTTCCGGGCGTCGAGCGCGCGCTTATCGAAAAAGAAGGCGCCGTCAGCCGGGCAGTCGCCGTTGCCATGGCCGCCGGAATAAGAGAATTCCTCGGCGCCGATATAGGAATAGGCATAACCGGTTTCGCCGGGCCGGGCGGGGGCAACGGCTTGGGTGCGGGCAGCGTTTTCACAGCCCTGTGCGACAGCGGCGGCTCCTTCGTCAGAGAACTCCATTTGGGATCGGGAAGAAACAGAGTCAGGACCATGGCGGTCAATCACGGGCTTGATATGCTGCGCCGCAGACTCACCGGCCTTTCGACGGATTTCCGTCCGGATATGTAAGCGATTCTCTGTTGTTTTCCCTTGCTTTTTACACCCGGGCCGGTATAATCATTTACAGTATGACCGGGTTACCGGTATTACAAAATATGGGAGGAAATACAAATGTTGACCTATGAGATGGACATTGCCGGGCTGAAACGCGATCTGCCGCTTTGCCGTGTTTCGGACGACGTGTACATCGGAGCTTTTGTAATCTTCGGCGACGTCGAACTCACAGTCCACTGCGCGACCGAACTCTTAAAACGCGCCCCTGAGTATGATTATCTTATTTCGCCGGAGGCTAAGAGCATACCTCTGCTCTACGAAATGGCGCGGCAGAGCGGGGCCGAAAAATATTTTTTGGCGCGCAAAGGCCCCAAGCTGTACATGTCGGGGATATTCGAGGTCGAAGTGCGTTCCATAACGACGATGTCCGTACAGAAGCTGGTGCTCGATAAAGCCGACGCCGATACCATGCGCGGCAAAAAAATCTTACTCGTCGACGACGTCGTTTCCACCGGAGAATCCCTGCACGCCATGGAAGAACTCGTTAAGAGGGCCGGAGGCATTGTAGCCGGAAAAATGGCGATACTTGCCGAAGGAGACGCCCGGAGAAGAGACGATATCATCTATCTCGCGCCCTTGCCGCTTTTTAACCCGGACGGTACCGTGAAAAACTGACGGGAGTCATTCTCCCGCTTTAATTCGCAGTTTTTCAAAAAAACCTGAAATGATTTCGGAACATTCGGTCTCAAGTATCCCGCCGAATACGGCGGGTTTGTGCCCGAAACGCTCCTCAAACAGATTGATCACGCTGCCGCACGCCCCCGTGTTTTCATCTCTCGCGCCGAAAACGACCCGCGAGACGCGCGAGGCTATTATTGCCCCCGCGCACATGGGGCAGGGTTCAAGCGTCACAAAAAGCGTGCAGCCCGTCAGCCGCCTGTCGCCTGTCGCGGCGCAGGCAGCATCTATGGCTTCCATCTCGGCGTGAGCGGTCGCAGAGCGGCGCTCTTCGCGCCTGTTTCGCCCCGTGGCGATCACATTGTCATTTTCGTCGGTTATAACACAGCCGACCGGAACCTCTCCCGCGCCGGCGGCTTCGCTTGCAAGCTTGACAGCCGCGCGCATATATTTTTCAAGATCCACGATATCGCCACTTCCTTTCCGATTTGGCTGATGATCACAGCGGAGGTGTATGTAATGCATGCGACAGCGATAAACGGCAGTCCGCGAAAGGGCTGGAATACCGATAAACTGCTGCGGGCGGCGCTCGAAGGAGCGGCGCAAAACGGGGCCGAAACGGAGTTCATACATCTGTATGACCTCGACTTCAAAGGCTGCCGGAGTTGTTTTGAATGCAGGAAGATCGGGGGCTCATGCTACGGCGCCTGCGCGATCAAAGACGGTCTGACGCCTGTTTTGGAAAAACTCTTGTCAACGGACGCGATCTTTTTGGGCTCGCCGGTATACCTCGCTGACGTTACCGGCGGGATGCGCTGTCTGCTTGAGCGTTTTTTATACCCCGGATTGGCTTATGTAAAAGAAAATAAGGCGATATATCCGCGCAGGATACCGCTGGCCTATATTTTTTCGATGAATATGGGCGAAGAAGAGATAGCGACTCGCGGGAGTTTCTCGAAAGAGCTTCATTTTCTGACGGAGATGGTCATAGGCCCCGTCGAGATCATGTGGGTCCCCGACACATGTCAGTTCACAGACTACGGCAAATATGTCTCCGAAATGTTTGACGCGGAAAAAAAGAAAAAACGCCTTGAGACGGTTTTCCCCGAGGAATGTAAGAGAGCCCGCGATCTCGGCCGGCGGCTCACGGCGCCCGACCGGCAAAAACCGTGATGAAAAGAGTCCGTTTTTCTTAAAACGCCCCGGGTTCCGTTGGGAATTGACTGATATAACGACGTACACCAAAATCATTAAAGAAATATAAATTACTGATGTTTAAAGCCACGCCTGCTGCTGTTAAAGCAACGGCGTGGCTTGTTCTGCTCACATTATTTTTCGTTTGCCACAGCTCTGTTTATGTCATCTTTCCGTTTCGCAACGCTGATTCTGAGTATGTCACCTTCGGTAGATTCAATAATGAGCGCCTTTCGAAGCAAACCGAATTTACTGTCGCTGACGGATTTTACGCTCGTTAACGGAAAAGAGATAACGCCGGATGTGTTGTCTTCATTTGCAGGGCCCTCCTTTGGCTGTCCGTCCGGTCTGCCCGGTCTCCCTACGCGAGCACTCTACCACATCTGTTTCCGGATTTCAATAATTTTTTCAAAGTGATACGGCGCATTTCAGTATAACAAAACCCCTGCTTAATTTCCATATATTTTTTTTGAATCGGTGGAAAAACCCTTGACTTACTGTTCATGAGTCCTAACTCCGGGACGACCGCCATTTACATAAAATACATAAGGATTTTACCGAAATATGATAGAACGGCAGTCATCTGATAAGTTATTATCCGGTTAAAGTATGAGAGGATATGTGAATTATACATGAAGAGCTTGTTGAAAGTTAAGCGCGGAAAAGTTCTGACAGCGTCTGCAATCATACTCATCGGAATCGTTACTTATATTGTTTTTATAAGCTTCGGCGATCAGTCGGTAATGCGGTTTGATGATAGCCCAATGCCGCTCTCAGGCGGCGTAATCCTGGATTTGGACAGTAATGCCAAGCCTTTTGAAAGAGAAGAGCCGGAAAACAGATCGGGAAGCGCTCCGGGCATAAAAATACCCGGTTATCAGAGCATAACAATTCCGGCAAGCACCGACAACGTGAATATTACCTTGTTAAATCCGGAAGGCAATCCATGCTACTTTACCTTTGAGCTGATTCTTGAGGATACAGGGGAATCTTTGTACAAATCTAAAATGGTCGAACCATCGCAGTATATCGGACAGGTTACACTGGAAAGACCTTTGGCAAAAGGTGAATACAGCTTAACCATAAAAATTCGTACATACGCATTGGAAAGTCTTGTTGAAATGAATAACGCCGATGTTGAAACTACTCTGGCAGTAATTTGATATGGATCCGGCCGGTTCATATAAAAACAAAAAAGAAAGAGGTAACAAAACAATGAAAAAAGCCCTTGCGTTCGTCCTCATATTGGTTATGGCTCTCGGTACAAGCGTCACGGCCTTTGCGGCCCCCCCCACCGAAGGAAGCATTGACTTAACCTATGTGCATACCATTCCCAAAAACGATCCGTCCTTTACCGTTACGATTCCGTCCGCCGTTGAACTGTCTGCGGAAGGCACAGAAGCAGCGTTTGTCGTACAGGACGTTGAAAACTTGGATGGCAAAAAAATCTCAGTGACATTGGCCGGAACAAGCCAAGACAACAATCATCTTGCTGTTAAGCACACAAGTTATCTTCAATTTGCATACTACTCGATAACGCTCCCCACCGGCGAAACAGTAGTAAACGATAACCCGCGTCTCATGGGCGGCACTGCGTTTGCCGGAGACGAGCCGGTAAGCTATATCGGAAAAGAGCTGCTTTCATATACTGACTTCGGCAGACAGGTCCTTACCTTTACCGCCATACCCAGAGCGTCCCTGTATGAAGGCGATACCTATCGCGGTTCAATCACTTTCGGAATTAGTGTGGTAGACTAACTCTCAACAGCGAGGTCTGCCGCAGGCTCTGTAAAATACTTTTTTCACCCACTGCGGCCGATCACAGAATTTGCAGGGTTACATACCACGCATCTACCGCTTCTTCCGGTTTGGTTAAGTGCCTGATAATCCCATTATCCGGACACGGGATTATCAGGCACTTATATTTTTTGCTGTAACCCCGCGGGAACACGCGGGTTTTTTTGGTTGCGGAGCAACTCCCCGGGCTCAATTTCCCGGGGCGGAATTCTCAATAATGTACTCCGTGACCAATTCGCAGAGGACGGCATGTTTTAAAAACGGCAGCCCGTAACGCTCCTCAAATGCCGAGTAATCGCTCGTTCCGGAAGTTTTTAAAAAATATTCCGCCAGATCCCCGTCGCTGACCGATATGTTTTCGGTCTCCGCAAAGGCTTGGACAACAAGCGAAAACCTCGCTCTCGCCAAGTTCTCGGCATAACTGAGCTCGATCA
Source organism: Oscillospiraceae bacterium (assembly GCA_009782435.1). Classification (GTDB taxonomy): domain Bacteria; phylum Bacillota; class Clostridia; order Oscillospirales; family Oscillospiraceae; genus WRJA01. The sequence goes on from WRJA01000043.1 coordinate 7,226, forward strand.
ACTCCTCCGTGCCGGAAATGCCGGCGATGAGCGGCAGCAGGTCATCCAATTCCATATCGTAATACTCCGCATATTCCCGATAATCGTCAAGCATGGACCGGATCTGATATTCGATCATCCCTTCGGGGACCGAGGCGACCGGAACCTCTTCCGAAAGATACTGCCGGACGGCATTTTTTATAAGGGCGATCCGCACATCTTCCTTCATTTCGTCGACGGTCGTCCAACCGTAGCCCGCGTAGAGATTCTCCGCCGTGAATTCATCGGTTAAATCCGGCGCCGTCTCTTCCGCAATATAATTCACAGTCGTAACAAACACGGCGTCCGCTCCTCTCAGCTCCGCCGCGTGATAGTCGACGGGAAAGGTGACTTCCACGTTCAGTGTTTCTCCCGGCATGCGGCCTATGAGCTGCTCTAAAAAATCGTCAATGTAATTTGTGACGCCGATGGTTACGTCCGTACCCATGCCTCCTGTGGAGCCGCCGACAAACTCAACGCCGCCCGTGCTCCCGACATAATCGATGTTGACCGTGTCGCCAAAGCTGACGGCGCGGTCGTAAATTTTCTCTGTGTAAGAAAATTCCCGGACGATCTCCAGCATCCCGGCTTTGATATCGTCCTCCGAGACCCGGAACAGGTAGTCCGGCAGCGCTTTGTGATTTATCTCACCGACGTGATCCGTCGCCTTGACGCCTGCCCAAAATCCGTTTTCGTCAATATATGAGCCGGGGGACAACATGTCGCCGCGGACGGCGTTACCGGAGCCCGCGGGGCCGGCAATATCCTTTTCGCTCTTGCCGATACCGGCGTCGCTCCCGTCGCCGCAGCCTGCCGACATAATAAAAAACGCCGCGAGCGCGGATATAAGGCAAATATCGATTCTCCTCGTTTTCATCGCTCGGTTCTCCTCTTGATCCCACGCTTTGCAGCATTGAAAAATACCGGTGATTTCCGGTATACTGACAGCGGGCGGTCATAATACGCCTGATTTTCTCATACCGGTCAAGCCCGGCAAAAAGGACGACATAATGATAAATACAGTTCTCATAGAACCGGAAATACCGCAAAACACGGGGAATATCGCCAGAACCTGCGCGGCTACCGGGACCGCGCTCCACATAGTAAAGCCGGTCATGTTCGACATGTCGGATAAGGCGGTCAAACGCGCCGGGCTTGACTATTGGCAATATGTATCGCTGCGGGTATATGAGAGCAGCGCTGATTTTTTCGCTGAACACGGAGAAAAAAACTTTTTTTACTGCTCGACCAAGGCGAAAAAACTGTACACCGACGTCTCGTACCAAAGCGACGTGTGGTTCGTATTCGGAAGCGAGACTAAAGGGCTGCCCGAAAGTATGATATACGATAACTTTAACAGGGCAATAAGGATACCCATGTCAGCAGGTATCCGCTCTCTGAATCTCGCGAACAGCGTCGCCGTCGTCGTGTATGAGGCGATACGGCAGTTTGCGGCGGCGGGAGACGCCCGGTATCCTCTATTGTAGCCCGTAAACCGTCGGACTGCCGCAAATATCGCAATACCGCGCGTCGTCCGGAAAGATAAATCCGGTCTTAGACCCGTCGCATTCTTTGTTCGTGCAAATGTTCAGGTGCGATTCGGCATCCCGGCCGGACAGGGCCGCTCCGCATTTTAAGCAAAACCGAGATTCTGTTCTGTAGGATTCGGCTCCGCAGTCCGTGCATATTTTCATGATAAAAACCTCTTTCCCCGCGCCCGGAGAGCATCTCCGGGCGCGGGCGCATTCGGTCATACTCCGAATCTGCCTATAGCCCGGCCTATATCATAAGCGGCGGCCGTCGCGGCTAAGATGTTCCTCGGAGCGACGCAGTCGCCCAAAATATGAAATTCCGGACAAATTCCGGAAAGGGCCGAAACCTCTTCGTGCAAGGGTCTTTGCCCGACGGCGTAAACTACGGTGTCGGCTTCAAAAAGCTTTTGCTCTTTCTTTTCCGTTTCGCACAAAACTCCCTTGTCTGTTATCTCGACCGCCTTTGTATTGAGATTTATCTCGATGCCGAGCTTTTTTATTTCAACGGCCGTGCCCTTGGCGTGAAGGTGGTTGCCGCCGTCGTTCAATTTGTCGAGCATCTCAATGACAGTTATCTTTTTGCCCAAACCCGCAAGGAATATGCCGAGCTCTATGCCCACAAGCCCGCCGCCGAGAATAATAACACGGCCTCCGGCTTTTTCGGGCGCAGTATATATCTCCTCGGCCGGAAAAACATTAGCCCCGTCGATCCCCTTTATCTTCGGCTTGATCGCGGCGGCGCCCAACGCGGCGATCAGTACGTCCGCGCCGAAGCTTTTCGCGCTCTCCGGCGTTACCTCGGTATTCAAGTGAAGCGTGATCGATTTGCAGTTTGAAACCGCGCTCTCCTGCTTGTTTAAATAGCGATCCAGGTTTTTCTTGAAGGGGACCTTTTCTTCGCAGCGAAGCCCGCCCCCCAAACGGCCGGATCTTTCACATAGTATTACCTCGTGACCTCTCTCGGCGCAGGTCAAAGCCGCCTGCATCCCTCCTATGCCGCCGCCGGCAATGAGTATCTTCTTTTTTCGGGCGGGAGGAACATCGAAAATCTCACCGTAGCCGCGCCCCGTTTTCGGATTTATGGCGCAGTACAGCTTCCCGAAGTTCTGCGTGTGCGAAAAACACGTCAGGCAGCGCATACACTTGATAACGTCGTCTTCCCTGCCCGCGCGGAGCTTGTTGGGATAGTCGGGGTCGGCTATGAACTGGCGCGCCATCGCAACAAAGTCGGCTTTGCCGGAGGCAATTATTTCTTCCGCGAGTTTCGGGTCGGAAAACGCGCCGACGGTCACGACTTTAGCCGTTTTGACCGCTTTTTTCACTTCGGCGGCGTATATCGAATTGCAGCCTTCGTCCAAGAACATGCTCGGATGCGTTATCGTAAACACCTCGTCGCGTTCGTGGCTTCCGGCTGACACGTGGATGATGTCGGCATAACCGTCAAGCTGTTTGGCAAAGGCCACTCCCTCGTCGATGCCGTAGCCGCCGTCGTAACACTCCGAGCCGCTTATGCGTATGTCGATCGGGAAATTGTTGCCGCATTTTCTGCGTATGGCTTTGCAGATCTCAACGGCCAAGCGCGAGCGGTTTTCCACGGACGGTCCTCCCCATTTGTCTTTGCGAGTGTTGAGCTTGGGGTTGACAAACTGTGAAATTATCCACCCGTGCGCTCCGTGTATAGTGGCCATGGTAAACCCGCATCTCTTGGCAAAAGCGGCGGCGTCAGCGAATTTTTCGATGACGTTTTCAATGAAGGCCTCGTCCATGGCATAGACGGGACGTCCGTTGTCCTCCATGTCGACCGGTCCGTACGACGGAGTACCCGCGGCTCTGTTGGAATACAGGCCGCAGTGGATGATCTCCGCCGAGGCCACAGCCCCGTGGCGGGTAACGGCGCCGGCGAGCGTGTTATAGCAGTTTACGGAAAACCAATCGTCCAAAAACACGTGGAAAGTCCCGAAATCACCGTATTGTCTGTCGATATAACAGCTTCCTACGGTGACGGACGCGGCTCCTCCTATCGCCATGCGTTCATAATACACGGCGTTTTCGTCTTTGTGGTAAAATCCGTGTTCGGTGCAGCCGACGGTATCGCGATGCCCCGTGGGCGACGCCATTATTCTGTTGCGAAACAGCGTGCCCGCCACAACGACGGGCTCAAAAAGATGAGGATACTTCATTTTATTGACCGTTCCCTTCCTGAAATATCAGCCGGCCTTAAAACCGGACAGTTCTCGGTTCCGCCGTGAATGAGGAAAAGGTGGCTTCCGCGTCTTTTAAATATAAAACCTGAGTATTGTCGTCGTCCGGCGAGTAACCCATGTCTTTCAATTGCGGATGAGCGTCGAGCATATGCGCCTTTGCCTCGCGCCTGTCGTCGTTTACGGCGACCGCCGCTATGCGCAGCCAAGCGCCTTCGGCGCCGTTGAAAGCGCAGAGCTCTATTTTCGGGTTCGCGGCCATCTGCGCGGAACAGGGTTTCTTTTTTCCGGTCTGTATATACAGCTTGCCGTCAAAAATATCGGCGGTCCCGAAAGGCCGCACTCTCGGCTGATCGCCCTGCGCCGTGGCAATGTAATAGGTTCCGCATTTTTTCAGGAAATCATATGCTTCTTTCATCGCGTCCATAGTTATTTCTCCTTTTTGTAATCTACTGATATCCTTGCCGTAAACACGGTGGTGATTATATCATAAATGCACCGTTTGAACAAGAAAAAGAGTTGCCCGGACCGGATCCGGTCACGCCGCCGCCCCCGCGTCCCGCAGCGTTAAGGCGGTCTCGGCGCTGAAGCTGTATGTCTTGCCGTCGGTCTCCATAATTATCGTTTTGTCCCTGAATGTTCCGTAAACCGTCGCGCCCGTATCAAAAAATCTCTGCAGCGCCTCCGGATGCGGATGTTTGTATGTATTGCCGAATCCGGCGCTGATGATGACGTAATCCGGCCTGAGCACGCGCAAAAGCTCCGCGCCGGAAGAAGTCCTTGACCCGTGATGAGCGGCTTTCAGTACATCGACCTCGGGGACCCTCCCGATCAGGTCTTTTTCCGCTTTTTCTTCCGCGTCCCCCGCGAAACACACACTGACCTCATTATAGGTCAGAATACAGACGATGCTGTTATCGTTTGTATCGGCATACCGTTTGCCCGGCGTTATGATACGAAGAGCCGCTCCGTCTCCAATCGTAATCACAGTGTCCGCAGCGACCGTGAATTCACAGTTTTCTTTTGTTTCCGCGGCGGAGCGGAAGGCTCTGTATACGTTCGTGTCTTTTTCTTCCCCGTTATGAAGTATCCTGTCGACCGGAAAGGAGTTTATTACGTCGACAAGCCCGCCTATATGGTCGGCGTCGGGATGGCTTGCAACAATGAGTTCGATCGCCCCGTCCGTATACGGCGCTATATACTCCGCGACAGCCGATCCGTACCTTTGAAGCCCCGCGTCGATCAGTATCTCATATGTGCCGAAGTCAATAAAGATCGCGTCTCCCTGTCCGACGTCAATAAAATGCACTGTCAGAACCGAAGCGGCCGCCTCAGAATCTCGTTTTGTTATGTAAACCGTTTGCGCCGCGCCGTTCCAATCAACATCGTATCCGAGCTTCTCGACCACAAATCTGATCGGCACCAAAACCCGTCCGTTTATATTGACCGGCTGTTGATCCGGGAAGATTATCATCTCGTTGTCGACACAGACGGTTATCCCGTTGCCCGGCGACGCCGATTTTTCGGGCGGTCCGGCTTCGGTTGTTACGTAAACCGTTTGTGTCGCGCCGTCCCAATCAACGGCGCAGCCTGTTTTTTCAAGCACAAATCTCAGCGGCACCAAGATTCGGCCGTTGATATTGACCGGCGGTTGGTCAAATTCGACCTTGACGCCGTCGACTTCCACAGAAATATCAGCGCCTTCGGCCGCCGCCGGGAGCGCAGGCCCCGCGGCGCAGATCAAAAAGGCAGCCGTAAGACAAACAGTGACGGCAATCCGCTTTTTCTTCATCATAATACCTCCCGGGCCGATCTGTCCGGTATCATTTTTTCAGCTTAAAGAGTCAGCGGGCGGCGGGCGGATATATCACCTCAACGCCGCCCATGTATTTTCTCAGCGCTTCGGGAACCGTGACCGACCCGTCTTCTCTCTGATTTTGTTCGACCAACGCCGGAAGCAACCTGCTTGTCGCCAAACCCGAGCCGTTAAGAGTGTGCATCAGCTCGGGTTTTCCGGTCTCTTCGCGCCTGAAGCGCATATTTCCGCGCCGCGCCTGATAATCGCGGGCGTTTGAAACCGATGATATCTCCTTGTAGCCGTTCATGGACGGAATGTATACCTCGATGTCATAAGTGCGCGCCATTGACGCGGAGCAGTCCCCTGCCGCGAGTTTGACCGTGCGCCGGCAAAGACCGAGTCCGTCGACCAATTTTTCGGCCTTTGACACAAGCTCCTCAAACGCGGCGTCCGAATCCTCCGGCCTCGTATATTGCACCATCTCTACCTTGTTGAACTGATGCCCTCTTATCATACCGCGCTCGTCCGCGCGGTATGAGCCCGCCTCACGCCGGAAGCAGGGAGTAAAGCTCACGAATTTCTTCGGCATCTCGGACTCGGGAACTATCTCATCCCTGAAAAGATTCACAAGCGCGGTCTCGGCCGTCGGCAGCATGAACCGCATCCTGTCGTCTGCGGGGTTCTCGATCTTGAATACCTCGTCCGTAAACTTCGGAAATTGCCCGGCTGTCACCCCGCACGCATATTCAAGCATAAGCGGCACAAATACAAGCTCGTATCCGTCCGCGAGATGAGCGTCGATAAAATAGTTCAGCATCGACCACTCAAGCTTGGCGCCCTGCCCTCTGTATATCCAATATCCGCTGCCCGACAGCTTTGTCCCTCTCTCATAATCAATAAGCCCGAGGCTTTCGCAAAGCTCGATATGGTGCCGGGGGTTAAAATCAAAGGCCCTCTCCTCGCCGGAAAAACGCAGGGGCTCGTTGTTTTCCTTCTCGCCCGGCGGAAGATCGGCGTCAGGAAGGTTGGGCAAGCCGAGCATTAGCTCGGCGTAGTCCGCCTCGACCGCTTTCAGTTCGGCGTCATATTGTTTGATCTTCTCCTTCAGCGAGTTCATCCGCGCCAAGATTTTTGAGATATCTCCGCCCGATCTTTTTTTCAGCTCCGGGATCTGTTTTGAGACCTTGTTTTGTTCACTTTTCGCGTTTTCGGTCAGATATATCAATTCGCGCCGACGGTTGTCAGCGGCAAGCAGCCTGTCGATAAGCCCGGCGCAATCCGCCCCTTTGTTCTCCAGTCTTCGTTTTATTCCGCCGGGATCATCCCTTATGAGCTTTATGTCAAGCATTATTAACACTGTCCTTTCGTGTCCGCGCGGAACCGGGATTTTTGCCGCTTCTGACTGCTTTGCCGATACCGCAGAGAGCTTCGAGTAAAAATTCCATATCTTCTTTTCCGTAGTATTCGAGTTCGATTTTCCCCTTGTCTTTTCCGGTTTTTATCGTTATTCGCCTTCCGAGGGCTCCCGCAAGCCGATTTTCAGCTTCCTCGATGTAGTTGACCCGGATACCGCCGTTTTTTACCGGCGCGGACGCGGGTCCCGGCCGGCAAAGAGCGGCCGCCAGCGTTTCCGTCCGCCGCACCGAAAGGTTTTTGTTTATGACCTCCCGGGCGGCGGCAAAGCGAACGTCGGGGTCTTTTACCGGTAAAAGCGCCCTTGCGTGTCCGGCGGACAGCGCTCCTTCCGAGACAAAGCCGAGCAGTCTGTCGTCCAAGTCCAACAATCTCAGGGCGTTTGCGATCGCGGGGCGGGATTTTCCTATTCTCCCGGCGATCTCTTCCTGTGTCATGCCGTATAGCTCGGTGAGAGTTTTATATCCGCGCGCTTCTTCGACGGGATTCAGATCCTCGCGCTGGAGATTCTCGACAAGCGCAAGTTCCGTCATTTTTTTATCGTCGGCGTCGACCACGCGGACAGGGATCCGTTGCAGGCCCGCCATTCTGGCCGCGCGCCAACGACGTTCGCCGGCTATGATCTGATAATAACCGTCGCTCGATTTTCGCACAACGATAGGCTGCAGCACCCCGTATGATTCCACGGATACCGCCAAATCCGCCAGCGCCGCTTCATCAAATTCGCTCCGCGGTTGATTTTCTCGCGGCTCGACCTTTGATATCGGCAGCATAAAAACACCGTCGGAATCAAGCTCCGAATAATCCCCGAAAAGCGCCCCGAAGCCTTTTCCCAAGCCTTTTTCCGCCATTTTATTCTCCTCTTCCGCCGACCGGCACATTCTGACACTTTAAAAACTCAGCGGCCAATTTCATGTATGCGCGCGACCCCTTGGACCCGCCGTCATAGGCTATCGCCGGTTTTCTGTGGCTCGGCGCCTCGCCGAGCCGTATGTTTCTCGGAATCACAGTTTTGTATACCCTTTTTCCGAAATGTTCCCTCGCCTCGCTCTCCACCTGACCGGACAGCTTGGTGCGATTGTCATACATAGTCAAAACAAGGCCCTCCAATACAAGGGCCGGGTTTAAGCCGCGGTTTATGATGCGAATCGTCGTTAAGAGATCGGCCAGTCCCTCCATCGCAAAATATTCGCATTGCAGCGGTACCAACACGCTCTCCGCCGCGCACAGGGCGTTCACGGTCAAAAGCTCCAGGGACGGCGGACAATCTATCAGAATATAGTCATATTCCTCTTTCAGGCCTGAAAGCGCGTTTTTCAAAGCATATTCTCTTTTTTCAAACCCGACCAGTTCAACGGCCGCGCCGGAAAGCTCCGGATTGCTCGGTATTATGTCCGCGTACTCGGTATGAATGACCGCTTCCTTTGCGTCGGCTCCGTCTATCAGCACCTCGTATATCCCCGGCCGGCTCTGTTTGTCCGCGCCGAGGCCGGATGTGCAGTTGCTTTGCGGATCGCAGTCACAAAGCAGGACTTTCTTTTTCCGGGCATGCAGGGCACAGCCGAGATTTATACAGGTGGTCGTCTTGCCCACGCCCCCTTTTTGGTTTGCAACGGCAATCGTTTTTCCCATTTCGCACCTCCCCGGAACCGGTCACGATGATTATACCGGCCCGCCCCGTGCTTTTCAATATGTTTCACGTGAAACAATCAGCCCGACGGTTAATCGGCGCGCCGTGTAATGTTTCACGTGAAACATTCGATTGGAATCGCCCCCCTGCCGGGGACGGGGGATTGCCGCGCCGCGGGGCTTTCGCCCTGCGCGACTCTTTTACCCCATTTCTTTCGTTTCGCCGAAAGAAACAGGGGTAAGCCCCAAAGAAAGGCGATTAGGGTCAATACTGCGGCAATAATTAGAGCGCTTCGGGTCGCGTCGTCCCGCGGGCGACGCGGTATCGCACCTAAACCGTAATCCGCGAAGCGTAACCTACCGCTGCCGCTCATGCGGCCTTTTGACGAAGACGGTCTCTGAGACGGACTGCGTTACCCTCCGCAGGAGCGGGAGCGGAAAAAGGACCGCGCACATTACCCTTTAGATTTACGTCCGGGGCGGCCTCCGTGACGCCCCGAGAGGGAAGCTAAAGTCTTTTCCGGACCGGAGAATCGCCTTTCTTTGGGGTTACCCCGTTTTCTTTCCGCGATTTCGGAAAGAAATGGGGTAAACGCAGCCCCGAGAGCCGCAGGCTCTCGGACCGGTCCCCGGGCCGGGCTGCGAAGTGCCGGATAGAAATGCGGCGCGGCAAGCCCCCGTCCCCGGCAGGGGGATAACCCCCGAGGGCGTCAGCCCTCGGACCGGTCCCCCGGCGGGGGGATAAGGAGCAATGTTACATGTATGTTACAACCGGGGCGAAACGCTTGACAAGCTTAAACGGGCTGTGTATATTATGCGGCAGGCGGATACCCGGCGTATTTCTGTTTGCGCGCCCGGTCCGCAAAGCAAGGGTACCGACGGGAGCGGGAGACCGTTTTCGGATGTACATATAAGGCCCGGGAAAAGGCCCCGGGTACTAATTTAAGGAGGATATCTATGAAGACCTTTAAAAAAACCATGCGGGCTCTTTTGTCAAGGACCTTTTTTTGACCGAAAAACCTGTTTCCGGGTTCTTTTTTTTATATAAATATCCGCCGTATCGCTTTTTGGTTTCGCGCGATCCGACGGATTTTTTACGTTATTTAAGCGCTTGAAATAATGTCACAGTTCAAATGAAGTGCCTTTGAGCACAGAGGCCCTCAAAGCGAGAGCGGCGGCCGTCCTCGAGGCGCGGATCTTCGCGTAGCGGGCGCGGTCATAGTCGCGCTCGCGCTGTGTTCTCGGTTTGCGCCGGGGGCTTTTTTTGTCTTTTTCCCCGGGCGTCTCATTTCCCGGCAGGTCGAATTTGCCTATATACCTGAAGCAGACGTCCACTCGTTGTTCCCTCGTCCCGTTTTTTCTCTCCGCCTCGAATACGACGACTTTGTCAACGAACTCGTTCAAGAGCGCCGCGGAAAACCCGGACGGGTCGGCGTGTTTTTTCGCGAGGGCTATGAACTTGTCCACTCCGGCGACCGCCGATTTGGCCGCGTCCGCCGCGAGCTGCATGGCCGCCGTCTCTTTTTCAAGTTTCTCCTGTTCCGCGTCGTAACCTTCGAGCAGACGGGTGAAATGTTTCTCGGATATTTTTTCCGAGGCGTAGGCCTCATAGAGTTTTTTTATGAGGAACCCCGTTTCATCGCGGCGCTGTTTCAGTTCGGCGAGTTTTTTCCGGTTTTCACGGATCTCGATCTCTTTTCGGGCGACGGTGTTTTTGAGGACCCGCTCGGCAAAATCGGTCTCGTTTTCGCGGGCGTATTTGACCGTGCGGCGTATCTCCCCGAGTATTATCTCCTCGGCTCTTTGCACTCGTATGAAGTGACAGCTGCAGCTCTCGGAAAGGCTCCTGTAGCTCGAGCAGACATACTCGTTGTGCGGCATGAGGCCCTCGCCCTTTGTCCCGCGCTTGTGGTACATCTTGTTCCCGCAGTCGGCGCAGTACAAAACGCCCGTCAAGGGGTTCGCGTCCCCGCCGTGTTTCCGGGGCCGCCGTCTCGTTTCGCGCAGCCGCCGGACTACCTCCCACGTCTCCTCGTCTACGAGCGCCGGATGCGCGTTCTTGAAAATAAGCCTGTCGTCGAGCGCCGTCTTCTGCCGTTTGGATTTGTGGGTTTCCCTGAAGCTCTTGTTCAAAACGGCCCAGCCCATGTATTCCTCTTTCTTTAATATCCCGGAGACTGTGGCCGCCGACCATCTCACGGGGTCCGACCCCGGATATTTCCTCATGCCGGCGCCCGCTTTTTCCCAGTGGGCCCCGGGCGTCGGGATATTCTCCGCGCAAAGCTTTCGGGCGATCTCGGAAACGCCTTCACCGTCGATCACGCTCTTGAATATACGCCTCACGACAGCCGCCGCCTCCTCGTCTACCCTCCATCTGCGCCGGTCGTCCGGGTCTCTGAAATAGCCGTAAGGAACGGCCCCCGTCACATGCCCGCCTTCCGCGGTTATCGCTCCGAAGATAGCCCGTATCTTGCGGCTCGTGTCTCTTGCCACCCATTCGTTTATGATGTTTCGAAACGGAGTGAAGTCGTCGAGGCCCTTGTCGGTATCCACATTGTCGTTCACGGCGATGAACCGGACTCCTCGGTCGCGGAATTTTTCCAGAAGAAGCTCCACGCGGAGATAGTCGCGCCCGAGGCGGCTCATGTCTTTGGTCAGCACGACGGCCACGTTGCCGCCATCGAGCTCGTCTAACATCCTGAGTATGCCGGGCCGGTCCCATCTGGTCCCGCTCCAGCCGTCGTCGCTCAGGTGCACGCAGTTAGGAAAACCGTTGCGCCCGGCATAATCTTCCAGGAATTTCTTTTGGTTTTCAATGCTTGCGGACTCGGACTCGCGCTCGTCCTCGCGGCTGAGCCTCTCGTAAAGCAGGGTAAGTTTTCTGTTGTTCATGGCAGTTCCTTTCAGTCGGCGTTAGGGTCAAGGCGGCGGGAGCCGGACCCTTAAAAGTCCGATTCCCGCCCTGTGAGGGGTCCTTATAACAATAGACCATGTGCCTGATACTCGTTCTCTCCATGATGGTGGGTCTCGGCGTGAGCGCGGCTGCGGCCGGAAAGATTGCGCTGGAAGACTTTACGGACGAAACGAGCATCAAGTACAAGGAAGCGGTGGATGTACTTGCCGGAGTCGGCATCATCTCCGGTTTCCCTGACGGCGAGTTCAAACCGAACAACACCGTGACCCGCGCCGAGTCGACCAAGATCATCACATACATGCTGATCGGACAGGTCGC
>WRJA01000044.1 GCA_009782435.1 Oscillospiraceae bacterium
CCGTATCGAGATCTTTAAAGGATTTGGTCTTTGAGCCGACCTTGATATCAAGTTTGAAAACTGCGTCCGGGAGGTCTTCAAACCAGAAATCACCAAAGTGGTCTGACTTAGCTTTATAGGTCTTGCCTCCGCCGGTGAGGACGCATTCAGCGCCGATATGCACCTCGTCAGCCTTGGGATTAAAGACTGTGCCTGCGATAAATTTCTTAGGCACGTTAAGGTAATACACTCTGGGTTTTGTGCCGAGCTCAGGTTTCATGACCTCTGCGTTTTTGATGAGGTCTTTCGCGTCAGCTTCGTCCATGATCTTTATGCACAACGTCGGGCAGTTGTCGGAACATCTTGTTTCTTTCCAGCCCTCGTCAATAAGATGCGCGCAGCCAGTGCATTTCTGGGCGATATTAAGATCCTTATTGAAGTAGACGGCGTCGTACGGGCAGGCGTCTACGCACAAACGGCATCCGGTGCACTTGGTCGGGTCGCTTATTACGAGCCCGTCGTCCCTCTTGTATTTCGCGCCGGAACGGCATACTTTCATACAGGGGGCGTTGTCGCAATGCATGCAGATATGAGGCCGGTACGCTACTTTTACCTTCGGTACTGTGCCGCGCACCTTCTCTTGGATCTTCAGCCAGAAATGACCGATTTCAGGCTGGGGTTTCGCGATCGGAGTCCAGTCGTTGCCGACGTGTTCATCCTTGCAGGCTGTCTGACATGTATAGCAGCCGTTGCAGCGGGACACGTCCACCGTCAATACTTTTGCCATTATGTTTCCTCCGCTTCAACTGTTTTTGAGCCAGCCGTCGAGACACGCGCCGCAGGCCGTATCGAAGGCGCGGCTGAACGCTTCGGGGAAATTTTTTCTCCAGTCCGCCATCTCTTCATCGCTCACAGGCGCAGTGTCGACAAGATATCCGCTGACGACCATGCCCGTTACCGTTTTTGATGTTATGGCGGCGGGCGATATGAGGTTGATGGCGCCGCCGCGGTCGATACCTTCGGGGTCGATGGGGTCAAATCGCGAGCCGTGGTCGACATAAACCACGCCCTCGCGAACGCGCTCTGTCAAAAAAGCCGCGCAGAGCACAATACCGCGTTCGTTGAACACCTTTATAACGCCGCCGTGCTCTATGCCTTTCTCGGCGGCAGTTTTGGGATTGATCCACGCGCTCTCGTACTGATATCCGTCTTTTGCCCTCATTTTCATGAGGCTGACCTCTCTGTTCCAGGGGTGGTCGTCAAGCTGAGCGTGAAAACGCCATCTGCCGTGATTTGACATGCACAGCAGCGGATATTTCTTCGCGCGCTCTCCGAAAAGGCTTTCGTCGTGCAAATCGCTGCGCTCCACATATTTCGGATAAGGAGGCCGTTCCTCGTCGTCGGGAAAGTGCTCCGCTATCTTGGTGGATGTGAATTCGAGCTTGCCCGTCGGCGTCGACAAGGGGTTGTTTTCGGGATCGTCGGCGAATTCACGCAGTCCCGCCGGTATGTTTTCGATTCCCTCAACGGGCGGTATGATAAAGATTCCTTTCTTGCGGAATTCATCCTCGGTGTCGAGATCGGACACGTTTGATGCAAGCCAGAAAAGGTCGATCAGCTTATCGAGAGGAAGCTCGTTATTGGTGTAGGCCATGTAATAATCATTTCCGAGTTTTTTTGCCACTTCGGCGACACAGTCGAAGTCGTTTTTTGATTCACCGACGGGCGGGCAGGCCGCGCCTTCGCGAAAAACGGATTCGAATATCCCGCCGTTAAAATCCTCGCAGATATCTTCCATTTCAAACTTCGTAGCCACGGGCAATATGATATCCGCGAGATAACAATCGTTTTCAAGCCAGGGATGCTGCGCCACCACAGTTTCGACGGATTTTGACCGGAGCGCTCTGACAAAGCGGAAACCATCGTTCCAGCACGTCACCATACAAGGGCTGTCCGTCCATATCATATGTATGTTTGAACAGCCCGGCGCGGGGAATTCGTGTTTTTCCCACTGTTCGAAATCCGGGCCGCAGAATGTATGAAGACCGTACCATTCGACCCTGCCGTCGATTATGGCGTCGTGGACCATGCACTTCGGAACAGACTGGGCGGGAGGCGTTTTTGAGGGTTTTGTCACCTCTCTGAGCAAGTTGAGGTCCGCCGTGAATTTTTCTCTGTCGACGATCAGGTCTTTTTCGGTATATCTTCTCTCAATGTCGTTGATACGCTCATCCATGTTTTCCATGACAAAACCCTCGCTTTTGCCCGGAGGGGGAACGGCTTGAGCGCGGTTGGGTATTTTGGGATCTGTTTCGCCCTGATAAGGCAGCGGCAGATTTTTTGAGAAAATACCCCATTCGAGCCATTTGACCTGATGGACGCCGGGCTTGCCGAGGCCTCTCATGCCGAGCAATATCGACTGAAGGCGGGCGGGTTCGGTTGAAAAAGGCCCGCGTATGCCGGGGCCGCCGTTTCCTATGGTCACGCTGATGATTTTCTTGCCCCAGTAACGCGCAAGCGCCTTAATTGTATACTCGGGCACGCCGCATTTTTCAGCGGCCCATTTTGCCGTCTTCGGCTGCCCGTCCGTCTCTCCCGTAACATATTTGAAAAAATCATCCGCGCCGACCGCGTGGGTTTTGACGTATTCCCGGTCATATGTTCCTTCTTTAAGCCAGATATAGGCAATGGCGAGATAAAGCGCGGCGTCCGTATTCGGCAATACGGGGATCCATTTGTCCGCGAGATAGCATCCCGAATAATTCAAAGCGGGATCGACGTATATGAATTTGACGCCGATATTATGCAGCCATTGGCTGAGACGGCTCGCCATATAGCCGTCGAAGCCCATGGGCGTCACTTCGGGATCGGCCGCCCAGAATAAAAGCGCGTCGCAATGCCGCGCTATGTCGGGCCACAGATTGCCGGCGGGCTCCATTTCACCGACCGGCTCGCCGCCCCAGACGTTTTTTGAGCCCCATGCCCAGCCTTCCCAGCTGTCCATGTTTCTCATTTGAATGGTATAGCCGCCGAGCAGTGAAAGCAGCCTGTTGGCGCAGCCGTGCGACGGCGCCGTATGTTTGCCCTCGCCGTGCATGTCCGCTTCGGACAAGACGGCGGACATGCCGTATTTTTCCTTTATTCTGAGCAGTTCGTCCGCGATTATCTGTGTGGCTTCGTCCCAGCTTATGCGCTCATAGCCGCTGACACCGCGATTCTGAGGATTACGCTCCCCTTTCGGGTCCCAGTCCACCCTTTTAAGAGGGTATTTGACGCGGTTTTTTGAGTAGACGCGCGTCTTGTACCCGATATAAAACGCTCCGTGAACCGTATGTGTCGGCGGTTCGAATACACTTCCTCTCGCCTCCATTTTCCACGGGCGTTTTTCTTTCATGTCGGCTGCTTCGTCATATTTGAAAGGCCTGACCCTTATAACCTTGCCGTCTTTGTCGCTGTCGACCAAAGTCGGCGGGCCGCTGATGGGACCTTGCAGGCCGGCAGATTTCACTGTACGTTTATGGGCTTTTATGTCTATAGGCTTATTCGTCATTATTCTCCTCCGTTTCGTGCCGGCGCCGAGGGCTTGCCGGCACCGGCATAAATATGATCCGGTCCGGGCATATCGTTTGAAATGCATCGATCCCCGCAGATCGTTTATTCGTAACAGCCTTCGGTCGATTTTATAAGCGTGTCAAATTGCTCCGTGTCATGGCCGTACCAAATCGTCGCCTTATGTTTATTCACGTAGCCTAAAAGACGGTCGACGGCGAGTTTATAACCGTCAAGGTCATATACGACCATGGGAGGGTATGCCGGCGGGCCGATATTCTCGCGGCAGTAGATAACGTCGCCGGCTATGACGACGGTCCCGTGTTCGGGCAGATGCGCGACAAGGCATAATATGCCGAAAGAGTGCCCGGGGCCGAAATGCAAAAGCTCAACGCCGTCGGCGATGCTGACAGTTTCCTCATCGTCGCCTAAGAGTTTCCAGTTGAGCTTGGCGTCATACCACGACTGCACGTCGGAGCCGATGTACAGGCCGCCGTGCGGCTGCAGCATGCCCAAAGCGTATAGTTTTGCGACTCCGGTGAATTCGCGGTCACTGACTGTGATCTCGGCGTTGTTGAAGTGTTCGACGTAACCCGAGTGGTCATGGTGCAGGTGCGACATTATGAGCGTTTTTATGTCTTCGGGCTTGTGACCGAGTTGGGCGAGGCGGCTGATAACATTCATATCTTCCGGAATCGACCAGGGCCTGTGATGCCTTTCGCTTTTACTCCAGCCGGTATCGTACAATATGAGTCCTTTATCCGGATGGTCGATCAGAAAAGACATGCAGGGGATGGGGATAATGTCTGTAGGATCGAAAGGCGCGCCGGTGCATACTCTGGCTTCGCGCGGCATGTCCGGGGCTCCCTTGTGATCGAAAACATACAGCTTCATTTTGCGGCTCATAACAATACCTCCTCACATTAGCGACGGCAGCCAAAGGCTCAATACCGGCAGCGCGACGAGCAGCGCGACGTGCAGAAAATCCATGCAGACAAAAGGTATTATCCCGCGGTATAAAGTGCCCATGGGAACGTCGCAGGATTTTGCGCAGACAAAAAGATTGAGGCCGAAAGGCGGCGATATCATTCCAATCTCCATCATGCGGGTCATAATAACCCCGAACCAGATAAGGCTGTAGCCTATCTCTTCCATAACGGGATAAACAAATCCGAGCGTTAAAAGGATACACGGGAAAACGTCCATGAACATGCCGAGAAATATATAGAATATCAATACGCAGATCAAAATGACGACGCGCGGTACCTCATAGACAGTGTAAAGTATGCCGACATTGTTTGAAAGCCAGGCCGGAAGGCGGCTGAAAGCCATAAAACGCATGAAAACATAGGCTCCGATGAGAAGCAGATATATCATGCAGGAGTATGATAAGGTCTCTTTTAAAGCGTTAATGAATTTATTCACGGTCAGGCGTCTTCCGAACACAGCGACTAAAAGCGTGACAATGACGCCTATGGTCGCAGCCTCGGTCGGAGTGAAGAAACCGGCGTACATTCCTATCATCATAACGAGAAAAACCAGTACGATAGGCCAAATGAGCCTGAGTGAAATCAATTTTTCCTTAAATGAATATCCCTCCGCGGCTGCCGGCGGTATCTCGCCTGATTTGCCCTTGGTTTTAAATGCGATCACGATCATGTAAAAAATGACCATGAGGATACCGGGTATTATTCCTGCCATGAACAGCTTCCCGACGGATTGTTCGGTAATAAGCGCGTATATGATGAAACAAATGCTGGGCGGTATCAGTATGCCGATGGTCCCGCCCGCAGCAATGGTCGCGGACGCCAATCCTTCCCCGTAGCCGTGCTTTTTCATTTCCGGATATGATACTTTGGACATCGTCACGGCCGACGTCACGCTGTCGCCGCAGACCGCCGCGAAAAACCCGCAGGCGACTATCGTCGCCATGGCAAGTCCGCCGCGAAGCCGGCCGAGCCAGGTCCGCGCGGCGATGTAGAGATCGGCGCCCAAACCGGATTCCGAAATCAAGACTCCCATGAAAATAAATACCGGCATACACGCCAAGGTATAATATGATGTTGTGGTGTACGGTATCATGCCGAGCAGTATCGCGGCCGAGCCGTAGCCGCCTAAGATTATGCAGCCCGCAAAGCCCACAAGCATCATGGATACGCCGACCCACATTTTTGAAAACAGTAAAAGGACAAGTACGGCGATTCCGATAAGTCCGATGATCTCATTGCTCATGCCGTTCCCTCCCCGATCTCCGCCGAACGGCTTTTTTCTTTCATCTTATGTTTTTTGTATTTCGAGAGGGGAATCGATATCGTTATAAGAAGGAATCCCGTGCCGGACAGGACCAAAAAAGGCCACCGCGGGATTTTGAGCATTTGCGATACCGTGCCTATGCTTTTGGTAACGCCGCTTTGAACGAAACAGTAATAGGAGGCGAACGCGCACATCACGGCGTGGATGATATCCATAAGCGCCCTGATAAGAGGTTCCGCTTTTTTAAAATCAAAGAGTTCGACTTTTGTGAAACTGTCAACAAAGGTCGCCTTCCCGAAGCTTAAAAAAATTACGACGCACATCAAATATGAAATGAGCTCCATGCTTCCGAGGACCGAGCTGCTGAACATGCGCAGTATTACGTCCGTCGCGGTTATCACCATCATGGCGATAAGCCCGATACCTCCGATAACGGAAAGGTTTTCGGCAATAAAGCACAGGAAATCCAATATCAAATACAAGATTTTTTTCATATGTTTCACCTTCATTTACGCCGGCCGATACCGCCAATAAGCAGATATCCGGTGCGGACAGACCCTGTATCGTGCCTGCCCGCACCGGAAAAAATCGATTTTTATCAGTATTTCGCCAAGAGTTCCTGAAGCTTGTCTAAAGTCGACTGCGCGGGGAAGCCGGCGGCGGCAACGTTTTCGACCCACAGAGCGTTGAATTGGTCGATGTATTCGTACCAAGGCGCCAGTTCTTCCGGGGTGGAGAGGTATACGAATTCCTGACCTTGTTCTGCGGCATAATTCTTCGAGTATTCAGCCGAGGGGTAGTCAAGATCGATGGTCAGGGTCGAGCCGGATCTGAAGCCGTCCCAAACTATTTTCTGATGCTCGGGGCTGAGACTGTGCCATGTGTCGGCGTTTATGATATAGCCCATGATCCCGAAGAAAATGCCGCCGCCGTCCGCTCCGAACATAAGATGATAATCGGTGAGTTCGATGCATTTGTACCCGTCAAGCCCGGGCCAGTGGACCGCCTGAGCCTGAATGACTCCGCGCTCCATGCTGAGATAGTAGTCTGCCGGATCGAGCGTCAAAGCGTTGGCGCCCATTAAAGCGAAGTAACCCGAAACGCCGCCGAGCGCCTCAATGCCGACGCCTTTCATATCATCGGGAGTGAGTGGTTTTATTCCCCTGCAATGGAGGCTTGATCCGAAAAGCGCATACAGTCCGAGCCAGCGCACACCGACAGTCTCCATCTCCTCTTGAAGCTCGGGAACGAGATCAATCAGCTCATAGCAGGCGTCGGTGACCTCTTGAGGCTTGGGCAGATATTTCTGCATGGTGGTAAACACGCTGTTGAGCGTCACGACCGAGTCGGTCGCCGCCGGACCGACTATGCCGATATCGGCCACTTTTTGCCGGACGCCTTGGTATGTGTCGTTAAAGCCGAGAAGCGTGCCGTCGTGATATACCTCGACCTTTATCGCGCCGTTTGATTCTCTTTCGATGTATTCCGCCGCGTGGTCAATGCCCACGCCGAAAGGTAAAGCAGCCGGAGCAAAGTTATTTACCTTGAGGGTTACGACCGAATCCTGATTTCCTTGATTCGCTTGGTTTGAGGAGCCGCAGCCCGCAAACAAAGCCGCCGTCAGTGCAAAAGCCAATAATACAGCCGGTATTCTTTTCATTTTTCAGTCCTCCTGATTTTTTATTTTTTGTATTCGAAATGAATAATAAACTATGGAGCGGCGCCCGTGTCAACAGTTGTACGGGCTGCCGGCGCATTAATAATGAATTCGCTGCCCGTCTACTCGCCGTCGTCCGAGCCGTCCCCGTCAAAGTCGAGTTCAAGCTCCTCGCCGCAGTTGGCGCATTCCGTTTCGCCGGAATCGAGAGTTTCCTTGTCTATCGTCATCACAATGCCGCACTTCGGGCAGCGGACTTCATATATTTCGGGAAACTCACCGCCGTCGCGGCAGCTTGCGCAGCAATCGTCGTCCTTGTCCCCGTAAACTATGTCTTCAATGTCGGCGAGATCGTCCGACAGCGAGTCGATCTCCTCGCTCAGATCCAAGTCGTTCTCCTCAAGCGCCTTTATGTCGCGGGCAACGGCTTCGAAAGCGTCAATGACGGCGGCAAACATTTTGCCCTCGTTTGTCGCGGGGTCGATGGCGAGACCGTCGGCAAGGCCTTTAAGATACGCTGTTTTCTCGGAAGTCGTCATTTGCTGCGTCTCCTTTCGCTAACCTTTCGCGCGCTCAAGGTATTCTCCCGTGCGCGTGTCTATTTTTATTCTGTCTCCGGGATTTATGAACAAGGGGACTTTAACTTCGGCGCCTGTTTCCAATTCGGCGGGTTTTGTAACGTTGGTGGCGGTGTTTCCGGCGAAACCGGGGTCGGTATGCGTTACTTCAAGTTCAACGAAATTCGGCGGTTCGACCGCGAATACTTTACCTTTGTAGGAGCTTACCGTGCAGATCATGTTTTCTTTGACAAAGCGGAAGCCGTCGGAAAGCTCGCTCTTATCAATAGGCTCAAGCTCATATGTCTCGGTATTCATGAAATAATAGAGGTTGCCGTCCGCGTAGCTGTATTCCATGCCGCGCCGCTCGACAAACGCGTTCTCGAATTTCGCGGATGGGTTGAATGAGGTTTCCACCACCGCTCCCGTGATGACGTTTTTCATTTTTGTGCGGACGAAAGCCGCGCCTTTTCCGGGTTTGACATGCTGAAATTCAATTATCTGCATTACCTGGCCGTCCATCTCGAAGGTCACGCCGTTTCGAAAATCTCCCGCGGAAATCATTATGGGTTCCTCCCGTTTATAATTATCTCGGTGTCCGGTTCATCATTTTATACCCTCCGGGGCCGGTTTGCAAGAAATATTCACAAAACAATGAGGTTCTTGGGCGCTTTTGTAAGGTTTTGCGGCCCGGCTTCGGTGATGAGCAGCATGTCTTCGATCCTTACGCCGAATTCTTTCGGTATATAGATTCCGGGCTCCGCCGTGACGATGCAGCCCGGCGCCAATGCTTTTGTCTCATCTTGGGACAGACTCGGAGTCTCGTGTACTTCAAGACCCGTTCCGTGACCGAAACCGTGGCAAAAAAACTCGCCGTAACCCGCGTTTTCGATAACGCGTCTTGCGGCGGCGTCGGGTTCTTTTCCGGGGACGCCGGCTTTTGCGGCGGAAATGCCTTCAAGCTGCGCGCGCAAAACGACGTCATAAATGCCGGCCTGTTTTTCGGTAACGCCGCCGACGGCGACAGTTCGCGTCATGTCGGATTTGTATCCGTTGACCGAGCAGCCGAAGTCC
This sequence comes from Oscillospiraceae bacterium, assembly GCA_009782435.1. GTDB lineage: Bacteria > Bacillota > Clostridia > Oscillospirales > Oscillospiraceae > WRJA01. The sequence continues at coordinate 9,070 of WRJA01000044.1, forward strand.
ATCAAAACAAAGTCGCCTTTTTCTATTGCCTTCGGACCGGGTTCGCCGTGAGGCACGGAGGTTTTTGCCCCGGAGAGAACAATGGGATCGAAAGAGGGCTTTTCGGCCCCGTCTTTCAGCATCAAATATACGAGTTCGGCGGCCGTTTCTTTTTCGGTGATCCCCGGTTTTATTATTCTCAGTACGCGCTCAAAAGCGGACTCCGCTGTTTTCTGAGCTTTTCGGATACAATCGATCTCATCTTCATCTTTTGATTCGCGCATACCGGACAGTATATCCTCAGCGGGAACAAGGTCGGCGGGCAGAGAGGATCTTCGTTTGAGATATTCCCTGCAGGTCATGCGGCCTTCTTCATAACCTAAAGTTCTTATCGAATTGTCTTTTATTATGCCGCAGAGCAGGTCATTGACGGCGGCGGAGCCCGAAACCGAAATGACCTCGGCGCTTTTGACGCTCGCGCGGGCGGCTTCGATGTATCTGCCGTCGGTCAAAAAAAAGGTTTTGCTTTTGGTTATCAAAATAACGCCGGCTGAAGAATGAAATCCGACGGCGTACCGACGGTTTGTTTCGGAAGTGATCATAAGAGCGTCAAGCCCCGCGCCGTCAAGTTTGCGGCGTATTTTATCCGTACGGTTCATTTTCCGTTTTTGACCTTATAAAACAGCCTGAACGGAAACTCAAACAGATAACGCAAGGCTAAGAACGGATTCCGAAACAGGTCGATGGGGTTGACCGCTATCGTTGTGATTCCGGCGCGTCTGCCGCACAAAACGTCGGTATATATCTGATCCCCCACGATGGCGGTCTTTTCGGCGGGAACGTTTTTTTCCGCCATAACAAGCCGGAGCATTTTCCGCGACGGTTTCTTGGCGCCCCGCGCGAAGCCTATTTCCAGTTCGCGGGCAAAGATCTCCGGTTTTTTACCATTATTGTTTGACAGGATAAAAGGGTCGATCTTATTGGCCTTTAAGCCGTTGATCCACTCTTTCAGTGCCGGAGAAGGCTTTCTTATATGATAAGGCGACATTGTATTGTCCAAATCGAGCAAAAGCAAATTTATTCCCATGTCCCGAAGCCGGACCGGATCTATGTCGTATATGGAGTTTACCATGTAATGCGGTACGGGCCAAGAACTCATGGGCTGCTCCTTGCTCTACGCCGTTCGGGCGACCAAGCTGTCATTTCTTTCAAATGGGATGGACATGTTGAGTAAACCGTAATAAGAGATCGGTTTGCCGTCCGAAAGAAACAAAACGAAGTCCGTTTCTTTAAGAGACGTCAAAGAGTTCACGATGGAATATACCGCAAGCCTTGCGACGGCGGGTTCCGGGGGTTCGTTATCGATGAAGGCGGACGACAGATCGACTGTGCAAAGCCCTTCTTCCGTCGTGATCGCCAAAAGCTCCGTCCCCGGGGGAATAAAGGACAGGAGGCTTTCGTTGTACGGGCCGCGCAGAAGTTCTTCAATGACATATCTCTCAAGCGGGGTGTCCGCGTCGACGGTAAGAGTGTGGTATTCGGGCCGCAAGAGATCAACGGACGTGTCCGTGAAATAGAGGCGCAGGCTCTTTTCGTAGGGTAATGTTTCCGTATCATATAACATTATGCCGTCAGGTGTCAAGGCTTCGAAGATCATGCTGCCGGCGGCGCGTATCGTCACGGAGCTGATGTCCTCAAGTTCGCACAGCGTAAGTGTTATGCATGAACCGGCGAGCGTTTTTTCAAACGCGGGAAGTTCCTCGAAATTATCGCTGACAGTCACGAGGGCGAAGCCGTTTGCCGTATCGACCGATATGATTTTTACGCCGTCGGGCAAGGAGCCGGACAGGCCGGCAGTAAAGGCCGGGCTGTTGAGAGCGTTTATTACGACGTCCCGCTTCGAGACGGATACGGGCGTCGTGACGATCTCATAAGTGATAAGCCTGTCGGAATATATACGCTCCCCCGTGCGGGTCCTGTATATGAACACTTCCCCCGGGCCGGCTTCGTCCGGCGGCGCGCCTCTGACTGCGCAAGCCGTAAAAAGTCCGATCGAGAGAAAAAGCGATATGCATGTTTTAAGACAGGTTTTCATTTTCGGTGTCCTCATTTTCGTCATAAACAGGGAAAATGACCTTGAATTCCGCGCCCCGCGAGCGCCCGGGCACGACTTGCACGGAACCTCCGTAGAGCCCGGCGGCGTCACGAACGATGGACAGCCCCAAACCGCTGCCTCCCGCTTCCACCGAACGGGATTGGTCTACTCTGTAGAATCTTGAAAAAATGTGAGGGATGTCCTCCTCCGGGATACCGACGCCGGTATCCTCAACCGTCATAACGGCAACTCGGTCTTCGGCGCTGATGCAGACGGTCACGCTGCCGTTTTCGGTGTTGTATTTGATGGCGTTTTCTATCAGATTAAAAACTATCCGATAGAGGTCATCCTCATAAATTGAGATAAAACAGTCTTTTTCGGTGTTGAGATACAGACTGATATTGCGTTCTCCGGCCAAAGGCGACAGCATGCGCAAGGTGCGCTCGGCGACGTCTTTCATGTTGACTTTTGATTTCGCGGCCAAAGCGCCGTCGTCGATGCGGGTCAGGGTCAGAAGCTTTTCGGTGGTGCGCTGCAGCCTTTCCGCCTCCGTGCCTATGTCCGAGACAAACTCGCGCATGGTATCGACACTCATTTGTTCGCTGTGGGCAATGCTGTCCGAGAGCAGACGTATCGAAGCTAAAGGCGTCTTGAGCTCGTGCGAGGCGTCCGAAACGAAACGTCTGCGCAGATTCTCGGTATTCCTGAGCCGTTTTGTCATGTCGTTGAACTCGTCGCCGAGTTCTGTTATTTCGTCCGCGCCCTTTGTTTTAAGGAGATAATCATAGTTGCCGTCCCTGACGATACGCATCGCCCTGACAAGTTCGGTTATCCGCATCGTCAGAGCCCTTGTGAACAGGAGTATCAAAAAAAGGGCAAGAGCGCCGACGGACAGGGAAATGCTTCGCATATTGCTCTGTATGCCGGCAATCAGCTCGGCTTGTTTCGAATCGTATTCATAGAGATAGACCGCGCCGATTATGCGGCCTCCCGGCGTGACGGGCGCCGCGGCGCGGCTCATGAAAGCGCCGTCCGAATATTTCGAATAAAAAACCACGGAGCCGGACAAGGCGCGGCTTATTTCCGGAAAAAGAGCAAATCGTCCGACGCCGGAGTCGACTATCGATGTGTCGTAGAGTATTCTGCCGGAATCATCGGTGATGATTATCCTGTCGAGAGGAATAACGTCCAAAAGCTCCATCACCTGGTTAACGCCTTCTACTGTCAGGGTGTCCAAAGCCGCGAGCGATGATGATAATACGGAAGCCCGGTTTTGCAGAGAGCTTTGTTTTGACTCAAATACCAAATCTCTCGAGGCTGTCATGGGATAGATGTTCATGATAGTCAAAAGCGCGGCGATCAGGATAAAAAATGTTACCATAAATTTAAGCCAGACGCCGTATTTTGCTCTTTTGACAGGCAAAGCGCTCCCGTTTTCCTCCGCCTTGTCCCCCGGCGGCCCGGCTCCCCGGAAAAAGCGGCTAATCTTTGAAAAAATATCCAACGCCCCACTTCGTTATGATATACTCCGGCTGCGCGGGGTCGCGTTCGAGTTTTTCGCGCAGGCGTCTGATATGTACGTCGACGGTGCGGATGTCGCCGCTGAAATCATAGCCCCATACCTGATCCAAAAGCGCCTCTCTGCTGTATACCTTTCCCGGATTTCTCATAAGCAGTTCTATAAGGTCGAATTCCTTGACGGTGAGATCGACGCTCTCGTCGCTTTTTTCAGCGGAACGTCTTACGGCGTCTATCGAAATGCTTCCTCTTATTATTTTATCGGAGTGATCGCCGCCGGGTATCTTCGAGCGGCGCAGCAGGGCTCTTATTCTCGCTTTCAGCTCAAGTATGTTGAACGGTTTTGTGATATAGTCGTCGGCGCCGTATTCGAGTCCTATTATTTTATCGGCGTCCTCGCTTTTTGCGGTCAGCATGATGATGGGAACGTCGGAAAATTCCCGTATCTTGCTGCAGGCGTTCAGCCCGTCAAGCTTAGGCATCATCAGGTCGAGCAGAATCAATCCGTATCCTCCGGCGCGCGCCGATTCCACGGCGGTCTCACCGTCGAAACATGCGTCCACCTCGTATCCTTCGTTTTCCAAATTGAATTTTATTCCTTTGACAAGCAGTTTTTCGTCGTCCACCACCAAGATTCTCATGCCGGATGTCCTTTCAGTCAAGTTGTTGTGATGAGGTCGGAAACGGCGGCGTACTTCGCCTCGCCTATACCGTTGACGTTCATGATGTCGTCCGCGTGTTTGAAGTCGCCGTTTTCCTTCCTGTAGGCGATTATGCGCTCGGCAAGGATCTCGCCTATACCCGGAAGGGTTTTAAGCTCTTCCGCCCCGGCGGTATTGATATTCACCTTGCGGTCTTCAGCCGAAACATAAGGAGCGCCGGCGCCGCCCGTATCCTCAGACGGACTTGCGGGTACGGCGCGCGCGTATTTATTCTCCGCGGAGATACTGAAATCGGAGCCTCTTGCGTCGGAACCGAATAAGTATCCGACGAGAGCGACAACAAAACACGCTGTTATAATAAGCGCCGCTTTTTCCGATTTCGGGAGTTTCATTTCTGCCCCGGCTTTCCCGGGCGACCTGCGGCCCGTGAATAGTTGTTGATTTTCCCCCGCGGGTTCTTTATAATCAATACGGATAATGACATTGCGCCGATTGCCGGTTTTACATAATACAATAATAACACATATACCCGGAGAGAAACATGAAAATTTTCAGAAACTCGCTCATAATAATAATCATTGCCGCCTTGTTGTCGGCAGCCGCGCCGTTTTCGGCGTCGGCTCTTGAAGAACCGGAACTCTTGTCTGTATCGGCCATACTGACCGACCTGCATACGGACAGGGTGTTTTTCAGCGTGAATGCCGATATGAAGGCTTATCCCGCGAGCCTTACGAAAATCATGACCGTGCTTTTGGCTGTGGAGGCTGTGGAGGACGCCAGAGTGTCTTTGCAGGATGAAGTCACGGTTTCGGAGAATATCATGTTTGACCTTGAAGAGGACGGCAGCACAGCCGGCATAAGACCCGGAGAGACGATGACTCTCGAAGGGCTTTTGTACTGCGCGATGCTCGTTTCCGCAAATGAGGCCTGCAACGCCATCGCCGAGTATATTGGCGGCGGGATACCGGAGTTCATTGACATGATGAACAGTAAAGCAGCCGCTTTGGGCTGCGCCTACACTCGATTTCAAAACACTCACGGGCTGCCGAACGAGGAACACTATACAACTGCCCGCGATCTGTCCGTTATCAGTAAAGAGGCCATGAGCAGACCGCTGTTCGCGGATATATGCAACACAAAGACAAAAATAATACCGGCGACGAACCTGTCTGAGCAGCGTGAACTGTTTAATACAAACGCGCTCCTGCACAGAACGCAGAACTATCCGGATTATGAATACGAATACGCCCGCGGGATAAAAACGGGCTATACCTCGGCCGCCGGTTATTGCTTGGCCTCGACCGCCGAGAAAAACGACGTTTTTCTCATTGCAGTTGTTATGGGAGGCCCGTCGCTTCAAAATGACGACGGTACGGTGAGCCACGGGAATTTTGCCGATTCGATAACGCTCTATGAATGGGTATTCAACAATTTCAGCTACCGTGAAATACTCAGATCGTCCGAACTTGTGGCTGAAGTGCCGGTATTGATGGCGAGCGGCACGGATTCGCTGCTTCTCAGACCGGAATCCTCGGTATCCGCTCTTGTTCCGAACGATACGGAAGACGGTTTTGAACGTGAGATCATAATTTACAGCGAACGGGACGGCTATGAACTCAGAGCTCCGATAGAAGCGGGGACCGTTTTGGGCGAGGTCAGGATATTCTCGGGCGGAGAGACCTTCGGGGCCGTTAAGCTTACGGCGAGTACGTCGGTCAGTATTTCCCGTGTCCGGCATTTGCAAAATCAACTGGAAAATACATGGGAACAGACGTGGGTGAGGGGCATTTTCTGGTCGTTTATACTGCTTTTGGCAGTATACGCGGCGCTTGTAATCAGATATAACACGATCAAGAAAAAGCGCCGCAGAGCCGCTTTGGCGGCAAGAAGGAGCAGGGAAGCGACTGAGGCGGGAGCAAATACAAAAGTTGTCTTTCAAAAGGAGCATAACAGAGGGCAAAACGTAAGGACTGCCCGAAGCGACATGCAGAGCGGCAAACCGGAAGAGGCTAAAGAAAACAAACCCGAGGAGCGGGATTATTTTGAGGAATTTTTTAAAAAATAGATTTTCTGCAAGGACCGAGCCGCCGAAACGATCGTGTTACGGCGGTTTTTTTGCCCGGCGGCGGTACGGCATTTGACATGATACGTAAAATGCGATATAATATTTAATCGCGTGTTATAAAAAAATGGAATCCGGCAATAAAAAGGAGACTGAAAATGAAGAAAAAAACACTGATATCGGCTTTGTTGATAATGCTTGCCGTGATAACGGTCGCGTCGGCGGGCTGCGGGGGAAAAGACGCGGGCAATCAGAATGCCGCCGAAAAAACACATATAGTGTTCGCCGACGTCATGTGGGATTCGATCGTGTTCCACAACGCGGTGGCGGGGCGGATAGCCGAAGAGGTTTTCGGTTACACATGGGAGGAAATGTCGGGCTCGACCCCGCTGACATACGAATCGCTCTTAAGAGGCGATATTGACGTGTATATGGAGATATGGACGGAAAATCTGCCGAACTATAAAGACGACGTCGCAGCCGGGAACATAAAAGAGCTCTCGGTGAATTTTGACGACAACAAGCAGGGGCTTTATGTGCCGCGCTATGTGATCGAGGGCGACGCCGCCCGCGGGATCGCGCCCATGGCCCCCGGGCTGAAGACCGTTGAGGACCTGAAGAATTACCCCGACGTGTTCAAAGATGAGGAAGATCCTTCGAAAGGGCGCGTTTACGGAGGCCCTCCCGGCTGGGAGATATCCATGGTAGTGGAAAACAAATTCTATTTATACGGTTTGGATGAAATGTTCAATCTTTTCCAGCCCGGCTCGGACACGGCCATGAGCGCGGAGATGGTGAGAGCCTACGACAGGGGAGAAGCTTTGGTGGCCTATTATTGGGAACCCACTTGGCTGCTCGGCAAATACAGCTTCATCCGGCTGAGTGACGTGCCCTTTGACCCGGAGCTCTTTTTGTCCGGGGCCTGCGACCTTCCGGCTATGCCGGTCATGATCAGCGCCAGTACCGATTTCTACGCCTCCAATCCGGAATTTTGCGCCTTCCTTGAAAAATACCGCACTTCGTCCGCTCTTACGAGCGAGGCGCTTGCGTATATACAGGATACCGGCGACTCATATGAGGGAGCGGCCGAGTGGTTCTTAAAACAGCATCCGGAATTGACTTCAAAATGGCTGACTCCGGAGCAAAACCAAAAACTGACGGCGGCGCTTTCTTAAAAAACAAATTATCACGGTTGTCCGTATCGTTCGCACAGACAGGAGATGATTTATGAGTTGGCTTTTTGAATTCCCGATAAAACTGTCGCCCGACACCAGAGGCTTGGATTCGTTTATCCGGGGCATTGCCGTGCGGTACGCGGAGTTGTTGGACGCGGGCAAGGCGGTCCTGAACGCGCTTGTTACGGGGGCCAACTTCATTATCGGGCATGTTCCGTGGTTTTTACTGATAGGATTGGTGTTTTTTCTCGGATGGAGATCACATAAGAGATTTCGAACGGGCGCTCTTTACGCCGTTTTACTCTTTCTTATCGGCCTTGCCGGACTCTGGGATCTTATGATCCTGACCCTCTCCATTGTTTTGGTCGGAGTGGTCATCGCGCTTATCATCGGATTTCCCGCCGGGATATTACTGTCTTATTCCACCGCGGCGAACAACATTGTAAGACCCGTTCTCGACACCATGCAGACCATGCCCGTTTTCGTGTATATGATACCCGCGGTCATTTTTTTCGGCATGGGCAACGCGTCGGCGGTCATAGCCACCGTCATTTACGCCATGGTGCCGGTGATACGGCTGACAAGCCTCGGCATAAGACAGATTGACAAAGAAGTGGTGGAGGCGGCCTCGGCTTTCGGCTCCACCAGATGGCAGGCGCTCATCAAGGTACAGATTCCGCAGGCTTTGCCGACGATCATGGCCGGCGTCAACCAGACGCTTATGATGGCCATGTCAATGGTTGTGACGGCGTCTCTCATAGGAGCGAGGGGATTGGGGAACGAGGTGCTGGTCGCGGTGAACCGCATCGAGATCGGCCGGGGCCTTCTGGCCGGCGGTTCCGTGGTCATCATCGCCATTCTTTTGGACCGGCTGACTCAGGGCTGGTTTGAGACGAATGAAAAAAACCGGGCCGAAGCGGAGAACCGGAAAGGGAGGAGGCCCCCCGTTGACGATCGATAATGACGCCGTTATCCGGGTAAATCATGTATACAGGCTCTACGGAGGAGATAAAAACGCCGCCTGCGAAATGAAAAAAAAGGGCGCGTCAAAAGCGGAGATCCTCAGAAAGACCGGTTCTACCATTGCGCTTTGGGATACAAATCTGTCGGTGGAGCGCGGGCGCATAACAGCTATCATCGGCTTGTCCGGCTCCGGAAAATCGACGCTTGTGCGCTGTTTGAACCGGCTCAACAGGCCCGGAAAAGGCAAGGTGTTTTTTGAGGACAGAGATCTGGCTGAAATGAACAAAAAAGAGCTTTTGGAACTCCGCCGCACGAAAATCTCAATGGTTTTTCAGTCCTTCGGCCTTATGAGCCATCGCAATGTGCTGGAGAATGTTACATACGGGCCGGAGATCAACGGAGTTTCGCAGGCCTTGCGTGAGCAAAACGCCGCCTCCGTCATCTCCATGGTGGGACTGACGGGTTTGGAGACGAAGCGCTGCGACGAGCTTTCCGGCGGCATGAAACAAAGGGTCGGCATTGCCCGCGCTTTGTGCAACGACCCGGACGTATTGCTTATGGACGAGCCCTTTTCTGCGCTCGATCCGTTAGTGCGCAAGAACATGCAGTTTGAACTCCTGTCCATACAGCGCAAGCTGCATAAAACGGTGGTGTTCATCACACACGACATAGACGAGGCCTTCAAACTGGGGGACATGGTGGCAATCATGCGGGACGGCGAGATCATTCAGGTCGACACTCCCGAGCGCATGAGCGCCGAGCCCGCGGACGACTATGTGCGGGAGTTCATCAACAGCGCAGACAAGTCTAAAGTTATTTCGGTGCGCAGCATAATGATAACGCCGTCCTGCATAGTGAGGCTCGGCGACGGCATGGGGCACGCCATTAAAGAAATGCGGCAGAACGAGTTGTCAACAGTGTATGTTGTGGACGACGATATGAGGCCTGTCGG
>WRJA01000045.1 GCA_009782435.1 Oscillospiraceae bacterium
AGAATCGCAAAGTCCCATCTCCATCAACTTCTCTATTTGCAGACAATACCACCACTTTTTTATTCGCCCAGTTGTTCGTCTGCCTTCCGTCAAGCCAGTTGGGGATTTCATATTCTTTCTCGGCGATAAACCCCAAATAGTACAGGCAGTCAACCTTCAAATCTGTTATATAGCTTTTTATCTTGCGAATATCCTTAACAAAAGCATTGTCGTTATGGTCATACTTTAGTTCTATGATAGCGATTGTAGATTTTATATTGGCGCCTAAGTGTTGCTCGCTAAAGCTTTTCTTCAGCTCAACTATGGCTATATCCGCTTTGCAACCTGTACCCGTTAAATCCCCTCTTGTAAATTCCGAAAAAATCCTTATATTATTGTCACTCAAAAACCGCTCCCCAAGTTTCTTTCGTAGATGATAATATAAACTGCATTTCAGCGTATCCTCCATCAAGAGGCTGAACGTTCGATAATCCCTGCTAATGCTCTTTTTCCAAACTTCTTTAATCGCCCGGTCAATTACTTTTATTACTGATTTGCTCGCCATTATTATCTCCTTGAGTTTTCAGTATCAATCTAGAATTGAGGGCTGAACTACTCATACTTTCGCTTAATGATAGCCACTCCATAGAGTCGGTAATGTTTTGCACAAGCATGTTTGAGGATGGTAATCTTCTGACTGCAAGCAATTCGAACTCATGGGCATAAAATATACTTCTCACCCAAGCAATGCACGAATCCTCAAAAGCAACAATTTTTTTCGCGCCTCATAAAACTTATCGAAATCGTCAATTTCAAGAGAAATATTCTCCGGAATAATAGATCTCTCATAGAATTTCACTTGATTCTCGTCCGTTAAGCTATTGAAGTATGACACAAGTGGCATATCATTTTTACTGGCATTGATTTTTCCTTCAAGCATATGGAGATTGGGTAGTCTATTACGATTGCCTCGCCATTTTTTCCAATCCTCCGGTGAAATCGAATATGGCTTGTCGTGAAGGTTAAATTTACTATCAGGATGCAGATGGTCTTGCTCGTACTTAATTGCGCGATCTAACCAATCAACACTTAAGTAATAGAGAACCTCATCGGCAACTCTGCTACCTTTTTCCGAATTAAGCACATCATCAATCTTTCCGGGCGTAACACTTAACTCACTCATGCCATTAAGCATCTCAATAGTGATTTCGCCGTTAAAATCGTTTATCTTTGTTTTGATTTGCTGCAATTTGCCTGTTGTTCCCGAACGGAAATAAATGAAGAATATCGCTCTGAGTAGATATGCGCGGATTGCCGCTATATTATTAGCGTAGTCCTTGTTATAGTAAATGTAATAGAGAATTGGTAACAGCACGTTCCAAGGACCAGAAAACCGACTTATGTCTGTTTTCATTTCTATAAGAAGTCCTTCTAAGTTTGCCAACGCTATTTTAAATTTGCTCCAGTTATTTTTCAAATCATCTGCAATTTTCCTGTTTATGTTAGATTTAGCAACTTCACCGTATAGCATCAGAGCAGCACGGATTATAAAGTCCGAACCGAATTCCTTATATGAACCTTCAAGGATGTATCCAAATTCGGTTTTCGCACTTGGCCAGTATGCCTCTAAAATAGACATTGTAATCTCAGATTTCTTTAACGGTTTCCCGCCACTGTTAAACCTTACAAACATTTCAAGTGCGTCATCTTGACTCATATCTGTAATCTCAGTATATCTAATCAGTCGTTCGATGAATATTTTTCTGTAAAGAGTATGTAGAATTTTTCTGGCGTAATCCTTGCTATTGTCAGAAACTTTTGCGATTGCATCCTCTATCGCTGCTTCTCTTGTGCTTTCGTTTTGAAAATTCTCTTCTAATATGTTTTTTAACTCAAAATGAGTCGGGCTTGTTCTATCACTAAATCTGATATCGTATTTCTTGCTGTTGTATTCTTCTTCATCGGTAGTGGTTTTGTTCTTATCCAATTCTATTACAAGTTTTGCGATATCCAAATTACCGGCCTTTTTTCTTGCGTGTTTTTGTCGAATTTTTGCTGTGCCGAAAAGAGACACAAACAAAGATGTAAACCGTTGCTGCCCATCCAATATTGCAGTATTAGTATTGCTCGGATTTATTCGTATTAAATCATAATTTGCACTGTCGGCAGATTTTCTACTGTCAAATGTTATATCATACAGGAATTTACAGAAATAGGTATCCGCTGTTACATTTTCATCATCGACATGCCAGAACAGAAACGTAGAAATAGGATAATTCAGCAAAATTGAGTCCCAAAGTTTCTCAATTTGCTCCATACTCCAAACAAATTGCCTTTGGAACGCAGGCATAACATATTTTCCATTTTCAATATTTTTTAGTGCCTCATATATTGTAATGCTATTGTCAATTAAGTTGCTCATCGGGATTACTCTCCTTATGCATTTACGAATGCAGTTTTGTCCTTCTCCTCGCATAAATTCTTGCAAAGACAAAGCGAAAAGCCAACCTTAGCGAGTTGCGTCACCATTATCGACGGCGAAGCTTACACAGTAGTATCTGCGGCTATTTCTCAGTATAGGATATCACTCGTTTACGATCTTTTCAACAATCTTTCATCTAAACCAAAGCAAAAATCCGAAGCCCTCGCCGATGATTTTCACATCGGGGGAGTTCGGATTACTTGCGGCTGGTGCGCGAGGGGGGACTTGAACCCCCACGCCCGTTACGAGCACTAGAACCTGAATCTAGCGAGTCTGCCGATTCCACCACTCGCGCATTTCAACTGACACACACCGGTAAACGCGCGATAATAATAGCATTCAAAGAACCGGTTGTCAACCGGTCATGTCCTCTCTGCGCCGGCATCTGTGCTTTTTACGTTATACAGGCAGCAGCTTATGTAAGCGATACTGCCGGGGCCGTAATAATAAGGCAGTCCGGCGTCCTCACACACCCGGCTGACAAGGAGTCCGCAAGCTTCCATTGAAAGGAAGGACGTGTCGGGAAATCTGCAGGGCAGATCGGGATAAGCGCACACTTCACATAAACGGCATGCGCCCATGCCCATGGGAAATATGTCGATGTTTTTTTTCAATGCTCCCGACACGAAAGCACGAAAATTCTTATTGTGCAGAACAGCGGTTTCGGTATAGAATTCAACGTCATATTCGTCTGCGGCGTGCCCGACCGTCTGCACCAAAACGCAGTTGCCGTACCTTGACGCTCTTGCCGCCGTTTCTTCAAGCGTTCCGCAGGCGGGCGGACAATTCCAGCTCTTATTGTAGTGATTGCATTTGTCGGCGCGGCACATATCGCGGACTTCTTTCATGAATCGGAATTTCCCCGGATCGGTTTCGGCAACTTCAGTAAAGCCGCAGTCTTTTGCGTGCTTGATGAAATCAAAGTCTTCCATTAACCCCAAACCTTTCCTGTCTCGTCAAACGCCATGCATTCGATATATTTTTCGGAAAACGACGAGCTTTCAGAGAGTTCAAAATATTTGCACTTCTCCGCGAGAGACTTAAGATTATCGCGCCCGCGCTCGGTCAGCGAAAGAGCCGCGCCCGCTCCCGCAGAATTACCGACATGTGTGATTCGATCGAGTAATTCCGGAGGCAGCAGCCCGATGGCGCATGCGTTTTTTACATCCATGAATGATCCGAAACCGCCGGCAGCGATCATTTTAGACGTGTCGGAGAAAGTTTTGCCCGCTGCATTGAGTAAAGTCTCGATTCCGGCCCTTACGGCGGCTTTGGCAAGCTGCAGACAGCGGATGTCTTCGGCTGAAATATATACATCGTCAGTAAAATAATATCTTACGGAACCGTTTCTGTTTGTCATCTTTGATTTTATCTTCTCGGGAGCTTCTTCCGGCGGCAGCAGTCTTCCTGCTGCGGTCAAAGCGCCGCAGCGGAGCAGCACGGCGGCGGCGTCCGTAAGTCCGGATCCGCAAATACCGATCGCGGCACAGCCTCCCATGACGCTGAATTTGATTTCTTTGTTTATGAATTCGACTTTATGTACAGCCCCTTTTCGAGCGTGTGTCCCGCATTCCGTCTGTGCCCCTTCAAATGCGGGGCCGGCGGCGGCGGCGCAGCATAAGAACCCTTCTTTGTTGCCTATGCACATTTCACCGTTCGTGCCGATGTCGGTAAACAGACATGTTTTTTCTTCATTCCACGCACCGCTGCCGAGCAATCCGGCAGTAATATCACCGCCGACATAACCGGAGAGCGCAGGGCACAGATAAACACCGGCATTCGGCGCGAAATCACCGAAAAACTCTCCGGCAGGGTAAAAACAACCGAAAAGACTGACGGGCGTGTACGGAAATACGCCTATGCTCTCGGGCGATATACCCGTAAAAATATGCTGCATAACAGTGTTTCCGGCAACGGAGATCATCCTGATCTCATTAACAGAGCGCCGCACTCTTTCGCACATGACGCGGACAGCGCCGGATATTTGCCGCCTGATGATAAGTGACAGTCTTTTCAGGCCATTCGGTTCGGAAGCGTATTTTATCCTGCTGATGACGTCGGCGCCGAAGGAGTGCTGCGCATTACGGTCTCCGTATACGCCTATACGGAGACCGCTTTCGAGATCATATAAAAAGACCGCAACGGTCGTGGTGCCGATATCGACAGCCGCTCCCAATCCGCGTGCCGATGCTTCGATATTGAGCGGGCTTGTCATTGTTACTTCGGACGCCGAAGTATCCGGCACAGTGACAACACAGTTTCTGTTCGGTATGCATTTGCACGCGGATACATATTCCCCGTCAAAAAGAACGCGGCATTGGCCGCATGTGCCGTTGCCGCCGCACGGGGAATTAAGCGGATAACCGTACTCGAGCAGGACGTCGCGCAGATTTTGATCCGCCGACAGTGGGACGGATGTTGAAGTGTTGTTTTGAAAAACAGTGACCGTGTAAGTTGACATAACGGTCACAAAGCCGCTTCAACGGCTCTTTTTTGCTTGAGGCTTTCGGGAACGTCTATTACGCGTTGATTTGAACTGCCGCGCCACTTGAGGCCCAAACTGCGCAACGGAAGCATAAAAGGACCGTCCACCAGAACGTCGCAGATTTCCAATAGCTTATACTCTGCGGAATCCGGAGATTTCGCAAGTTCTTCAAAGGTCATCCCGCTGTATGCCCAAACGTTAAGGCCGTGCAAACAAGCGGCTCCGGCAATTTCGAGACAAGCTTCCGGCTGAGAGAACGGCTCGCCGCCGGAGAGTGTTATGCCGTCCGTCAAAGGGTTTGACAACATTGTTTTTATAACTTCATCCGGGGCGATTTCATTGCCGCCGCCGGGATCGAGAGCCTGCGGATTGTGACAGCCTTCACAGCGGCGCGAACAGCCCTGAACAAAAAGCGTAAAACGAAGCCCGGGGCCGTCGACTATTGAATCTTGAATATAACCCGCGATTCGCATGAGTTCGGCTCTCTTTCTTCCGGCTATATTTCGTGTTTGATTCTGTCATGTTCTTCCGCTCGTTTTGCATTGTTGAAGCGGTCTAAGGTGCCCACGAGATAACCCGTTATACGGCGGATACGCTCAAAAGGCACTCCGTCGGAGTCGCTTCGACCGCAGCCCGGGCAGCGGTCTTTGATCACTCCGTTGTATCCGCAAACAGGGTCGCGGTCCACCGGATGATTAACGGAGCCGTAACCGATACCGCAATCACTCATGAAATGTATTATTTTTTCGAAAGCGTCAAGATTTTCCGTGGGGTCGCCGTCCACTTCGACATAACTGATGTGACCGGCGTTTGTCAGCGCATGGTACGGCGCTTCTGTTTTGATCTTGTCAAAGGCGTTCATGCTGCAGTATACAGGAACGTGGAAGCTGTTTGTATAATAGTCCTTGTCGGTAACGCCTTCTATGACGCCGTATCGCTGTTTGTCTATACTCACGAAGCGGCCGGACAGTCCTTCCGCCGGAGTGGCTATCAGTGAAAAATTGAGTTTGTGGGTTTGACTCGCCTCGTCCATCCTCGCACGCATATGACCGACTATCTCAAGGCCTAAGGCTTGAGCCTTTTCGTTTTCGCCGTGATGAGCGCCGACGAGAGCTTTGAGCGTTTCGGCAAGGCCGATGAAACCGCAAACAAGAGTGCCGTGCTTTAAAACTTCACCGACTTCATCTTCCCAGTCCAATTTTTCGCTGTCGAGCCATATGCCCTGTCCCATAAGAAACGGAAAGTTTTTAACTTTCTTTTTACTTTGGATAGCGAAACGTTCCAGAAGCTGGTCGATGACCAGATCGATTTTTTTGTCCAGTTCGTCAAAGAACATATTTATGTCGCCTTTGGCTTTTATCGCGATTCTCGGAAGATTGATCGAGGTGAAAGACAGATTTCCGCGGCCGTTGCCGATTTGGCGCGACGGATCGTGTATATTGCTTATGACCCTTGTGCGGCAGCCCATATAGGCGATTTCGGTCTCCGGGGTCCCTTGATAAAAACCTGCGTTATACGGCGCGTCCATGAAAGCGAAATTCGGGAAAAGACGTTTCGCGCTGCATCGGCAGGCTAACTTGAACATATCGTAGTTGGGATCCCCGGGGTCTTTGCTGACGCCTTTTTTTACCCGGAAAACATGTATCGGAAATATTGCGGTCTCTCCGTTTCCGAGGCCGGCTTCCGTTGCCGCCAAAACATTTTTGATTACAAGGCGCCCCTCCGGGCTTGTGTCCATTCCGTAGTTGATGCTGCTGAACGGAGTTTGTGCGCCGGCTCTCGAATGCATCGTGTTGAGGTTGTGAATAAAAGCTTCCATAGCCTGATAGGCAGCTCTGTCGGTTTCTTTCGCGGCGTAGTGCGCCGCGATGATCTGCGCGCGTTTTAAGCATTCCTCGTCGCCGTAAAGTTTCACGAGCAGGGGCAATTCTTCTTTTTGATACTCCTCTGAGGATGCAAGTTTCGGGAAAAGGCCGGTTTTCGTTTCTGTTTCGTTCATAACGGACTTGATGTCTTCTTCGGGGTCGTCGATATTTTTCCAAAGCATTAGGGCTTTTGCCAGATTTTGGCGGTAGAGCCTCTTATATGTTTTTGTCACTCCGTCAGCCATGCCGTAATCAAAGTTCATTATGGATTGCCCGCCGTGCTGGTCGTTTTGGTTTGACTGTATCGCGATGCAGGCAAGCGCGGCGTAAGAGGCTATGTCGTTGGGCTCTCTGAGATGCCCGTGCCCGGTGGAAAAACCGCCTTTGAACAGTTTGATAATATCGATCTGCGTACAGGTCGTCGTAAGCGTAAGGAAGTCCATGTCGTGTATATGGATGTCGCCGCCGGAGTGGGCTTGCGAATGCTCGGGTTTTAAGACGAACATATTGTAAAATTGTTTCGCGCCTTCGGAGCCGTATTTCAGCATAACGCCCATAGCGGTATTGCCGTCAATATTTGCGTTCTCGCGCTTAACATCCGAATCTTTTGCGTCGGCAAAGGTGATCTCCTCATATGTTTGCATAAGGCGCGTGTTCATCTCTCGGATGCGGCTGCGCTCCGATCGGTACAGGATATATGCCTTTGCGGTCCGGACATAACCGTTATCCATGAGGACTCGCTCCACGATATCCTGAACATGTTCGACGTCAGGCTCCGAACAGCCTTCAACTTCCAAAACAGAGCAGACCTCGTCTGTAAGCTTTGCAGCCGCTTCATCACAGTCTGTTTTGTTCGTGGCCTTAAATGATTTGATTATGGCGGCCGTGATTTTTTCTTTATCAAAATGGGTCGAACGGCCGTCTCTTTTTTTTATTCCGGTAATTGCCATGTCGTCCTCCTTCGCGGTGTGCCGCCGTGGAAAAACACAATATATTGTGCCGAAAACAGAGAGATGTATATATATAGTACAACCGGAAAACGCGAATGTCAATAGGGAAATAAAAATTTTCAGCCCCGGATGTCATTTTTGTTTTATTGCGGGGTTTTCTGTGTTATAGTAACGTATACACGCCGGTTTCGGCGGTGCGGGAAGGTGAATCATATTTTTTCACAATATTTTCCGGACCGGGGGTAAGGTATGGATATCAACAGATTTGCGATCAAATCAAATGCAAAATTCTCGATCGGCCGTTCCAAACCGAACGCCGTTCTCGTCGCCTTGGTATATATGATCATAGCTGTTGTACTGCGTTTGCTTGCGAACGCGGTATCGAACTGGCAGGGATATTTGGACTTTATATATGACGGGATATCGGAGTTCGGCCGGATGTATCCCGTCGGTCCTTTTGAAATAATGTCCGCGCCGGGAACTGTAATAGCCTTGGCGCTGCTTATCATGGAGTACATGGTAAGCGTCGGATTCATCATATACATGCTCAATATCGTCCGAATGCGGAAAGCTTCTTTCGGCAACCTTTTTGACGGCTTCGGCCTCTTCTTTAAGGTGATTTGGCTTGCTGTGCTTACGGAGATATTTGTTTTTCTGTGGTCACTTTTATTTATTATTCCGGGAATCATAGCCGCGTATCGTTACCGACAGGCGATATATATTCTGCTTGACAATCCCGGTATGTCGGCGCTCGAATGCATACGGGCGAGCAAAAAAATGATGCGGCGGCATAAGGGCGAGCTTTTTGTGCTCGATCTCAGCTTTATCGGATGGTATATATTCAGCATTATTCCGTTCGTGGCTGTGTGGGTGATGCCCTACACAGGGTTTACTTTTGTATATTACTATGAAGCCCTGCGAGGCCCGGATCCGGACGACGCCGTGGCTCTCCCCGGAGCGGACTCGGATGACGGCGATTCCCGCGGAAGACCTCCTTGGGAATACTGAAACGACCCGGTAAAAAAGATAATGAGGCTTCCGTGGTTTCTCCGGAAGCCGTTATTTTTCTGCTCATTTGCGCCTGCGCCTGTATTCCGGGATGCTATTTTGTGCCGAACAGCCTGTCGCCGGCGTCGCCGAGCCCGGGAACTATATAGCCGTGCTCGTTCAGGCGCTCGTCCAAGGCAGCTGTATAAATATCCACGTCGGAATGCTCTTTTTGAAGCCGCTCCACGCCCTCCGGAGCGGCTATAATGCTCATGAATTTGATGCAGGCGCAGTTTTTCTTTTTAAGGAATCTTACGGCGGCGGACGCCGTACCTCCGGTAGCCAACATGGGATCGGCCAATATAACGTCGCGCGACGCGATGTCGGCCGGCAGTTTGCAGTAATACTCAACGGCTTCGAGCGTTTCAGGATCACGGAATATCCCGATATGGCCGACTTTTGCGTTCGGTATCATTGCGAGCATCCCGTCAGACATCCCGAGTCCGGCCCGCAAAATGGGGACAATGGCGAGCTTTTTCCCGGCAATTTGTTTTACCTTCGCGGTCGCCACCGGCGTTTCGATCACGACGTCCTCGACGGGGAGATCGCGAGTCGCCTCAAAACACATAAGCATAGCGATTTCCGAAACGGCGTCCCTGAAGACCTTTACTCCGGTTTCTTTGTTTCTTATGACGGAAAGCTTGTGAAGTATAAGCGGGTGGTCAAATATGTGAAGTTCACCCATATCACGTGTTCTCCTTTATGTCCGGCGCATCAAGCCTTGCCGTTCGCTCGCGTTCCGCCTGAGACGGTCTTATATATACCGGAAAAAGGTCCCGCGCCGGCCCGGGTATTTTATCGGCCGCGGCCATCGCGACGCCCATGGCGCATTGATGCCGGATATTCTCCGGCGCCGGCATTATTCTTGATCCTTTAATTTGCGAGTGGAATAAGGCAGCGCCGTCGCCGACGGGAAGGATATCGCTCTTCAGCGCTGAGAGCTCTTCCGATAAAGCGTCGAGAGTTATTTCCCTGTCCGGGCAAAGCCGCAAAGGGATTTTTCCCTCAAGCCTGAAAAGAGCGTTGTAGACCTGACCCAAGCGCGCGTCCGTAACAGAACAGATAATTGTTCCGTCGGGCGCGAACACTCCGTTCCAAGCGGCCGCTTCAAGCGTTGAAACTCCGATCGCCGGTTTTTCCGCCCCCCAACAAAGTCCTTTCACGGCGGAAACGCCGATTCTTATGCCCGTAAACGACCCCGGACCGCGAGAGACAGCTAAAACATCGATATCGGAGATTTCTACGCCGGTATTTTTTAAAAGATCGTTTGCCATGGGCAAAATCGTGCTGCCGGTTGCCGGGCCGCGGTTTTGAAAGTATTGTGCGGCAAGGGTCCTGTCTTCGCACAGAGCGACCGACGCCGCTTTGGATGAAGTTTCAAAAGCAAGTATCAGCATTTGACCGTCCTTTTGAGAGAGTATTTTCGGATATTGATATTTTTCTGGATCCGGCGGCCGTTCTTTCGATAATCACGTGAATCTCATCGCCGTTAAAAGCGCCCTCCACCCGTTCGCTCCATTCGACTGCGCATATACCGCCGCGGGCAAGGTAGTCTTCCCAACCGATGTCGAACAATTCGTCCGGACCGGACAAACGGTACATATCGAAGTGGAATAATTCTCTGTCGCCTTCATATTCGTTTACGATCGTGAAAGTCGGGCTCAAAACACGGCACTTTATCCCGAGGCCGCGGGCCATTCCGCGGACGAATGCGGTTTTGCCGGCGCCCAAGTCTCCGTACAGCGCGACAATGCTGCCTTCGACTAAGCCCGAGACCAGTTTTTCTCCGGCTTTTTCGGTTTCCTCTTCGCTTTTTGTTATTATGGTCATGTTAATGACCTATCCTTTCACCGGAATGATGAGTGACGGCCTCGGCGCGTGCCGCGGTGTTTTTTCGTGATTATTCCGGCAATTTAACGTCGTTGCGTAAAGTTTGCATATATGATACAATTTAATTCAATACAATATACAGAGCAAATACCGGCGAAAACAGGAGGAAAAGACATATATGAAGAAAATTGCCGCGGCTGTACCGGATTTCTTCAAACGCGCCGACATGCTGCTTTTTCTTTTGTGCTGCACTTGTTCTGTTTTCGGGATAGTGGTAATTTCAAGCGCGACCGCGTCATATGAAACTCCCCGATATTTGATCGTACAAATAGGAGCGTTTGCCATAGGCATAGGCTTGTTTCTGTTTCTCACTGTCATCGACATTGAAACGATAGCTGATAACTGGCTGATACTCATGACTTTCAGCGTCATCATCCTTTTGCTGCTGATTCCGTTCGGAAGAGGCGGAGAGGAAACCGGAAATGCGAGCTGGCTCCGTTTTTTGGGAGTGGGATTGCAACCGTCGGAGGTCGTTAAAGTTATTTTTGTGGTGCTTCTCGCGAAACACATCAGTTATTTGAAGGAATATAAAAGCCTTAATTCGATAATTTCGGTGGGGCAGATGGTGCTTCATTTCGGCTTCATTTTCAGCCTTATCATTGTTGTGTCCGGAGATTTGGGCAGCGCGCTCGTATTCTTTTTTGTGTTTTTCGTTATGCTTTTTTCAGCAGGGCTGAAGTTGTATTGGTTTGTCATCGGAGCGGCGGCCCTGTCGGCAATCACACCGTTCGTGTGGGACAACGCTTTATCGGAACGGCAGCAGGAGCGTATTTTGGCGCCGTATTTCAGCGACATTGTCGATCCGGAAGGATTCGACGTAACCTGGCAGGCAAACCAATCCAAGCTGGCACTTTCTTCCGGACAGCTTCGCGGTACCGGACTCGGCTACGGAACACAGACCCAATCAAAGGCGCTGCCGGAAAAACACACGGATTTTATCTTCGCGGTAATTGGGGAAGAGTTGGGCATGATAGCATGCTGCGCGGTTATAATCCTGCTCATGCTGATAGTGATACGCTGCGTCTATATCGGAATAAAATCCGGTAACACCATGAATATGTTGGTGTGCTTCGGAGTCGCGTCGTTTATATTTGCGCAAATGGCGGAAAATATCGGCATGTGCATCGGCGTCGCGCCCGTTATCGGAATAACGTTGCCGTTTTTCAGCTACGGCGGCTCGTCTCTTTTTACTACTTTAGCGGCGGCAGGGCTTGTTTCGGGTGTTAAATACCGCCCGAAACCGGAAAGATTCCGAAGTTACGGATAACGATTGCGGAAAGATTCAGAAAAAATACTTCAAAATCAGCAAAAGCACAATGCCGGGCAATCCGAAAACCCCTGCCACAACAGCGTTGATCGGGGTCAATGCCAAGCTCAGGCCGACAAATCCTCCGATAAAGTTAAGGATGAACAGGGTCACAAAACCGGAAACGGTATTTACCGCAAGTTTAAACGCCAATCTCAAGGGGATTTTTATGATCTTAAAAAACAGACCCAAAAGGCACAGGCCCACGATTATCAGCACAGCCGATTCAAAACAGCTCATTTATTCAATATTTCCTTTCGCGAATGCGGGACATTATAAAAAGGCGCAGCACAACAAGAGAGGATACCGGAGGAATGGCCGAACAGAGAGCCCCGGATTACGGGAATGACAGTATTTCACAGCTCAAGGGCGCGGACAGGGTAAGAAAACGTCCGGGAGTTATTTTCGGCTCCGACGGGCTTGAAGGCTGCCGGCAGTCTGTGTTTGAAATACTCAGCAACTCCATTGACGAAGCTCGCGAGGGCTTCGGCAACATTATAACAGTTACGAAATATGAAGACAAGTCGGTTGAGATCGAAGACTTCGGCCGCGGCTGTCCCGTCGATTGGAACGCCGCGGAAAATAAATATAACTGGGAACTGGTTTTTTGTGAATTGTACGCCGGCGGCAAATACCGAAACGAGGAAGGGGAAAACTATGAGTATTCTCTCGGTCTCAACGGTCTCGGCTCCTGCGCAACACAGTATGCCTCCGAATATACGGATGTTACGGTCCGCCGGGACGGATATAAATACAGTCTGCGATTTGAAGCGGGCGAGAATGTGGGCGGACTGAAAAAAGAAGATACGGATCGAAAAAAAACCGGTACAAACATCAGGTGGAAACCTGACAGAGAGGTTTTTACAGACATCGACATACCGGAGGAATACTATAAGGACATGCTGCGCAGACAGGCGGTCGTGAACGCCGGAGTCACTTTTCAATTTAAAAATCAAAAAAACGGCGGATTTGAAATCGAAGAATACAGATATGAAAACGGCATTTCCGATTATACGGCCGAAATAGCGGGAGAGGACGCCTTAACGGCGACCGCTTTTGCGCAAGCTGAGCGCCGAGGCAAAGACAGGCAGGACAAACCGGAATATAAGGTAAAAATGTCTTTTTCGTTTTGTTTTTCAAACCGTGTGAACGCTTTGGAATACTATCATAACTCGTCTTTTTTGGAACATGGAGGCGCTCCCGAAAAAGCTGTTAAAAGCGCGTTCGTGTCGGCGGTCGACGCTTGCATCAAAAGAGCCGGCAAATACCAAAAAAATGAGAGCAAAATCACTTTTCCCGACATACAGGATTGCCTCGTGCTTGTAACAAATTGTTTTTCCACCCGGACATCATATGAAAACCAGACCAAAAAGGCTGTGACCAATGAATTTATCCGGGAAGCAATGACCGAGTTCATAAGAGATTGGCTTGAGATATATTTCATTGAGCACAAACCCGAAGCGGATCGCGTTGCGGAGCAGGTACTCATTAACAAACGCAGCAGGGAAACCGCTGAAAAGACCCGCCTCAATTTAAAAAAGAAACTCTCCGGTTCTCCGGATATAATAAACAGAATCAATAAATTTGTCGATTGCCGAAGCAGAGACAAAGACAAACGGGAGATATACATTGTTGAAGGCGACTCCGCGCTCGGCGCCTGCAAACTCTCCAGAGACGCTGAATTTCAAGGCATTATGCCGGTGCGCGGCAAAATATTGAATTGCCTTAAGGCAGACTACGGCAAGATATTCAACAGTGAGATCATAACCGACCTGATTAAGGTACTCGGCTGCGGCGTTGAGGTTTCCGGTGGAAAGGGCAAGGATTTGTCGACTTTTGATATAGGCGGTCTCCGCTGGAAACGTATAATAATATGCACGGACGCCGACGTTGACGGATTCCAAATTCGCACGCTGATACTGACGATGCTTTACAGGCTGGTTCCGACTCTTGTAAGAGAGGGATATGTATATATCGTCGAATCCCCGCTGTATGAGATAGAACACGCCGGCAAAACATGGTTTGCTTATTCCGAACGCGAAAAGGCGGAAATACTCTCCCGGACAGGCGATACAAAATGCACCGTCAACCGCAGCAAAGGGCTCGGCGAAAATGATCCGGACATGATGTGGCTTACAACAATGAATCCGGAAACACGCAAAATGATCAGGATAATGCCTGAAGACGCCGAACGTATGTCGACCGTGTTTGATCTTTTGCTCGGCGACGATTTAGCGGGCAGAAAAGCTTTTATAGCTGAATACGGGTATAAGTATTTAGACTTTGCCGACATATCGTAACACTTGATAAGGAGAAAACAATGACATTTCATAAAGGGAAAAAACTGACCGGAGCGCTGTTTGTCAGCGGAATAATATCATTGGTGCTTGCCCTTATATCCGGAGAAGGGGGCGCTGCGGCCAATACTCTTTCTGTACTCGGACTTGTTCTCTTCGTTTCGGGTCTGCTTGCGTGTATCGCTTTTTGCAGATGTCCGGCTTGCAATCGCGCAATAATAAGAAAACTCTTTGTGCTGAAAGACTGCCCGTATTGCAAAAGAGATCTTTCGACCGGACTGAAGACCAAAAAAAAGAAATAACTGACTTCTTAAACGGATCATTAAAAACGGAGTGAGCCGGTCATGGCGGAAGTCTGATAAATACCGGAGTAATTATGGCAAAAAAGAAAGCGCCCGACAATAAAAGCACCCGGAATCCGGATGTATTCGGTCTTAAAGCCGAGGTCACGGATCAGCCCATTACACAGACGCTTGAGCAAAATTATATGCCTTACGCAATGAGCGTAATCGTCTCCAGAGCGATCCCGGAGATCGACGGATTCAAACCCGGCCACCGCAAACTGCTGTATACTATGTATAAAATGAACCTTTTACACGGCGCGCGCACGAAAAGTGCAAACATAGTCGGCCAGACCATGCGGCTGAATCCGCACGGCGACAGCGCCATATATGAGACTATGGTCAGGCTGTCAAAAGGCTATGAAGCTCTGTTGACGCCGTTTGTGGATTCAAAGGGCAATTTCGGAAAAATCTATTCAAGAGACATGGCGTATGCCGCTTCGCGTTATACCGAAGCAAAACTGTCGTCTGTATGTGACGAATTGTTTCGTGATATCGAAAAGGATACTGTGGATTTCACGGTCAACTATGACGGGACCATGAATGAACCCGCGCTTCTTCCGACTGCGTTTCCTAATGTACTTGTGTCTGCAAACATGGGGATAGCCGTCGGCATGGCGAGTCAGATCTGCGGGTTCAATCTCACGGAAGTGTGCGAAACGACAATAGCTTTCATAAACGATCCTTATCATGATATTCTGTCGACTTTACCGGCGCCTGATTTCCCGACCGGGGGCGAAATACTTTATGACAGAGATGAAATGGCCGCTGTTTACGAAACGGGCCGAGGAAGCGTCAAAATCAGAGCGAAGTGGCGGCATATAAAAAGCGAGAGCCTGATAGAAATATATGAAATTCCTTATACGACGACTGCTGAAGCCGTTATCGACAAGGTATCTGATCTTGTGAAATCGGGAAAAATTCGTGAAATATCGGATATGCGTGACGAAACCGACCTTAAAGGGCTTAAACTCACGATGGACCTGAAGCGCGGCACAGACCCCGATAAACTGATGGCAAAACTGTTTCGCATGACGCCGCTTCAAGACAGCTTCGCCTGCAATTTCAACATATTGATTGCCGGGAACCCGCGCGTCGCCGGAGTATCCGAAATACTGACGGAATGGACGGCGTGGAGAGAAGAATGTGTCAGAAGACGTGTTTTTTTTGAACTTACAAAAAAGAGAGAAAAACTGCATCTTTTGGACGGCTTGAAAAAAGTGCTTCTCGACATCGACCGCGTAATTACGGTTATACGTAACACTGAGCTTGAAACGGACGTCATCCCGAATCTTATGACAGCCTTCAAAATCGATCGGCTGCAGGCGGAATATGTCGCCGAAATCAAACTCCGCAATATAAACCGTCAGTACATTTTAAAACGCTTGGAAGAATCCGACGAACTGAAAAAAGACGCCGCCGATTTTGAAGACATTCTCGGCAGCAGACGCAGAGTTAAAAACATAATAACAGACGAGTTGAAGCAAATTATCAAAAAATACCCTGCCGAGCGCAAAACCGAAATAGTTATTCCGGACGAATTCGAAGATAACGGCGGAGACGAAAACGAAGATGACTATACGGTTTTGGTCTTTCTTTCGCGGGAGGGTTATTTTAAAAAAATAACTCCGCTTTCGCTTCGCATGGGAGGCGAGCAGAAATACAAGGAAAACGACGGGCCGCTGCAAAGCTTTGAGGCTCAAAACAAAGAGGAAATTCTTGTTTTCACGGATGCCGGACAGGTCTATAAACTCAAACTGAGAGATGTTGACGACGGTAAAGCCTCCGTTTTGGGAGTATATCTTCCCTCTTTTCTCGAAACGGATGAAGGAGAAAACATTACAGCTATCGTCAGACCCGGCGAATATAAAGGCCGGTTGCTTTTCATGTTCGAAAACGGCAAAGCGGCGAAGGTCGAATTAGCTTCCTATTACACGAAAGCAAACCGAAAAAAGCTGACCGGCGCCTATTCGGACAAGAGCAGACTGACAGACGTTATACTGTTGGAATCCGAAAGAGATATAGCGGTATTTTCGACAGAAGGCAGAGCCATGATTTTCAATACGTCTTTGCTGGCGCCGAAATCATCGCGTACGACTCAGGGTGTTTCGGTTTTGAACCTGAAAGCCAAATACAAATTGCAATCCGCAAGACCTGTTGAGGAAACTGCGATCCGTAATCTCTCGCGCTATCGCGTTCGCGCCGTACCTGCCGCCGGCGCGCTCTTGAAAGAAGAAGACAGAGAGGAAATGCAGCTCAGCTTACTCGACGAGTGATATTTCCCTTTTAAGGAGAAATCTGATTTGAAAAGGTTTCCGGCACTCTTCACTGCCTTTGTTCTGATATTCCAATGTCTCACGGCGGCGGGCTGCGCGTCTTTATTCAAAAAAGAATACATATCGGTTACCGAACATATCGGCGAAACACCGGACGCGCCGGGGGATTCTGCGGTCGAGGTATCAGGTTTCAATGATTTAAGAAACGCGGTCACTCGCTTTGTCGTCGGGCATTCGGAAACCGGCAGAGTGGAATTTCGCAATTATGACGGAAATGTAAATACCGATTTGGCAAAAGCCTGCTGGCAAGTTAAATCAGAGACGGCTTACGGAGCGTATGCCGTTGACTATATATCTTATGATGTGAACCATATAGTTTCTTATTACGCGGCGGACGTCTATATCAATTACAGACATACGAGAGAAGAATTGAGCAAGCTGACAACGGCGGAGAATACCGGCATCGTCAGAGATCACTTAAAAAACTGCTTGGAGAAAGCCGATACCGTAATACTCATTCAGACCGGCAACCGACTGATAACAACAGACGGTATAAAAGAAATGATTCTTGACGTTTATTACGGAGACCCTCTCGTTTCACCGGTTTTACCGGATGCGGATGTTATGGCTTACCCGGAGAGGGGCATACAGCGCATTTTTGAAACGAGGCTCGATTATTCCCGGGGCAGAGAAAAGCTTGCCGAAATGAAAACCCGGCTGTTTGACACGGTTTCTGAAACAGCAGCATCGATATCGACCGAAGAACCTGTGATCGCGGCAATGGAAGCCTGTCTGCTTTTGTCGGGCATCTGTGAATATGTTGCAGACGGCAGTATACAGCCCGGACCTGCAGGAATCGACGGTGAAACGATCAACCTTTCGACCGCGTACGGCGCGCTGATAGAAAACTACGCGAACGGAGAAGGCTTTGCAATGGCGTACAAAGCACTTTGCGACGCTTTATCCGTTGAGTGCCGCGTGGTTTCGGGCAGGATGGACAAAGCGCCTCATGTTTGGAATATAATAAGAATAGACGACGATTATTATCACGTTGACGTATCACAGAGCGCGAAATTCGGGATGGACGGCTTTTTTTTGAACAATGACTCGGATATGTGGGGAAGATATTTGTGGGATACGGAAAAAAATCCCGAATGTGAGGGAAGTTTCAGCTACCGCGATATAATCGTTTGGGCGGACCTTGATGAAGCTGCCGCCTGAAACTCCTTCGAAGAAGTACGGAAAATTTGCTTGACAATAAATGGCGCTCCGGTATAATCATCGTGAAAAGCTTCCGAAATCAAATAATTTGCGGGAATGACTCAGTGGTAGAGTGTCACCTTGCCAAGGTGAAAGTCGCGGGTTCGAGTCCCGTTTCCCGCTCCAATGAACAAGCGCTCCCGCAGTGGTTGAAACTGCGGGTTTTTCTTTACAGCAGTGCATCGCGGCTTACACAAGTGTGAAATAATTCACGTTGTCATACAGTTACGACAGCAGTTTATCGGCGAGGTTTACGGATCATTGCTGTGACCG
>WRJA01000046.1 GCA_009782435.1 Oscillospiraceae bacterium
CGCGCCGCAGTCGCTGCCCTTCCCGATACAGGAATCGCACAAAACGCGCGAGGAGCTGCGCCTGAAATACCGCTTTCTGGACCTCCGCAACCCCGCCGTGCACAAAAAAATATTGCTAAGATCGAAAGTTATCGCGTACCTGCGCGAGGTGATGGAGCGGCTGGATTTTATCGAAATACAGACACCGATACTGACTTCCTCGTCGCCGGAAGGGGCCCGCGACTATCTCGTGCCGAGCCGCAAATACCGCGGGATGTTCTACGCGCTCCCGCAGGCGCCGCAGCAGTTCAAGCAGCTGTTGATGGTATCGGGCTTCGACAAATACTATCAAATCGCGCCGTGTTTCCGGGACGAGGACTCGCGCGCGGACCGCGCGCCCGGCGAATTTTATCAGTTGGATTTCGAGATGGCTTTCGCGACCCAGGAGGATGTTTTCAACGTCGCCGAGGAAGTAATGTGCGGCGCGTTTGCGAAATTCGGCGACAAGCCGGTATCCGCGCGCCCGTTCCCGCGGATACCGTACAAAGAGAGCATGCTCCGCTACGGGACGGACAAGCCAGACCTGCGCAACAGGCTCGTGATAGAGGATCTGACCGATTTTTTTGCCGACGTCGAATTCCGGGCGTTCAAGGGCCAACAGGTGAGGGGCGTCGTGGCGGAGGGCTGCGCCGGTAAGCCGCGCTCGTTCTTTGACAGGCTCGTGGAATATGCCGTGGGCATCGGGATGAAAGGGCTCGGATACGTCGTCGTCGACGGCGCGGAAATGCGCGGCCCGATCGTCAAATTCCTGACGGAACCAAAACAGCAGGAGCTTATCCAAATGCTAGGTTTGAAGGAAAACGACACCCTGTTTTTCATCAGCGACGTACCGAAAGCGGTCGACGGGCTTGCCGGACAGATCCGCTCCGAATTGGGTCGCCGCCTCGGCCTGATCGACGCCGATTCTTTTAATATGTGTTTTATCACGGATTATCCGATGTACGGCATAAGCGAGGAGACCGGCGCCGTCGAATTCACGCACAATCCCTTTTCCATGCCCCAAGGCGGGCTTGAGGCGCTTTGTGAGAAGGATCCTCTCGACATAAAGGCGTTTCAGTACGACATAGTATGCAACGGAGTGGAGCTCTCGTCCGGAGCGGTCAGAAACCACCGCCCCGACATAATGATAAAAGCCTTTGAGATCGCCGGATACTCAAAGGAAGAAACGGAAAGCAAATTCCCGGCTTTACTCAGTGCGTTTAAATGCGGCGCGCCGCCGCACGCGGGCATGGCCCCCGGTATAGAGCGTATAGTCATGCTTCTCACCGAGAGTGAAAATATCAGGGAAGTCGTTGCTTTCCCGATGAATTCCAACGCGCAGGACCCTCTGCTCGGCGCGCCCGGCTCCGTTACCGAACGGCAGCTGCGGGAGATCCATGTCAAGATCAGACAGTAAGGGAGTTGATACCGAATATGCGAGACGCAGAAATAAGAGAATATGAGGATCAGGCGAAACTGGCGCTGTCGGAAACAGAAAAGGCTTATATTTCGGAGCTTGCCGACATGCTGACCGAAAGCTTCGGCGAGCTTGAAAAAATCGATACCGAGACTGTATTGCCGCTTGTTACCGTTTTGGACGTCAATAATGTTTTCAGGAAGGACAGGGCAAACAAAACGGTTTCACGGGAGGAACTCCTCATATCGGCGCCGGAGGTATACGACGGTTATTTTTCGGTTCCCAAGACACTGATATAAAGGGTGAAAGAAAAGGGTGAAAGACATGGACTGTTCCGCCTGTAAAAATAAAGCGGACGCGGAAACCGCGGTTATCCTTGAAGACTGCATCATGCAAAAGGGAATGCCCGCCGCGTACGGTTCGAAAATCTCGGAAAACTTTATTTCTCCCGTAAATGCGACGGTCGTAACAAAACTGCTTAAAAATGATATAGAAATCGCAGGCAGAACAGCGGTGAATGAATTCGGTATAATAAACCTTTCCGGTCGCGGGGATGAGGCTGAAACCGAGGCAATAAAGGGTATTTTAAACGACGGCGCCGGTTTTTGCCTGTGCAACGACATTTTTGGGATATACCGCCGCCGGGCCGCGGAAAACGGTTTGTGTTACATACATCCTACATACGGGACCGTATCGAGACTGGGGCTTATGCCGGCGGTTTCTTCCATGGATCAAATCGGCGTGCTCTGCCGGGATTTGACGAGCGGCTTTATGATCCTGTCGCTTATTGCCGGCGCTGACGAAGGCGACGGGGCGATGTTTCCCGAAAAAAACTATGACTATACAGCGACCGGAAAAAAACCGAAGCTCGGTCTTCCGATGTCCTTGATTGACAAAGCGGATGAAAAGACCCGCGAATCCGTATCGGATTTTGCCGCGGGATTTGACACGGTAAAAATCGAGCTTGAATACTTAGATATTTGCAGCCGGGTCATGTATATATTAAGCTGCGCCGAGATCAGCAACAATATAAGCCGTTACGACGGCATGAAATTCGGGCGCCGCGCTTCCGGATGCCGGGACACAAACGAAATCTATGTCAAAACACGGTCGGAATGCTTCGCTCCCGATACCAAACTGACATGCATTACGGGCTGTTTGGTCCTCTCCCGCGACAATTATGTTCCTTACTATGAAAAAGCCATGAAACTGCGCCGCCTGATCAAGGAATCGCTTCGTTTCGACAAATACGATCTGATAGTCCTCCCGTGTGAAATAAGCGAAAACCCGTATGAAAACCTTTCTTTATACTCGCTCGCGAATTTAGCGGGATTACCTTCGGTCTCGTTCTCTTATAAGGGCCGGGGCATAATGCTTATTGCGAACGTTAAATGCGAGAACCGGCTGTCAGCCGCGTGGGAGGCGCGAAAACATGAAATATGAAACGGTCATGGGCTTGGAAGTCCATGTTGAGCTTGACACGGAATCGAAACTGTTTTGTTCCTGCTCCGCGAAATTCGGGGCCCGGCCGAACGAAAACGTCTGCCCCGCCTGCGCCGGCATGCCCGGTATGCCGGCTGTTTTGAATGAAAAAGCCCTGCAGCTCGCTATCGCCGCGGCTCTTGTGACAAACAGCGAGATCACCGAAGTAATGACTTTTGACAAAAAGAATTATTTCTATCCCGATTTGCCCGCGGGTTACCAGATAACGCAGTGGTTTTCGCCTGTATGCCGAAACGGCCGGGTGGAAATCGAGACAAAGGCGGGGAAAAAAACGATCAACCTCAAGCAGATACACATTGAGGAAGACGCGGGCAAGCTTGTTCATGACGTTTTACCGGGAGCGACTCTTGCGGACTTTAACCGCACGTCCGTTCCCCTGATCGAGATCGTCAGCATGCCGGATTTCCGCTCGGCGGAGGAAGTGACAGCTTATTTGGAAAAACTTCGCTCTTTGCTCAGCTTTGCCGGGGTTTCCGACTGCAAAATGCAGGAAGGCTCCATGCGCTGCGACGTTAACATTTCTGTCCGCGAGACCGGAAGCAAAGAGCTCGGCGTGCGCACCGAGATAAAAAATATGAATTCGCTTAAAGCGATCGCCGCCGCCATAGCCTATGAAACGGAAAGGCACACGGATTATTTGGAGACCGGCGCCGGACGGCTTATACAGGAGACGCGCAGATGGGACGACAGCGCGGGAGAATCGTTTTCGATGCGCGAGAAAGAAAACGCGACCGATTACCGTTATTTTCCGAATCCGGAGTTGATGCCCGTCATAATAAATGAAAAAATGATAAAAACGGTTCGCGACGGGCTGCCGGAGCCTGCCGATAAAAAATTTACTCGCTTTACCGAAAAACTCGGATTGTCCGAATATGACGCCGGGCTCATTACCGGAAGCAAAAATCTGTCGGATATTTTCGACGAAACAATGAAATACATCGAAAACCCGAAAGAGATCGCAAACCGTATCCTCGTGGACTTGCTTGCCCTTGCCAAAGGCGACAACAAGGGCGAAGACGACGTTTCCGTGGATTGCCGTAAATTCGCGAAGCTCATCGAGATGACGGAGAACAAAACGATAAACCGTAATATCAGCAAAAAACTGTTGGCGTTGGTTCTGCAAGAGGGAATAGACCCCGAGACGTACGTAAAGGATAACAAACTCGGTATGATAGGCGATGCGGGCGAGGTGGAAAAGGCCGTTCTTGAAGTCATAAAGGAAAATGCCGGCTCCGTTGTCGAGTACAGAGGCGGCAGTACGAAAGTGTTCGGATTTCTTGTCGGTCAAACCATGAGGAAACTCGGAGGAAAGGCCGATCCGCAGATCGTTAATCGTCTGTTGGCCGAAGCATTGGGACAAAACTGAAGAGCTCATAATTACCGGGCAAAAAAACAGTATCACTCAGTTCCGGTTCAGCTGACATCAGCTCTGCAGGGGATAAGACGACTTATAATTTTACCGGCACCCTATACCATTTCTATGTATCACAGTTCAACCGGATAATTCGATTTAACATTCGATTCAGTATTTTTAAAGTCGCGCTGTCAAGGTGAAGTGTCCAATTTTTTCCTGTTCTTGACGCGTACATTTTTTTGAAATTCCACGATTTTTGCAGTTTCCTATTGCAATTATAATGCATAGGTTATAAAATTCTTATTAAGGGGATGTGTATAACACGGAGATTCAAAAACTGACAGGTTTTAACAGAATCTATCAAGCTGAGTGTTTCCCCGACGATGTTGATAAAATGTTCGGAAAAAGCACCGGAGATAAGAAGCGTTACTTAAGATGGCTGTATACTTGGTTATCAATATTGGACTGCGATGGCATGAGTGTTTTAAACTTAGAGCAATTTGAACAACTAAAAGGCACGAGCAACCCTAATTTATACGTTATTCGCCATTCACACAGCCAAATAAACGAGAGATACATTTATATGTATGCCGACGAAGATAGTGCGATATTATTAACTGCTTTCAAAGAAAAGGACGCTTCCGATTATCAATCAGCAATAACGCGGGCAGAACATATTATTGCAGAATTGGAGGGTGAATGAATTTGAGCATCAAGGAAAAAATGAATAATTCTAAAGACAGTGCGTGGCTTTCGGACAACTTGACGTCAGAGGAAAGCGTTATAGTAAAGTACATTGCACAGATTGCTGCAACTATACAAAGACAACGCAAAGCCAAAGGCTACACACAACAGGAATTGGCAAATATACTCGGCGTATCGCAAGTTATGGTTTCTCGCTGGGAAAACGGTGAGGAAAATTTTACCATTGCAACTTTAGCAAGAATTTCGAAGGCGTTGGGAATGGCATTGTACAACCCCTTAGAAAAACGCGTTGTCTGATTGGACACTCATCCTACAGAGCACATCTTCTTAAATACTGCACTTTGTGATTTATTTACTGTTAACCCGAGAAACAATTTATAAAATTGCATTCCGGCCTTGCTGCTGCCGCCGCATTACTCAGCGACCGCTGTCTTTTGATCGATCTTCTCATTCGGGGCAGCGCCTTTTGAAGCGATAGCCGTGTAAGTCAGTTTTCCGCCGATGCGTTCCGATTTCATAAGGTCAAGCCCGGCAGCCGTCTCGCCGAAAGGCTCGATCGCCCGCGGTTTGAAATCAGTCACTACTTCCCGGCCGAGCGTTATGTGAGCTGTGAACTTTCGATTTTCAAGAGCAAATCCGACGGCGGTTAGCCTGTTCGTCAAATCGCGCTGCAGAGCCGACAAAGGCTTGCTCTCGCGCAGGCCGGCCCACCAAATATCGCCGCCGTTGCGTTTGAAGCGTCCGATGCGGTCAAAAGTCATGTCGAACGGTTTAAATATGACTGCGCCGAGCACTGACTTTGCGGCGGCGCTTTGCTTGTCGCCGCACTCTCCGAGGAAAGCGAGAGTCAGGTGTAAATTCTCCGGCAAAGAAAAGTTGCCGCGTTCAGATTTTCCGCGCAGTTCTTCGCACAAACCTGTGAGGCGAGAACGCGTGTCGTTATTGAAATTTACGGCGATAAACAAGCGCAAAGACCGCACTCCGATCAAAATTCAATTATCTTACGGAACGGTCGGAGTACCGACGATCCGGTAAAATGAAGGGTTTTTCATTTTTGGCACGCCCCAAAACTGCCGGCATGACTTTTTCAGATAAAAGCCATGCCGGCAGCGCAATGTCACAGTGGTCGCTCTTTATTATTCCGGGCGCGGCGCGCCGCAAAGCGAACAGAACTTGCGGCCGAAAAGATTTTCACAGCCGCATTCTTTGCGTCCGTCGTCGATGCCGGCCACCTTTACGCGGCAGATCCACGGTTCGGCATTCAAAAGCCGTTTTCCCTTGATACGGCCGTCGCTTGTATACACGATTTTTTTCTCGTCAGGCATTATGAGAGATACCTCCTTTACCGGAACGCTATATCGCCCAAATTAACGTCATCGGAAGTGTCGATGCCGCTGATGAGCGTTTTCTTGCCGCCGTACGCGATCGTGAGCGAGTATTTTGCGTTCTCTTTCACATTGTAAAACCAGAAATCGCCCGCCCAGTCGGTCTCTGCTTCGCGCGTTTCACCGGAGGCCTCGTCTGCAAGCGTAAGCTTGGCGCCTATTAGCACCTCTTTTTCCACGGGGTCATAGACGCATCCGGCGATGAAGCGGTGCAGAATGCCCTTGTAGAACACGCGTACCGGAAGACCGAGTTCGGGTCTTATTGTCTCGTATTGCGGGTCGTTTTTTAAGACGTCAAGATTTTCAACATCGACGATCTTAATGGCTTCGTTCGGGCAGTTCAAAGCGCAGTGCGGCTGCTGCCAGCCGTCGTCCAAAAGATGGGCGCAGCCCGTGCATTTTTGGGAAATGAGCAGATCCTTGTTGTAATATATCGCGTTGTACGGGCATGCGTCAACGCAGGTCATGCAGCCCGCGCACTTGTCCGGATCGATTATGACAAGACCGTCGTCGCGCCTGTAAACAGCCTTGTTTTTGCAGACGTCGATGCACTTGCCGCAATGCATGCAAAGGTGCGGACGGTAGGCGACCCTGACCTTCGGTATCGTGCCGCGCACCTTTTCGTCAAGCTTGAGCCAGAAATGGCCGGTGTTCGGCTGCGGCTTCGCGTAACCCGGCCAATTATTGGCCACGTGCTCGTCCTTGCATCCTATTTGGCAGGCGTAGCAGCCGTTGCAGACAGTCAAGTCGACAGTAAAAGCCTTCACTTTTTTATTCCTCCTCTTTTACCCAAGCTTCAAAGCACAGACCGGCGCCCTCGTCGCATTGCCTCTCAAAAGCCTCGGGGTATTTTGTGCGCCACTCGTTCCACTCGGCTTCGCTTACCTTCAGCACATCGACCAAATAACCGGTCGTTGCCTGCCCCGCGCAGTTTTTGGAGGTGATGCCGAGAGGGGATATGACGTTGATGCAGCCGCCGCGGTCGATCCGGTCGGCGATCGGGTCAAAACGCGAGCCGTGGTCTATGTACGCGACTCCCGGGATTATGCGTTCCGTCACATACGCTCCGCAGAGCGTTATACCGCGCTCGTTGAAGACTTTCACAATGTCGCCGAAGCGTATGCCGCGCTTTTCGGCCTCGCTCGGGTGTATCCAGACCGGCTCGTAATAATAACCGTCGAAGCCTTTTATCTTCATGGTGGGAGTTTCGCGAGTCCACGCCACGTCGTCGGCCTGAGAGTGAGTGCGCCATCTGCCGTGATTGGAGACGACAAGCAGAGGGAACATTCCGGCGCGATCGGAGGATACGCGCTCGTCGTGTGTTTCGCCCTTTTCGACCCATTGCGGGTAGGGGGGACGCTCCCTGTCGTCGGGGAAATTCTTTTCCAAACGCTCGGAGTAGAATTCCAACAAACCTGACGGGGTCTCCACGGGATTGTTCTTCGGGTCATCGTTGAACATGCGCAATCCGCAGGGTATGTCCTCCCAATCCTTGCGCGTCGGGAAAACATAGTATTTTTTATCGTAGAATTCCTCCCACGAGACCGGGATCGACATATTCTCATAGACTTCTTTCTCGAGATCGTAAGTTGTCTTGTTCTCGGTGTAGTCTTCGAGTATGCCGTAATAGTCCTCGTATTTGTCGAGCTTTTTCGCTATCTCGACGCAGATTTCGTAGTCGGTCATGGATTCGCCCACAGGCTCCACGGCCTGTTCCTGGATTTCGACGCTGTTGAACTGCGGACCCTGACGAACGGTCGTTATTATATCCTCGTTCTCCATCGTGGTGCTGGCCGGCAGGATGATGTCCGCCAACAGACAGTCGTTCTCAAGCCAGGGATGCTGCGCTATCACACATTCGATGGCGGGGTCTCTGAAAGCGTCCACCGTTCGAAAGCCGAAGTTCCAGCAAGCTATGCGGCAGGGCGTGTCCGTCCAGATCATGTGCAGAGGCGAGCCGCCTTCTTCTTTAGGCAGTGGGAAGGTGTATTTTCGGAATTGCTCTTCGGTGCGGCTCTCCTGCGCGCCGGAGCCGTAGAAGGTGATCGGGTAATTGAGTATGGCCTCTTGTATCATGGTTTTCGGTATGTTTTGTATGCCCCACGCGTCAACGGTCGTGCGCACCGGCCTTGTCAGCCTTTTGGACAGAGCGGGATTGAAGTAGCGGTAATTACCGACTCCCTCCGCGTCCGGCATGCCGAAATAAGATATCTGCCATTGCTGGACTCCGGGGCTTCCGAGACCTTGCATCCCGAGCAAAACGCATTCCAAACGGCCGGGTTCGTGAGAATACGGACCGCGGATATAGCCGCCGCCGAAATAGTGACAGATCGATGTGATCTTTTTGGACCATTCCCTCGCCAAAGCTTTGATCGTCCACTCTGATACGCCGCATTTGGCTGAGGCCCATTCCGGCGTCTTTGGGATGCCGTCGACTTTGCCGAGGACATAGTCCTCGATCTTGTCCATACCGACGGCGTGAGTGGCGACATAGTCTTTTTTGTATGTGCCTTCTTTGACCCACATGTATATGACAGCGAGCTGAAACGCGGCGTCCGTATTGGGAAGGATAGGTATCCACTTATTTGCGTGTACCGCCGCGCCGTAATTCAGGTCGGGGCAGATATATACTTGGCGGATGCCGGCGTCGCGCCAGAAAAAGCAGATGCGCGTGGCGTTTTGACCGGTAAAGCCCCAAGGCGTGGTTTCCGGGTCGCAGCCCCAGAAAAGAGTCATTTCGGAGTTTTCGGAGATGTCTTTGAAAATGTTTTTCTGCGGCGCTTGAATACCTTGAAAACCGTGGCCCCATACATGTTTTGAGCCCCAATACCAACCTTCCCATGAATCGGGATTGCGGACCTGCTGGGTGAAGCCGCCGGTCATTTCGAGCAGACGTCCCTGATGACCGTGCGGAGTGTGTATTGTGCCGCATTCGCCGTGCCCGTCACCCTGCACGAGTATGCAGGCGGGGCCGTATTTTTCCTGTACGCGGACGATCTCGGCGGCGATGACGTTTGTGACCTCGTCCCAAGTGGCTCTCCTGTATTTGCTTTTACCGCGGTTTTGCGGATTCCTTTCTCCTTTGGGGTCCCAGTCCGTGCGAATCAGAGGGTATTTGATGCGGTTTGGGGAATATGTGCGTTTTTTATACGCCAAGGCGTATGTCCCGACGTGAGAAACGAGTTTCGGCCTGTATACCGCCCCGTTCCTTTCGATTTTCCACATGTTGAACTTGTTTTCGTCATATTTCCAGTTATATTGGAAAGGGCGCATACGAAGCATTTTGCCGTCTTTTACGTCCACCATGCACTCGCCCGCGCCGCCCAAAAGCCCGCCGAGCGACATGCACTTGATGACGGTTTTGTCTCCCATGGTTTTCCCGGTGCCGTAGTCTTTGGGAAATCGCTTGGTATTCTGCAAAATAATCCCTCCCTGCACATTTTATATAATTATTCCGTTGAAAAATCCGGCCGGCAGTATATAATACATTTAAAATAATAACATCCTGCCGCCGGAATGTCAATTTTTGCATCGATTATAAAATAACTTTTAATAACAAATATTCCGGATCGCGTCGCCTGAAAAAGCGCTGTAAAAAAGTCTTTGTCCCGGGAAGGGCGGAGGAGTAATTTTGTTGAATGCCCGCGAATTTTTAAAAAAAACAGACGCCGAGGTCTCAAAGACCGTGGTAGGCAAATCCGACCGGCTGAGGCTTGCGACAGCGGCCGTTCTCGCCGGCGGCCATATACTGCTCGACGATTTGCCCGGCGTGGGAAAAACCACTTTTGTCAAATCGTTCTCCATGGCTTTGGGCTGCGGCTTTAAGCGGATACAATTCACGCCGGACCTGCTCCCTTCGGATGTCGTCGGCATGAATATTTTTGACCGCGGCACATCTTCTTTCAGACGCGTCGATGGCCCGATTATGACAAATATTCTGCTGGCCGACGAACTTAACCGCGCAATACCGCGAACACAGTCGGCGCTTCTTGAGGCTATGGCGGAGAGGCAGGTGACATTAGACGGAGAAACGACGCCGCTGCCTTCTCCGTTTATCGTGATGGCCACCCAGAATCCCGTGGAATCCGAGAGCACTTTTCGTCTTCCCGCGGCGCAGCTCGATCGTTTCATGCTCTGTCTCTCTCTCGGTTATCTGAACTCCGGGGAGGAAGCGGAAATGCTCAGAAGCGTCGGGGACGATATCCCGTTCGACAGCATCAGAGCCGTTTCGGACCCTGACAGTATTGTCGCTCTCCAAGAGCAAATGCGAGATGTTTCGATCACGGAGGACATGACGGATTATATCGTTTCTCTTGTTTCCGCGACGAGGGGGCATCCCATGCTCAGACTCGGAGCAAGTCCCCGCGCCACCCGCGATCTCTACAGATGCTCCAAGGCGCTCGCCGCGATCTCGAACAGAGATTTTGTCACTCCGGACGACGTTCATGAGCTTTTGATTCCGGTCCTCGCTCACCGGTTGGTACAAAGCTCGGAAGCCGGCGTGACCGGCAAGACAAAGCGGAGCGTTTTGCTCGACATCGCCGAGAAAACCCCTGTTCCGCCGAGCAGAAACAAACTCTTCGTCTGACGGAGCGTGAATATGCAACAAGAGAGAAAATACACTACTTTGTATTCCTCGCTGCTCGTATCGCCGTTTGCGATCGCAGCCGCGTTCGTGGTGTCTTTCATTATGAACCGAGCGGCGCTTCCGTCGGTTGCCGTATTCCTTTTCGCGCTTGCCGTCGTCGGGCTGACTGCCCGGGTTTGGGGCCTCTTTGCTCTTCGGAACATAAAAGTTTCGCTCGTATGCGAACGTACTGTGATCCCGGCCGGAGAGACGGCTGAAATAACTTATACCGTGGAGAACAACAAGCTGCTGCCGCTTACATGGATGGAAATATGTCAAGACCTGCCGGCTAACGGATGTATGTCGCCGGACGCCGGTTTCTCGCTTCATACCTACGCGGAAGACGAGGCGGAAGCCGAAGGCAAGAGCGCTGTTTTCCGGAAGCGCATTCTTTTTCTGCCGGGTTTCGGCTCGGTAAGCTGGGATACCGTTTGGTCCGCTGAAAGAAGAGGCGTTTATGAGGTGTCAAAACTCTCGTTGCGCTCCGGCGACGGCTTCGGACTATCCCGCAGCGTCCGGGACACGAGCGCCGAAAACCGCGTTTTTATTGTTTGGCCCAAGATAATACCTGTTAAGACAGAGCCTTTTTTTCGCAATCTGTGGCAGGGGGGCGCGGGCAGGCGAGGTTATGTTGAAGACATAACGGTCTTGCGCGGCTTGCGGGATTATTTACCGAGCGACCCGTGGAAACGCATAGACCGGCGAATGACTGCCCGCTCGGACGAGCTGATGGTGAGACAATTCGAGACCATTCTTCCGTCAACTGTCCACTTCGTCTTTGACGCCGCTTCTTTTTCGGGCTTATCCGAAGACAATAACGAACTTGAGGACTGTATTTCGATACTTGCATCGCTCATACTCGAACTTCATGCTTTAAGCATTAAATGCGGACTGTCACTGCCCGCCGGTCCGGACTTTCCGTCGGTTGACATAAGCCCGGAAGATACTTCGGCGGACGCGGCGGATATTATTAATTCTTTGGCGGCCTTCAATGCGGACGCGGCCTTTTGCGGATTTGACGAGGATTTGATCGAATCGCTCTCACAAACGGTCGGACAGCTTTGGCTCATCGCATACAGCGGGTCGAGACTGACCTGCGCAGCCCTTGCCGATAAGCTCGAAACAAGCGGCTTCCGCGCACTTTGTTTTGAGGCGGCGGATCCCGGACCGCTTTCCGGCCGCCCTCTTCTGCCGGTCCGGGAACTGAAAAAGGACGGGATAAAATGAGGCGGCCCGTCGCTGTTTTTGCGGGCCTGTGCGAGATACTCGCCGATGTTGCCTGCGTTCAAATAACTGTAACAACTTTTTCGTGGTTCGGCAGGGGCGCTCCGGCGCGCCCGAATCCGTACGTATGGGCGCTGTGCGTGATCGCTGTGTTTTTTATGAATCTTATCTTGCAAAGGAGGCAGGCGCGGATTCCGGTCCTTGTCGCTTTTAACGCTTTGCTTTTTGCCGCGAGTCTTTTTGCTGTGATCGTGACAGCTCCGGCTCTTTCAGGTTTTTTTACCGTGCTTATGACGGTGGTCTTTTTGCTCATAACCTCGGCCGACGCATTCAAGCTGTCGATGAACAGGAGATCGCTGAACACGCATATTCTGTTCTTCGACGTTTATTTATTGTTTTTGGGGTGGTTTTTTCTGTCCGCAGAGGGAGGAATGCCCCGCAGCGACATTCCGTTTTTGCTGACAGTGCTTTTTTTGAACATTATCTGCAATACGGCTCTGCGCGCGGCGGAAGAAAACGTCGGCCGGACTTTAACGGTCTCTCCCGTATCGGGGGTCTTGTTTTCGGCGGGCCTCTTTGCCGCTGTGACAGGCGCTGTTGTCGGGCTTATTTTGTTCTTGGCCCCTTTATCCCGCTCTTTGGCTGATATGATCATTGCGGCGGTGATCGCCTCAGGGTCATTTGTCTTTACATGGCTTAACAGGTTTTTTGTGTGGCTCATATCGCTGCTCCCGCGCTTTGAGCAAGACGAGGCTTTTGCGCCGGAACCTCCTGCTCCGGCGCCGGCGGACGAAATGCCGGAATTTACGGAATTTCAGCCGGAAGCGCTTTTTGCGATCGCGGTCGTCGCATGTTGCGCGATAGCCGCCGCGCTCATTTATCTTGTAGTGAAATTCAGGAAAAAAAGGCTCTCTACACCTGCCGCCGTCCCGGTCGCGGGGTTATCCCGCGCGCGCTCGGGCAAGATCTCCGGCAGTCTTAAGAAACGGATGAAAACGCTTTTTGACGGTATTGTTTTTTTCTTTAAATCGATCCGATGTATGAACACTCCCCCGGGCACTTTGGTCCGTCTCGAAGCATGGGGTAAAAAGCATGAAAAAACAAGAGCGCCCGGACAGTCGATGCGAGAGTATCTTATGTCGCTTTCAAATGACCTTATGCCCATTGCGGATGACTTGGATATGATTTATTTCGGTTCGGGAACGGGCATTTTATCAAAAACGCGCTGCCGCGATTTGAGACGGGAATTCTGCAAAAAAAACCGTCAGAAAACCTTTTAAAATGTGTATTGCAAACGTTGAATAAAAATAGTATATTTATATGGCCGAAAAACTTGTAATTAACCGCATAACCGGTATAATTACTGTGCCGCGCAGCAAAACAGCGTGAAAAGGCCCTAAAGGGGGAATAAGATTGCCGGACATATTGTCGCAAGCGGAAATAGACGAACTGTTAAACTCACTGACGGCGGCTCCGGGACCTGAGGAAGAGAAGAAGAAAGAGGAACCGACGGAAGGGGAGACGGTAAAGAGCTATGATTTTCGGACTGCGAACCGGTTCACGAAGGATCAGATGCGGTCGCTGGGAGTGGTGTTCGATACATACGGGCAGCTGTTTGCGACGAGGGTAACGAGCATACTGAGGGCGCCGTGCGAATGCGAGATACTGTCGGTAGAAGAGATGCGCTACAGCGAGTTTAACAATTCGCTGCCGTCGCCTGTGATATTGGGGGTATTCGGGGCGCAGCCGCTGACCGGGGCGCAGCTGATACAGGTATCGCCTGAGATGGCGTACATGCTGATAAACCGGTTATTGGGGGGAATGAAGCCTTCGAAGGAGAGCGGGAAGCAGTTTACGGAAGTGGAGCTTGCGTTGATAGATCGGTTTTTGCGGATGGTGATGAGGACATTTGACGAGGCGTGGGAGAAGGTATTGACGGTAACGTCGCAGCTTGAGCGGCTGGAGACGAACATGCAGTTTGTGCAGATAACGGGATTGAACGACGCGGTGGTCGTGGGGATGATGAATTTGAAAGCCGGAGACGACGAGGGGCTTTTGAGTATATGCTTACCGAGGGCGGGGATAGAGAAGATAGCGGGGCAGCTGAATACGAGGATGATATATTCGACTTCGGTGGCGGGGCATGAGAAGGATGAGAAGCAGACGCAGATATTGGGAGACAGGGTAGGAAAGTCTGCGGTACCTGTGACGGCGTATTTCAGGGAGACGCCGGCGACGGTGGCTGATATAATGGAATTGAACGTGGGCGACGTAATAAGGCTGAGACACATGGTTACGGAGCCGTTGATGGTGAATGTGGCGCACATAGCGAAGTTCCGGGCGAAGATAGGTTCCGCCGGGAAACGCTATGCGGTAAAGATAACGGAGATAATAAGGGAGGGGGAGAGTGAGGATGAGCGATTCGCTGTATGAGGAAGGCTTAACGCCGGCTGTGTCTGAGGGGGCGCTGTCGGCGGGCGGAACGGCGCTCACTCCCGAGGAGACGGATACGCTGGGCGAAGTGGGCAATATTTGCATGGGCGCCGTAGCGACGACGATGTATACGCTGATGGACAGGCGGGTGGAGATAACAACGCCGCGGGTGTCCGTTCATACGACGCGCGAAGTGTTGGCAATGTACACGATACCTTTTGTGATTATTAACGTTGAGTATACCGAAGGGATAACGGGAGACAATCTTCTGCTGCTGAAAGAATATGATGCTGCCGTGATAACCGACGTTTTAATGGGCGGCGAAGGAGTGATCGAAGAGCCGATCGAATTCAACGAGCTGCACATGAGCGCCATGAACGAGATAATGAACCAGATGATAGGTTCGTCTGCGACGGCTCTTTCGGAAGTAATAGGCTGTATGGTGAATATTTCTCCGCCAATATCGCAGCTTAAAACCTTGGAATCCGAAGAAGACGGTATGCTTGCTAAAGACGAGATCGTTATCGTAATAATTTTCGACATGGAGATCGAAGGGCTGTTGAAGAGCCAGCTGATACAGCTGATGCCTTACGACCAAGGCCGCGAGATATCCGCGAAACTTGTGAAGGCCAACGCCGAAAAGGCTAAAAAGGCGGCTGAGGCGGCCGCGGCTGAAGCGGCCGCGAAAGCCGCGGCGCAGACCGCGCCGGAACCTGCGGCCGCGGCGGTGACGCTCGAAGATATTCTCGGCGCGCCGGAGCCTCAGACACAAAGCCCTCCCGCGCAAACCGGAGGACCCGCGCCGGAAATAAGGCCCGTTCAATATGAATCATTCGGCTCTGATCGGGAATATGACTATTCGGGGAGCGGTTTGAGCATGGTGTATGACAT
Organism: Oscillospiraceae bacterium; assembly: GCA_009782435.1. GTDB lineage: Bacteria > Bacillota > Clostridia > Oscillospirales > Oscillospiraceae > WRJA01. Next base: position 15,558 of record WRJA01000046.1, read on the forward strand.
ACCGCTTCACGTATCGGTCGAACTGGGGAAAACCAATAAGGAAATCAGCGAAATTCTTGATTTTGACTTCGGTACGGTGATCATGCTTGAAAAAACCGCCGGAGACCCGGTCGAGATACTTGTTAACGGCAAACTCGTGGCCACCGGCGAAGTGGTTGTTATTGATGAGAACTACGGGGTAAGGATAACGGAGCTGTATAACTGACGATACTATTAAACGAGGGGTGATATTCAATGGATAGTGTAGAAACCAATATTTTGCTTGAAACCGGAACAAATGAGTTGGAGATTCTTGAGTTTCTGATAGCCGGCAACAGTTTCGGCATTAATGTGGCGAAGATAACCGAGCTGATGCAGGCTCAGCCGATTCAGCAGATGCCGAATTCTCACCCTTGTATCGAGGGTATCATCAATCCGCGCGGTATGGTTTATACCGTAATACATCTTGCCGGATATTTGGGCTTATACGAATCTGAAAATCCCGAGAAAGACATATATATCATCACGAGCTTCAACAAAATGAACGTGGCGTTTCATGTGCACGGAGTTGTCGGGATAAACCGCGTGTCATGGCAGGCTATTGAGAAACCCGATCCTATCATTTACGGCGGAGGAGAAGGGATAGTCACGGGAATAGCCAAAGTCGGAGACCGGATCATATCGATTTTGGATTTTGAGAAAATTGCTTTTGATATTTGTCCCGAAACGGGTTTCCATCCGGATGAAGTCAGGAAATTTATTCTAAATCAAGAAAGCGACGCGCCCATCCTTATTGCGGAGGACAGCGCTCTCATTAGAAAACTTCTTCAGGACGCCCTCTCGCAGGCCGGCTACAACAACCTTATCGTTATGACGAACGGCGAAGAGGCTTGGAGATATTTACAGAGGGCAAAAGAGAATAATGAGGTCCCGCTGAAATCTCAGGTGTGTTGTGTTATTACTGACATTGAGATGCCGCAAATGGACGGACACCGGCTGACAAAAATGATCAAGAACGACTCTGTATTAAACGTATTGCCTGTTGTTATCTTCTCTTCTCTGATAGACGAAACGATGATGCTCAAAGGTTTGGAGGTCGGCGCCGACGCCCAGCTGTCCAAGCCGGAAATCGGGCATTTGGTCGGGATCATAAATAAATTTACCGAGGATCAACCTCGACACCCCCATCAGGAATGATCGAATAACAATTTAAGAACTGCGGTAAAAACGAGATTTTCGTTTTTACCGCAGTTCTTATTAACAGGTCACACAGTGTATGGCCCGGGCGGGGTATCAGACGATACGCCTTGCGCCCACGTAGTTATCGGTGTAGTATTCCGAGTCAAGTTCTGTGATTATAACTCCGTCATGGACAGAAGAGCTGTGTATAAAAAGTCCGTTGCCGAGGTAGATGCCAACATGTCCGATCTCCGAGCCGCCGCTGTTTGTGAAGCAGATCGCGTCTCCTGTTTGGAGATCCCATTTTTCGACAAATTTTCCGTTTTTGAAGATAGTGTCGGCGGTGCGATTGATTTTATATCCGCATTCTTTGTAAACTGAGTAGACAAAACCCGAACAGTCGAATCCGCCGGGGCCGGTGCCCCCCCAAAGATACGGGAGACCGAGGTATTTCATGGCTGTGTCCGTTATGCGCCTGCCCTCGGCTTCATTTCGCGGAAGAGGCTCGCCCCTTAATCCGAAATAGTCGCTGTGGATGTATCCTTCGTTTCCGCCTATCAGGTTTACTTTATACCATTCTCCGTAAACGCCGGAGACGGACAGGGTAGTGCCGTTGTTAAAATGCTCGGTGACAAAACTGACGAAACCCGGGGCGTCGCGCATACGAACGCTGTCGCCGCACACGACTCCGTATCCCAAATCGGCGTCTATGTTTTCATAAAAATCAATAAACTCGGCCGCCGCCCAGCCGACCGTTCCTTTGTAGACTACTTTATACCAATCGCCTGTCTTTTCGGATATCACAACGCATGAGCCGCCGGGAATGACTTCGCGGATCTCAGCGGATAAGTCAGCGGCAGCGCGCAGATTAAGCGAACTGACATTGACAATGCCTGCCCCGGCGCTTGCGGCCGCCGCCGTGATCGTCAGAAGAGCCGCCGTCGCCGCGGCAAAGAAAATCGTTTTCATCATTCTTTTCATTTTCTTATCCTCTTGAACGCTCACCCTGCCGTTAAGGCTCTGTCGAGCCATACGGAAGCGACGTCCATGGCTGCGTATAAGCTGTCTTTCTCACTCTTTTTGACAACGCGGTCGCGGCTTTTCAAATCCGGATCGGTCAATTGAAGCTGTACCGAAACCTTGGTCGCCACGTCTAAGTCTTTGATTTTTTTTGTGTCGATTATCTGCAGCATAATAATGTATTTGTCAGCCATGCTGCCGAAATAAATCATGTTGTCCTTGCGCCTCAGCGGGTGTCCTTTATATGTGAGGGAAACGGTTTTTATCGGT